>CAWKYX010000050.1:0-17297 GCA_963854265.1 Acidimicrobiia bacterium
GCTCAAGACGTTCGCTGCGATCGCCATGATCGCGAGTTGCGCCGTTTGGGCCGTGGCGGCTCCCGCCGGTGCACACACACAACCGGTGGGCGGCTGTCCGACCGGTGGCGACATCGTCAACGAACTCGATGAGGTCGAGATCACGTTTGCGGCACCGTTGTTGGATGACGGCAGCGCCAGGATCGACCTGTTGGGCGACAACGGGGAACGTGCGGTGTCGATGGGCGACGTGGTTTTCGCCGAAGACCCGGCCACGATCTCGGCAGCCGTATTGGGCGAGGTCGCTCCAGGGTTCTACATCGTGCGAGTTACAGCTACCACCGCCGACGGCGATCTCAACGGTGCTGACACCGGGTTCCAGTTCCAGTTCGACCCCGAGGCAACTCCGGACTCAGATACCTGTGAGCTGTCAACAGGCGGGGGAGCAGGCGGCTGGGTCTTGCTGGGTATGGGTGGGGTTGCTGTTGGGGCGTTGTTGTTCTTCCTGCGGCCCGGGTCGAAGTCCACACTTGCAGCGTGACCTGGCGGGCGTCGCCCGCCGATCTGGCCAGGTGTGTCAGGATCGGCCGATGACTGACGACTTGGCCACCCGTATTCCGCCGCTGGGCGACAACGAACTCAAAGGCAAGGCCCTCGACCTCATGCAGCCGCTCCTTGATGCCGGCCGGCCATGGAACGTGTTCCGCACGATGGCCCAGCACCCCGATCTGGCTCGTCGTTGGATGGTGTTCTCCAACCATGTCTTGTCCAAGTCCACCCTTCCGGGTCGTGAGCGTGAACTGGCGATTCTTCGGACTGGTTGGCTGTGCCAGTCCGAGTACGAGTTTGCGCAGCACCGGGTTATGGGCATCGAGGCGGGGCTCACTGCGGACGAGGTCGAGCGCGTCAAGGCCGGACCCGATGCCCAGTGGTCGCCGCTCGAAAAGCTGGTACTGCAGGCCACCGACGAGCTCCACTACGACAAGCTTGTTGCCGACCAGACATGGGCGGCCCTGCGCGAGCATTGGTCTGACGAGCAGATGATGGACCTGGTCTTCGCTGTCGGCCAATACACGATGGTCTCGATGGCACTTCGCAGCTTCGGTGTGCCCCTCGACGACTTCCTCGACGGTTTCTGACCCGGCTGCTCAGTCGTTCCATCGCTCATAGCGCAGCAAGTCCGCTACTGGGGACCGTCGGAGCTTTGTCAGCTGTTTGACGGGGTGGCCAAGCGGGATCACGGCCGCTACCGCGACATGAGACGGGAAGCCCACGGCGTCCTGGCTGGCTGATTCCAGACCAGCACACATGGTGGTCAAGACGCCCCCGAGGCCACGGCTGCGGGCGGCGAGCAGAATGTTCCATGCGAACGGGTAGATCGAGGCGCCACCGACGACGCCGACTCGGTCGAGTCTCGAGTCGAAGGCCGCTACGACGGACAGGTCCGCGCCCACAACCAGCACGACGGTGTTCCAGGGGGCCTCGCCAAGCGTAACCTGGCCGAAATACACCAGCATCGCTGGCTCGGCGGCAAGGCGGAGCGCCCGCTTGGTATCGGCTGACCGTATTGCGACCACCCGGTTGGGTTCGCGGTTGCCGCCGCTTGGGGCAAAGCGAGCGACCTCGATGATGGACTCGATGTCGGCGTCGGAGACGGTTTCATCGGTCCAGTCTCGGCAGGCAAAGGTGGTCCGCATGACCTCGTCGAGTTCCATCAGGACTGCTCCTCGAGTGCGTTGGTGATCAGGTCCCACAATGCGTCTACGTGTCGCTTCTGGGTCCATGTCGATCCGATTGAGACCCGCACGAAGGGACGGCCGTCAGCCTCCGAGACCGTGATGTGTGCCCAGCCCGAGGCGTTGATGGTGTCAGCGAGTGCGGCGGTGGCCTCGTCGCCGCCAGCGTGGCGGAACGAGATGAGCGCGAATGTGGTCGGGGCCACGAGCTCCAGCCTGGCGTGGCTCTCGACCTTGCCGGTGAACTCGGTGGCCCAGCCCAGGTGCTGGCGGATGTAGGCCTCGAGCCCGTCGGCCCCGTAGGAGCGCAGCACGAACCACAGCTTCAAGGCACGAAATCTGCGGCCCAACGGGACGTGCCAGTTGCGATAGTCGACGACGGCGCCATCGTCTGACGCTGTGTTGCTCATCAATGGCGATGCAATGGACAACGTGCCAATCAGCTGTGCCCGGTCAGCAACAAAGAACACCGAGCAGTCGAAGTTGGTCAGGAGCCACTTGTGGGGGTTGAACGTGTAGCTATCGACCAGCTCGAGTCCGTCTTGGTGATGGCGCATCTCGGGGCACACCATCGCCGAGCCGGCGTAAGCGGCGTCGATGTGGTGCCAGAGGTCGAACTCGCGCGAGATCTCGCCGATGCTGCGCACTGGATCGACGGCGGTTGTGCCGGTTGTGCCCACTGCCGAGCACACGAACGCCGGGGTGAGACCGGCGGCGATGTCTGCTTCGATGGCGGCTCGGAGGGCGGCGGGGTCCATGGCGAACGTCGAGTCCACCGGCACGGCCCGGATGTGCTGGTACCCCGCAACCCAGCTGCCCTTCTCGAGCGAGAAGTGTGCGTGGGCAGAGCTATATGCCACGACGTCGTCTCGGCTGGCGCCTCGGGCGACGGCACGGTCTCGCGCCACCACGAGGGCGGTGTGGGTGCAGTCGCTGGCGCTCATTTGAATCACGCCGCCACCAGGCCCCGTGTCGGTGCGCCATGTCGGCGGCAGGCCCAGTAGGTCGACCAGCCAATCCATGACGGCGGACTCGACTTCGGTGACGGCGGGGCTGGTCGACCACAACATGCCCTGCACTGCCAGGCCGGCCGAAGCGATTTCGCCAAGGATTGATGCGGGCGATGAGCTGGCCGGGAAGTACGCGAACCACCCTGGATGCTGCCAATGGGTGATGCCGGGCATCACGACGTCATCGAGATCGGCGAGGATCGAACCCATGTCTTCGCCGGTGGCCGGAGCGGTGGACGGGATCTTGGCTCGGATGTCGCCGGGCTCTACCGCGGGGGTGATGGGACGGTCCTCGATGGTCTCCAGATAGTCGGCGATCCAGTCGATGAGCTCGTGGCCATGACGGCGGAAGTTGTCGAGCGGCATGTGGGGGAGCGACGGGTCGGTCATGGGCGCGTCATCCTGTCAGATCGGCAAAGGTCGCATCGAGGAGCTGGTCGAACGCGTCCGGTGCCACGACGACTTCGAGACCGCGTCGGCCGCCGCTGACGTACACCTTGTCGTAGAGCACCGCGGATTCGTCAACGAACGTCCGGTGCGGCTGGCGCTGACCGAACGGCGAGATCCCGCCTACGACGTAGCCGGTCCGTCGCTCTGCGATAACGGGGTCGGCCATTGCCGCTCGTTTCGATTCCGCTGCGCGCGCAAGCGCTTTGAGGTCCAGCATGCAGATGACAGGGATGATGGCGACCACGATCTCGCCGTCGCCGAGCTCGGCCAGCAGCGTCTTAAAGATCTGCGACCCGTCGACGCCAGTCGCGACGGCGGCCTCGTTGCCGTATTCGTCGTTGGCTGGGTCGTGGGTGTACTCCACGATCTCGAAAGCAATCGCTTGGGCGTCGAGCGCTTTGGTGGCGGGGGTCATGGCCGGTCGAGTCTATGGGCCGCCCACGTTGCCGGCTCAGCTGCAGATGGTCTCGTGGGGGAACACCGGTCGCAGGGCCACAACCTTGGCTTGGCCATTAATGTTCCACGGCGTTTGTGTCGTGGCATCCGCGGCGGCGGCCCAAAGCGTGCTGAGCTCTTCGCCGGTGATGACCACGCACTCGATGCCACCGGGCTGGGGCATGGGCAAGCTCTCGATCGGCCAGGGTCGGACCTGCGCGTCTTCTTGGAACGTGAGCCCCGCGAATGTTCGCGCAGCAAGGGCTGGAGGCTCGGTAAGCACGCCGGTGGAGGTGACACCGTCGACGATGGTCGAGATCTCGGTGATCAGCTGACGCAGGTTGATGCGGGCTTGTTGGGTCGGTCCATCGATCGCGTCGTCGGTGTCCAGCGCATATACGGCGAGCTCGATGGCGACACCATCGACGAAGGCGGTGAAGGCCGTGGTCGGGGCGTCGGTGATGGCCGGTGACCCGAAGTCGGTGTCGGCGGCTACGACGCTGGCCGCGGCTACGGCGGTCGTGATGGCAGACAGCTGATCGGGAGTGAGTTGGAGCAACTCGAGTGCAGGCGTGAGTGGTGGTGGGAAGATCGCGATCTGGTCGCCCGGGCGATAGACCGCGCCGTCGCTCATCACGACGAGCTTCGGGTAGGTGCTGAGCGCGGTGTTGACGCTTACGAAACCGCCGCTGGTCTCGACCGCTACGAGTACGGTTACGGGTCTATCCACAGGGACTCCTTCATCAGTGTTCCCCGTGTCGGCACCGTCTTCGTCGGCGCCGCCCGCGTCGTTGTCGTCATCAGCGTCGGCGTTGTCGTCATCAGCGTCGGCGTTGTCGTCGCCAGCGCCGGTCCCGTCATCGGTGGCGACACCATCGGCCGCACCATCTGATCCGGTTGTCGGCTCGGGCGTTGGGTCAGCGGGAGCTGTGGTGGGCTCGGGTTCTTTGGTCTCGACGCTGTCGCTGCCGCCGCATGCGGTCGCGAGCAGCGCAAACAACGCCAGTAGTGCGACGAACGCGGTCCGGGGGTCGGGATGTTTCATGGGCATGATCAGTCAGACGTTGGAAGAGGGCCGGGAGGTTCCATCCAGTGTGCAGCCGCCGATCGCCCCTGCCTGGGATGTGGCTCGATAGTGGCCGTCCGGCATGGTCCGGTGGCCACGGGGGGGCCGTGGTGTCTGAGGCCGCGCCCAAGCAGCAGAGCTCGCCAGTGCGAGCTCAGACCGACAGGCTGTTCGCCGCGCTGGAGAAGACTGCGATGACGAGGACAGCAATCATGCTGAAGACCAGCAGAGCTGCAATGACGCGCTGGGTGTTTCGTTTCATGGTCACCGCAACAGCGTAGAGGTTCACCAATCCTCAGCGGTGTTGGGCGGGTGACGGTTGGTGCCAGGCACGGTGCGTCACTCGGTGGTTGGGGGTGTTTGGGCAGGTGACGGTTGGGTCAGCTGGACTGGGGCCTGGGGCCTGGGGCCTGGGGCCTGGGGCCTGGGGCGTGCGGCGGTCCCAGCGGGACCAGCCGGTCATGACGATCGCGACATAGATCCAGCCCAACGCGACGTCTGCCACCCAGTGCTCGCCGGTCAAGACGAGGATGAACGCCATCGCTGCGGCATAGGTGGCCAGGGCGATCCGAGCGGGCGTCGCTACTCGGCTCCAGAAGAAGACTGCCAGAAACAGCGCGAAGCCTGCATGCATCGATGGGAGCGCCGCGACGGGGTTGGCAACGGCTCGGCCTTGTTCGATGACCGGGGCAATGATGCCAAGCCCGATGCGCTCCCAGCCCAGGAACGGTGTGCGCTCGACGGCGCCGATTACGCCTTGTTCGGCCGCCATCCAAGGCGGAGCTGCCGGAAGGAGCACATAGGTAGCCACAGCCGCAGCGCCGAGCGTCAGGAGCCGCTTGGTATACCCAATCCAGGCCGGGCGGTCTCGAAACCACAGGACAGCTGCAGCGACCAGCACGCCAAAGAAGTGCGAGACGTAGACGAACGAAAGCGGAACCTGCCACAGCGGGGCCGTTCCGGTTTGGTCGAACGTGTTCTGCAGACGAACCGTCGGGATCTTGCCCAGCCCAATGGCTCGATCGATGTCGGCGAGCCCGCCAACCAACACGGGGCGTCCAACGCCGTCAGCAAGACCAGCCGAGTAGCGGTAGCTAACCAGCAGGAGAGCGAACACGCTCCAGTCGCGGGCTAGCGCTTTGAGGCGGGCCGGGTCATCGGATACCGATACCGCCAATAGTCCGAACAGCCACCCCAGGATAACCATCCTCTCCACGGGCAGGCCAACGAGCGTTACCCACGCGGTCGAACCAAGCACGTACACAGCCAGGAGGCGCCGCCGTTGCGCAGCGTCGCGTGCCCGCTCTCGTGGACGCGATCGGAGGATGTTTCCGGTGTCGGCGATGTTTGCCACCTTGCACTCATCGGCATGTCGCTCCGCGTGCTGAGGCGCTCTGAGGCCGTCTTCAAATCTGACGTTTGGGTTGGTCTGATGTCGACCGTGACAGCCGCGTGTGGGCGACGTTGCGATCATGTGACGATTGGCCCAGACGCGCGGACATCAGGCGCCGAATCTGCTCGGCTGTCACCTGCGGCACACCTCGGTGGCGCTGCAGGAGGGTCGAGCCGGCCCCGGGCCTCTGGAGGGGGGCGCCCAGCGCCGGCTCGACATCTCCGGCTACAGGGCATGAGCAGGTAGTGTCCGCTGCGATGAGTGACACGCCGTGGCAGACGATTCCCGCTCTCGTCGATGACGCAGCGCAGCGTTTCGGTGACGCCGATGCGTTGATCGACGGCGCCGTGCACTGGTCGTTTGTCGAGCTGGGTGATCATGTCCATCGCAGTGCGCGAGCAATGATGGCGTCGGGCGTAGAGCCAGGCTCGCGGGTGGCGATCTGGGCGCCCAACATCTGGGAGTGGGCTGTAGCCGCGCTCGGGCTGCATGCGGCCGGCGGGGTGCTGGTTCCGATCAACACGCGGTTCAAGGGCCGCGAGGCCGGCTTTGTTCTCGAGCGGGCATCGGTCGAGATGGTGTTCACGGTGACCGACTTCTTGGACATCAACTACGTCGACCTCCTTCGCGAGGCCGGTGTTGGTGGGGCCCTGCGTGAAATCATCGTCCTCCGTGGGGCGGTCCCCGAGGGCACGACGGCGTTCGCCGACTTCATGGCCCGGGCAGAAGCAACCTCCGACGCAGATCGAGCTGCCCGCGCCGCCGCCGTCAGCGGCGATGACTTGTGCCACATCATGTTCACCTCAGGGACGACGGGCGCTCCCAAAGGGGCTCAACTCATCCACTCGGCGATTTGTCGTGCATACAACGACTGGGCCGATGTGGTCGGCCTCGAAGCGGGCGATCGTTACTTGATCATTAACCCGTTCTTTCACGCCTTCGGATTGAACGCGGGCGTGCTGGCCTGTCTGATGAAGGGGGCGTGCATGCTTCCCCATCCCGTGTTTGACGTGACCCAAGTAATGCAGCGGTTGGGCCCGGATCGAGTTTCGATGCTGCCGGGACCGCCGGCGATCTTCCAGACGATGCTCAACCATCCCGACCTCGCGAGCTTCGACACGTCGAGCTTGCGCCTCGCCGTTACCGGTGCCGCCGCAATCCCGGTTGAGATGATCGTCCAGATGCGCGAGCGTCTCGGCTTCGACAAGGTGGTGACCGGCTATGGCCTGACAGAGTCGTCGGGCCTGGCCACGATGTGTCGACACGACGATGACCCCGAGACCATCGCCAATACCTCGGGCCGAGCGATGCCGGGGGTGGAGGTCCGGATAGCGGACGACGACGGCAACGAGATGCCCCGGGGCGAACCGGGTGAGATTGTTGTGCGGGGCTACAACATCATGACGGGCTACCTCGACGATCCCGACCAGACAGCCGAGGCCATCGATAGCGATGGTTGGCTACACACTGGCGACATCGGGGTGATGGACGACAATGGCAACATCGACATCACCGACCGCAAGAAGGACATGTTCATCAACGGCGGATTCAACGTCTATCCCGCCGAGGTCGAGGCCACGATGCTGGTGCACCCCCACATTGGCCAGGTAGCGGTGGTGGGGATCCCCGACGAGCGGATGGGTGAGGTCGGCTGCGCCTTTGTTGTGCCAGCAGCGGGTACCGAACCCGACGTCGGTGAGATCACCTCGTGGTGTCGGGCCGAGATGGCCAACTACAAAGTTCCCCGACGAATCGAGCTGGTGAACGCGCTACCGCTCAATGCGTCGGGCAAGGTGTTGAAGTACGAACTTCGAGAGACGGCGACCGGAGGGTCCTGAAATGCGAGCAGTGGTGTTGGAGTCCTATGGCGGTCCCGAGGTCCTAACGATTCGTGACGTCCCCGATCCTGTTCCGGGCCCCGAAGAGGTCCTGGTGCAGGTGCATTCGACGGCGCTCAACCGTGCCGACCTCATGCAGCGCATGGGGTTTTACCCCGGCCCGAACATGGAGCACGAGATCCCCGGGATGGAGTTTGCCGGCAAGGTTGTTGCGGTGGGCGACCGGGTGACCGAGCGTGCCGTTGGCGACGAAGTGATGGGCATCGTTGGCGGCGGCGCCTATGCCGAGAAGCTGACCGTGCACGAGCGCCAGACCATGTCGATTCCGACGTCGGTTGGGCTGGCCGATGCTGCAGCCATCCCCGAAGTTTGGATCACCGCGTTCGATGCCCTGGTGGCCCAAGGTGGTCTTACGTCGGGCCGCAGCGCGCTGGTGCACGCCGGCGCTTCAGGTGTTGGAACCGCCGCGATCCAGATTGCCAAAGGGGTCGGTGCCCGCGTTGCGGTCACGGCGTCATCGGGCAAGCTGCAGGCATGTCGAGACCTGGGCGCCGATTTGGGTGTCGACTACACCAGCGAGGACTTCGTCGAGAAGGTCCGAGAGTTCACCGGTGCGGTGGGGGTCGACGTGGTCCTCGACGTCATCGGCGGCGACTATCTGGTTCGCAACATCAAGTGCGTGAAGACCAAGGGGACAATCGTCCAGGTTGGCGCCATGGGTTCGGGCACGGCCGAAATCGACCTGATGCGCCTGTTGGTCGGACGAGTTCGCCTGATCGGGACGGTGTTGCGGGCCCGCCCCATCGACGAGAAAGTCGCGATCACACAACGCTTTGTGGCCGAGATGCTGCCGCTGTTCGATAGCGGCGATTTCAAGCCCGTGATCGATTCTCGCTACCTGCTCGACGACATCGCCGCTGCGCAAGAGCACATGGCCGCCAACGCCAACGTCGGCAAGATTCTCATCGACCTCTGAGCCCGGGCTCCCGGCCCGATGACAGCCAGACAGCCCAACAGCCCGACAGCCCGAAATTCGGAGAGAAACGCCCTCGTCAGGGCCTGTTTGGTACAAATTTGGTGACAAGTCGGACGTGGCTTCGGGACACCCCTTAGGGGCCGTCGACGATCTCGGCGGTGGCCTCAGCGCTGATCGCGATGCCGCCGCTGCGCACGATGTTGCCGAATATCAGGCCCGCGTCGGACTCGATATTGACCGTCACGCTTGGGTTCCCTCCGGGGCCGACATCGATGGTGATCCCCGTGACTGCTGCCTCGAGAGGAAGGCCCTGGCCCGCCACCGATGCCGCGACGACGTCAAACACTCGTCCATCGTCGAGTTCGACGGTGCCCTGCTGGCGCAACACGTCCTGGTCGAGACCGCAGGTGACCGCATCGTTGGCGGCACTGTCAGCTGGGTCTGCCAAGCAGCGTTGCTGGAGCCAGACATTGCCGAGATCGACGGTGATCGCGCCCAGCATGACCACGATGAGAAACCCCACCGGGTAGAGAAACAGCACGCTTCCACGATCTGATCGCGCACGCGTCGCTCTGATGGCCGGCACCGGCTTGTCTATGGGATATCGCATAGGGCCTCGCCGTCGAGTCCGCTGCGGAACGGGTCGACCAGCTCCGAGTGCGTCGCCGTCACCTCGAACCCTCCGCCCCAACCGAACCCGCCAGGCAGACTGATAGCGGGAACCGTGTAGGTGTAGGTGACATCGATTCGGCCGCAGCGCCTGAATTCGCCGTCGATCTGAGGTGCCGACAGGCTGGTCGGATCGAAGTTGCTCGTCGCTGCGAACGCATTGTGGCCGGCGTCAAACGCAGCGGCTGAGCTGCCGTCCGATTCCACATAGGTTCGGGCGGTTTCACGAGCTGCCGAGGACACAGCCATCTTCGTATCGACCACCGCCCAGGCGTTGAACATCAACAAGATGCCAAAGACGAAGACCACGATGCCGAAGACGATGCCTTCGGCGCCGCCGACGAATCCGTTGTCGACGCGGAACCGGCGGGGCGCTTGGTCACTCATCGCTGACGAACACCTCGTTGCGGACCTCGACAGTGCGGTTGATTGTCCCAAATGGCAGGACCCGGGCGAACCGGCTGGGGAGGACCGTCGGATTCTCGCCGGTGACTACGACGGTGACGATGCCAGGACCGGCCGGCACCGTGATGGCCACGTCGGCGTCGTATTCGCCGATCGTGTTCTCGAATCGGGCTTCGCCCGCGGTCGGGTCACCTGTACGCGCGGCGACGCGACCCGCGTCATACGCCGCTGCCGTGACAACCGAGGTTGCGTACAGGCTCCACATGACCTGGACGGCCAGCAGCATGAAGACCAGGAAGAACATCAACCCGAATACCGAACTCAAGATGCCGACACCGCGCTCGGGTGTCGTGGCTTCTCTGGGGTTGGGCGAGGAGGTGTTGAGGTGCTCCATGAGGAACGACTGGGCCAGAGCCCGTTCAGTGATTAACCACCGATCTGACCGATCTGAGTTTCTGCTGCATCGGTCGTGTTGTTAAAGAGCGCGTCGAACGCTCCGTAGGCCACAACGCCCAGCGCAGCCATGATCAAGACGGCAATCGCCACCGAGACGATGCCTTCGCCACGATCTCCGCCCAGGCGGCTCGCGGCTTTGCTGTCCGTCGCCGTCATTCACCACGCGGCAAACGTTGTATATGCCTTCAAAAATGCAGGTTGCATGTGTCTCCCTGTTCTGGTGCACGTTTATGGAGGCCCCGAGGAGCCGTGTATTCCACCATTCGCCCGTCTGGTCGTGCCCAGACTCGACCGGTGTCGCCACCGGCGAGCCAGACAATATCAGCCTGTGGATAACTGGCTAATTCCGCCTCGAATGCCGGTACCGAGTGTGCGGCCCAGTCATGCATTGGAGAACGTCCTCATCGCTTGGAAGAAGGGAATGGCAATCAATATGGTCCCTGGGATGAGCGCGGCGATGGCGACCGGGATCCAGACCTGTTGATCTTTGCGTTCGATGGCTTCGAGGAGTTCGCGGTGGGCCTCTCTGCGAATCGAGCGCGCTTCGTCGCTGATCAACGCGCCGAGGTCGCCGGCTTCACGGTTGAGCGAAAGGACTGCGACAAGGCGATGGAGGGCTGGGACGCCAGCGAGTTCGTCCCACTCGCGAAGAGCTTGAGTCTCCGACAAGCCTTGACGCATTCGAGCCAGCACGACGCGCAAGTCCTCGGCGACGACACCGCTGCCTCTACCGGCGATGCGGTGGAACGCGGCTCCGAGGCTGTAGCCCGCAGCGAGCAGCATGCCGAGCTGTTCGGCAACAACGGGCAGCTCCCTGAACAACCGGCCCTGTCGCGCCTCGGAGGCTGCGACGAGTTGTTGCTCTAGAACCAAGAACGTCAGCAATGGTGTTCCGACGCCCACCAGAACCGTGACCGGGGCCGCAAACCCGAGAGCGAATGGAACGAGAATCCCGCCCATGAGAGCGAGCAATGTTGAGCCCAGTTGCCGGGTTCGAAACTGGCCGGAGTCGAGCGGGGAATGGACTCTGCGGAGTTTGGTGTCGAGGTCCTCGGAGATCCCGAACACGCGTGACAGGGTCGAGCCGATGCCCTCGGCCAGTGGGGCTACGACGTCGCGAAAGGAGCCGACCGAGAGCAAGCCTTGCCGCGGTGCTACCCGCAAGCCGCGTGGCGAATAGGGCCGGAGGCGATCGACAAGAGGCGGCCGTCCAAACCACCGAGCCAGCGACAACAACAACGTGAGTCCTACGAAGAGCAACAGGCCTGCAAGGACTTCGAGTTGGGTCATGATGAGGCCTCGACCCGGTCGGGGAACACCCGCTGTTCGTCGGGCAGCTTCATGATCTGGCTCGCAGCAGCCCAACAAACGATCATGACGAGCAGCGCGACTACCACCAGCACCTGGCCGTAGTCGGTGCCGAAGGCCGCCCGGCCGTCACCGATCGACATGCCGACCAGAGCCATTCCAATCGGAACAACCAACGTGAACCACCGGGCGAAGCGGGCCCCGGCCTGGCGCGCGACGGCGTCTTTGCGGCCTTCGCTGTCGGTGGTCCGATCTTCTGCCAGCGATCCATGACCTGACACCGGGGGTGCGCCACAGGTGCGTTCATGCTCGCTAGGCGCAGAACCTAGCGGAAGAATGCATTGAAGGTATCGAAATGTGTTCAAAGATGGTGTATTGTCTCGAGCTGTGAGTACCGACGACATCGATTGGCTCAGCACTGCCGAGGCCGCCCGCAGGCTCGGCGTGACGCCCCGCACGCTCTATCGCTTCATCGACGAGGGCCAACTGCCCGCCTACCGCTTCGGTCGAGTCATCCGGCTGAAAGAGGGTGAGGTCGACGGTTTCATCGACAGTTGCCGCATCGAGCCTGGCACCCTCGAACACCTCTACCCCGAAGCCATCACCGGTAAAGACTGAGCCCCGCAACCGGTTTCAGCTGATCACACGACCTGGTTTAACAATTCGTGGGCAGCATGGCCATCGCGCGGCGGTGCCTGGCACCAGCGAGCGATGGAGCGGTCAGTCGATGGCGGTGGCGATTTCGCTGATGGCGTGGATCGGGACGTAGATGTTTGCCCGGGTGTCGCCGTCGACTCGGATGGTGATGACGTCCTGGCCGACCGAGCGCAGGTTGCCATTGATCACGCCATCTGCTGCGGTAGCGACGGTCACCCTTGGCCGGTCCTCGGCCATCGCGATGATGGCGTCGCTCAATAACAGCTGCAGGGCCACGGTCCGTCCCGACAGCGCAGCGGGGTCGTTTGGGCCGCTGCGAACTGAGGCGATGGCATCCAGTGCCACGAAGACGTCGATGCCGGTGTCGGTGCGGACGCCGACGAAGTCGACGCCAAGGACGGCAATGATGCCTCGGTGGCGTCGGCCGTTGGCCATCTGGACCAGCACGGCACGGTCGCGTTCGGCCAGATCTGCCAGGACCGAAACGAACGTGGTTTCCTCTTCTGCCTGTTTCTGAAGCCACCGCTCGCGCGAGCGGGCTCGGGCCGCTTCATCGACTTGAGCCTCAGCAGCCCAACGAGTCAGCGCCGCCATCACGTCAGGCCCGCCGAACGCATCACTCAGCGCGTCGCTCGAGAAATCATCGCCACCAATACTCACGGCGCCAAGAGTACGGGTGCGCGGCGCCGGTTGTCCCACCGCGTGTCCAAATAGCGTCTCTCAACCGCGCCCTTGGTTGTGGGGCCCCGTCGACCTACGCTGGTCCCTGTACCCAGCCCCTTGGCCGAACACCACATATGGCAGATTCCACCACCGTAAAAATCAGCGTCCCCGGCAACCACCTCATGACGTCCCTTTTGGGGCCGCGCGACAGCAATCTGCGCAGTATCGAGGACGCGTTCAAGGGCACCACGATCCACGCCCGAGGCAACGAACTCACGGTCACCGGCCCCGAAGCCACCAAGGCCGGAGCGCTGCTGTCCGAGGTTGTGTTGCTGATCGAGCGAGGCCACGTCCTCGATGAAGCATCGCTCGAACGCGCCATCGACATGGTCCGCGACGACGAATCGCCCGCCGATGTCTTGTCGTCGGAAGTGTTCCGCACAAAGGGCCGCATTGTGCGCCCCAAGTCGGCCGGCCAAAAGCGTTACATCGAGGCCATCGAGCGCAACGTCATCACCTTCGGCATCGGCCCGGCCGGAACCGGCAAGAGTTGGCTGGCTGTCGCCATGGCCGTGCGTGCCCTGCATGCCAAAGAGGTCGCTCGGATCATCTTGACCCGCCCCGCGGTCGAGGCCGGCGAACGGCTCGGCTTCCTGCCCGGCGACCTCATGGCCAAAGTCGATCCCTACCTGCGGCCGCTCTATGACGCGCTGCACGACCTCCTCGAGCCCGAAGCAGTCGAGAAGATGATGGAACGCGCCACCATCGAAGTGGCACCCCTGGCCTTTATGCGCGGCCGCACACTCAACAACTCGTTCATCATCTTGGACGAGGCCCAGAACACCACGCCCGAACAAATGAAGATGTTCCTCACCCGAATTGGTTTCGGGTCACGTGTTGTCATTACCGGCGACCTCACCCAGGTAGACGTGGGCGGGGGACGCAGCGGACTCGGGGCGCTCGAAGGCATCCTCGGCGGTATCGACGGCATCGAGTTTGCCCACCTCGCCAGCCGAGACGTCGTCCGGCACCGCATCGTGCAAGACATCGTCGATGCCTACGAGAAGGCGACCCCAAAGGCATCGCCCAGTAATGACTGACACTGTTGCCGTCGTCGTTTCGAGCGAGTTCGCCGATGACGATCCTGAAGCTGACATAGATCACGACCGTTGGCAGCAGCTGGCGCAGCGCTCGTTGGCCACCGAAGGGGTCGGGCGTGGCGAGCTCAACCTCATTTTCATCGATATAGAGGCCATGACCGAGCTCAACGTCGCGCATATGGAAGGCACCGGCCCCACCGACGTGCTGGCGTTCCCCATCGACGGCGAAGATGACCCCGGCGACGCGGTGGACGGCCTCCCCGTGTTGTTGGGTGATGTCGTTGTGTGTCCCGCAGTCGCGCGCACCTACGCCGCCGAACATGGCCGACCGGTCGACGACGAGCTGGCCCTGCTGGTCGTGCACGGCGTGTTGCACGTCTTGGGCCACGACCATGGCGAACCGGACGAAACCACCCTCATGAAATCGCGCGAGCAGGCCTTACTCGCAGCGCATCATCAATCATGACGGGCGGCGAGATCGTGGGGGTTGTTGCCGTCCTGGTGATGATCGGCGTAGCTGCGCTGCTGGCGGCCGCTGAGACATCGATCACCCGTGTCAGCAGCGCGCGAGCCGAAGCATTGGTCGAGGAAGGCAAGCGTGGCGCCGCAGTCCTGCGCACCCTCATCGACCGACGAGAACAGGTTCTCAACCCCCTTCTGTTGGTTGTGCTGGCCTGCCAGTTGGGCGCCGCGACCATCGTGGCGGTCCTGGTCGACCGCAGGTGGGGGACGGGCGCGATGCTCGGCGTGTTCGTCGCCGAGCTCGTGGTTGTGTTCGTCGTGGCCGAGGCGCTTCCGAAGGGCTGGTCGCTGGCACACCCCGACCGCAGTGCCACGGCGATAGCGCCGGTGGCCCGCGTGGTGTCGTCGATTGCCCCGTTGCGCTGGTTTGCCAACGGCGTGGTCAAGCTGCTGGCATTCGAACCGAGCGAAGAAGATCCCGACGGCGATGTCGCCGAAGAAGAACTTCTCGCCCTGGCCGAAGAAGCCGCGGCGTCCGAAGCCATCGACGAGGACGAACGCCTTCTCATCGAATCCATCATCGAGTTTGGCGACACCACCGCTGCTCAGGTGATGGTGCCCCGGACTGACATGATCTCGATCGCCGACAACTTTGGGGTCGCGGATGCCATCGAGGTCGTCATCCTCAACGGCTACAGCCGAATACCCGTGTATGGCGATGGCATCGACGACATCGTTGGTGTCGTGCACGCCAAAGACCTCATGCGCGCCGATCGTGATTTGGAGTCCGGGCGGGTGGCCGAGGTGATGCGTGACGCTCGGTTTGTGCCCGAGAGCAAACGCATCGCCCAATTGCTCCGCGAGATGCAGGCCGAAACGTTCCATATCGCAATTGTCGTGGACGAATATGGCGGCACCGCTGGGCTCGTCACCCTGGAAGACCTCATCGAAGAAGTCGTGGGCGAGATTGTTGACGAGTTCGACGTCGAGCAACCCATGATCGAACGGGTCGGTGCCGAGCGGCTACGCATCAATGGTCGTGTGACCCTCGATGATCTCGAAGATGTTCTGGGTATTAAACTGCCCGAAGGCGAGTGGAGCACGGTCGGCGGCCTTATCTTCAACAGTCTTGGTTATGTCCCCACGGTTGGTGAATCGCTCGACATCGACGGCCACCGGCTATTGGTGGAGCGCGTGCAAGGTCGCCGTATCGCCCGCGTGCTCGTCAGTCCACTTGCGGGCGCGGCCGCACAAGCAGAGGATTCTCAGTGAGCGAAGACGACTTTCCCGACCTCGATGATCTACCTGCCGATGCTCAGGTCGGCCCGGGCATCGATGACATGGACTTTGCAGGCCACCGATCGGGGTTCGTGACCTTGGTCGGGCGGCCCAACGTCGGCAAGTCGACGCTCCTCAACGCGATCTGTGGCGAGAAGGTGGCCATCACCTCAGACAAACCCCAGACCACGCGTACGCAGGTACGCGGCGTCTACACCCGCGAGAGCGTGCAGGTTGTGTTCGTCGACACCCCCGGCATCCACCGACCCCGCACCGCTCTGGGCGAACGTCTCAATCGGACGGCCTCAGCGGTGCTCTCCGATATCGATGTCGCGTGCCTGGTGATCGACGCCACTGGACCCGTCGGCCCCGGCGACAAGTTCGTCGCATCCAAGCTGACCAAAGACGCGATCGTCATCGTCAACAAGTGCGACATTGCCAAGAAGGATCAGATCGTCGATCAACTCGTGCGTAGCGCCAAGTTCGAGTTCGCTGAGTACTTCCCCGTCTCAGCTGTGACCGGCGAAGGCGTCGAAGCCCTGGTCGACTACCTCGTCGACCGCATGCCCGAGGGGCCGATGTACTACCCCGATGCCCAGGTCCGCGAAACCCCCGACCCCATTTGGGTGGCCGAACTTGTCCGAGAGCAGCTGCTGCGGATAACCCGCGAAGAGATTCCCCACTCGATCGCCACCCGAGTCACTGAATGGGAATGGCCGCGAGTGCGTGTCGAGATCCTGGTCGAACGCGATTCTCAGAAGGGCATCGTGATCGGCCACAAGGGCGAGATTCTCAAAAAGGTCGGCATCGCTGTTCGCGAACAGTTGCCAGAGGGTGCCTTCATCGAACTGCAAGTCAACGTGGACAAGGATTGGCAGCGCCGGCCCGAGGCCATCGAGCGACTCGGTTACTGAACGGCGTCGTACAACACGCCTTTGTCGTCGAAGCTGAACCCGTCCTCGAGACGGATGACCAAGGAATCGACTTCGGCTACGGGGACCTCGAGGCACGTGCCCAACACAGCGGTCTCTCCTGGCCCAAGCTCGAACCGGCCGGTCTCAATGCCCCTGGCAGCCATGGCTTCGGGATCGAGCCAGCAGCTGTTGATGGGTCCGTAGACCTTAGCGCCGATCCCGGTGACCCGGGGTGGGATGAAGTCGTTGGGTTCGTCGCCCAGGTATGTGGCGACGAACGACACGACGAGATACGCCGAACCGTCTTTCGGTGGATCGGCAAAGCTGGCCACGACGCCGGCGTCTGTTGCGTCGAAGACGTCGTTGACGGATGCTTCCCAGTCGTTGCTGCGCATCTCGGTGCGCCACATTGACGTGGGTAACGCGTTGGCACCAGCGACGACGGTGGGTGGCTCTAGATCTGGGAGCACCCCGCCGCTCTCGGCGAACACTACGGCTTGCG
>CAWKYX010000051.1:0-17266 GCA_963854265.1 Acidimicrobiia bacterium
GCCTCTGCTTCTTCGTCATGAGAATCATTGTCCTTCCTGCCGCCAACAGCGGCAACGGACTCTCACAACAACTGGCTCAACTCACGGGTCTCAGCTCAGTCGCAACCGAAGCACTGGAATGGGGTGCCTGGAGGCAGGGTCGGACGACCTACTGACCTCAGGGTGACGGCCGGCCGGGTCGGCCACACGACTACCGGAGCCGCAATGTCAAGCATCTACAGGGCCAGCACAGTGTGACGCGGTCAATCCGCGGTCAATTCGAGGACTTCATATCATCTCACGCACAAGGCCGAGGCTGCCGCTAACGCGGTGACCTAGGCCTTTGCTGGTGCCCCCGGTGGGATTCGAACCCACGATCTTCGGATTAAAAGTCCGCTGCCGTGACCAGGCTTGGCTACGGGGGCGGACCGAGTGTACGACCAGGTGGGCGGCGGACCCACACCAGTTCCGCGATCGTCGGTAGCCGAGGTCAGCCGTCGAGGTTGCGGGCGGTCTCAGAGAGCGGCACGTCGCCCTTGGTCTTCGGGTAGCTCCGGAGGAGTCGGTCGCCAAGATTGGAGGTGACTCCCAGCCAGTAGCGCTCGTTGCGGTAGTGGTGGAGGCGATGGTTTCGAGACAGACGGGCAGAGAACCGCGTCCGTGGGCGGTAGCGGGTGTGGGCCATCAGATGCGTCCACTCGTAGTTGAGGAGACCGATGTACGCCGCGCACAGCGTCGTGAGGTACGGCGGAGCGAGATCGGCGCCCAGGAGCCACGCGACCGGGAGCGACCATGCTGCGCTGAAGGCCGCGAGCATTGCCACGAACAGCGCGGCGTCAGCACCATAAAGCAACAGATACCGCATGTCGGGTGGATCGAGGTGATGCTTGCGGTGGCTGATCCCCCCGCCCAGGCGCGTGGTGACGAACGAGTCCACCGGTGCATGCAGCACGAAAAGATGTACAACCCATTCGACCACCCCGGCGAGGGCGACGGTGAGCGAGATCATCACCAGGTCGGCGTAGGACCATCGGCCCAGGAGGAGCCGAGCGAGCACGGCGACCGTCGCCGCGACCGTGATAATCCGGGGAGACGAATGCCGAAAGAACATCGCGGCGATCTCGCGTTTGGTGCTGAGCTCGGTCGAGCGCACCTGCCAGCGGTCTGCCACATGGGTCACGGCAGGCAACGTATCGCGGACTGCCACTGAGCCGTGAGGCGGCCGGGCCAAGTCTTCTCGGGCAGCGAGCGGTCGGCACCAGCGCTACCGTCGACTGGCACGACGCGGCGAAGCGGGCTCGTGGAGGCGCAAATGCAGTCACGCTTCCGGCAGTCCTTCCTTGACCACTCCTTTCCCCAGTCTTTCCCAGATGGAATCGGCCCCGAACATGAAGCTGATCATCTTGATATCTGAACGACTTCAGGCCAGCCAATGACCCCGCTGCTCCCCATAGACGAGGTCCTCGACGACCTCGGTCAAGCGCTCGCTGGCAATGGAGCGGCCGTCTTGCAAGCGCCACCAGGCGCGGGCAAGACCACGAGAGTTCCGTTGGCTCTCCTCGACGCAGCGTGGCTCGACGGCAAGCGCATCGTCATGCTCGAACCACGGCGAGTCGCAGCTCGCGCTGCGGCGGCGCGGTTGGCTGGGCAGCTCGGAGGCAAAGTCGGAGGCGTTGTTGGCCACCGTATGCGTAACGACACCTTGGTCTCGGGGGCCACGCGAATCGAGGTGGTGACCGAGGGGGTATTGACGCGGATGCTGCAGCGCGACCCGTCGCTTGAGGGCATCGGCGCGGTGATCTTCGATGAGTTTCACGAGCGCAGCCTGCACGCCGATCTTGGCCTCGCGTTGGTGATCGAGGCAAGAGCCGCGCTCAGGCCAGACCTTCGCTTGCTGGTCATGTCGGCAACGTTGGACGGTCAGCGAGTGGCCGAACTATTGGGTGATGCCCCGATCATCACCAGCGAGGGTCGCCAGCACCCGATCACCACACACCATCGCCCGCCCCTGGGCGGCGCCCGGACGGAGGAACATATGGCGGCGGTCATCTCCGAAATTTGCGGCGACACAACAGACGACATTCTGGCGTTCCTTCCCGGCGCCGCCTGGATCCGGCGGACCGAGGGCCTGCTCCGATCGAGCCTGCCCAAGGACACCGTTGTCGCACCGTTGTATGGGATGTTGTCGGCTGCCGATCAAGACCGCGCCATCCGACGAGACGGACAAGGTCGACGCAAAATCGTGCTGGCGACCGACATCGCCGAGACCAGCCTCACGATCGACGGGGTGGGGGTTGTGGTCGACGGCGGACAACGGCGAGCTCCCCGGTTCGATCCTCGAAGCGGGCTGAGTCGACTGGTGACGACGCGCATCTCACTGGCTTCGGCCGATCAACGACGAGGCCGCGCCGGGCGTCAAAGACCGGGAATCTGCTACCGGCTGTGGTCCGAAGCCGACCACGCCAATCTCGAGCCCTTCGACCCACCAGAAATCATTGCGGCCGACCTAGCGGCCCTTGCGCTGCAGTTGGCTCAGTGGGGTGCGCGATCGGACGAGCTCATGTGGCTGGACTCGCCGCCGGGTCCTGCGTTGGCCGAGGCGGTCGAACTTCTGGAGCATCTCGGAGCGCTCGACACTCACGGGCGCATGACTGAGCATGGCGATGCCATGGTTGAGATCGGCGCCGATCCCAGGATGGCGCACATGATGGTCGCTGCCGCCGATCTCGGTCTGGCATCACTGGCCTGCGACGTTGCCGGCTTGTTGTCGGGCCGAGATCCGCTCGAGCGGACCTCGGTGGACATGCGCGAGCGCGTGGCCGCGCTCCGGCGACGGGGAGGGTCGGGGGTTCGAGGGGCAGCAATGCAAGAGGCCCGCACATCAGCTGATCGGTGGCGTCGCCAGCTGGGCGTCGGCACCAAACCAGCCGATCCCGACGCAACGGGTGTCGTGATTGCGCTGGCGTTTCCCGATCGCATTGGCCAACAGCGCGGAGCGTCGGGCTCGTATCGGATGGCGTCGGGCCGTGGTGGCGTTCTCCCCGACCATGACCCGCTCACGGGCGCGGACTTTTTGGCTGTGGCCGACGTGGACGGCGATCCTCGCGGCGGTCGGATCTACCTCGCTGCGCCGCTCGACCGGACCGATCTTGATCTGGCGCTCGGATCACTGATCGCTCGACGACCTGTGGTGGAATGGGACTCATCTCAGGGCGATGTGGTGGCCGAACACCGAACGGGGTTCGGTGCGTTGGTGTTCAAACGCGAGCCCATAGCCAACCCACCCACCAATGAGTTGGCCGCGGCGTGGGCTCAGGCCGTGGCGTCAGAGGGCCTTGGGTTGCTGGCGTTCGATGAGCGGATCAACGTCTGGCGGAATCGGCTGGCGTTGCTGCGGTCCGTCTTCGGTGATGAGTGGCCAGACCTGAGCGATGAAATGTTGCTGGCCACAACCGACGAATGGTTGGCACCCCACCTCGCTCGCGTGCGTCGTCGGCGAGATCTGGCCAAGGTCGACCTGTGGCAGATCCTGCGAACCCGACTCGATTGGCAGGCGGGTCGCCGCCTGGACGAGTTGGCCCCAACACATTTCACGGTCCCTTCGGGCAACTCGGTACCCATTGGCTACGCAGATCCCGAGGCGCCCACGTTGTCGGTGCGCTTGCAAGAGATGTTCGGGTTGGTGGAGACGCCAACCATCGCCCAAGGCCGTGTTGGCCTGGTGATCCACCTTCTGTCGCCGGCTCAGCGCCCGGTGCAGATCACCCGCGACCTCGCGAGCTTCTGGAGCGAGACATACCCGCAGGTCAAAGCCGAACTCATGGGGCGCTACCCGAAGCACCATTGGCCGACCGACCCCATCACCGCAACACCCACGGCCAGAATAAAGCGCCGGTCGTGATACCTATCGAGCGCGCATGGAGTTGTTCCGACCATTGTGCTCCACCTCTGCGAGCCCGAGCACTTCCATCACGGGTGGCACGTAATTGGCGAAGCGGCCGCGCAGACCCTTCTTGATGCCGTACCACCCGCTGACCGGGTTCTGGGGCGATCGTCCCCATGCTTCGACCGTCTCAGGCTTCGCTTCCTTCTGTTCATCGGCGTTGCCCAGCGGCATCCAATCGCCGTAGTCAGCCAACATGGCGTGCAGGTCGTCCAGGCATGCCAAGTGGTAACGAAGCTCGGTTTTCCCGACTTGGGCAACGAGTGCAGGCGGCATGGCCTTCGGATCTCGGTAGGCCTCGAACTCGGATTTCCCAGGGGGGTGGTGAGGATCCAGGGATCATCGGGGGTCCCGGCGCCTTCAACGTCAATCGGTGTGGTCATACAAGCACTCTGGCAGTCGATACGTGACATCTGCTGTCATGTATGGAAGATTTCCTTGGTGCGAGCTGGTCGTCTTCTGGCGTTGTCGCTGCTGCTCCAGGAACGGGGGCGTATGAGCGCGCCGTCGCTGGCTCGAGAACTCGAGGCGTCCGGTCCGAACGATATTGCGCGACATCGAATCGCTCAGCGGGGCCGGCGTCCCGGTCTGTTCCGTTCGAGGGAGCGACGGGGGGTTCGAACTCTTGGACGGGTACACGACCGGGTTGGCGAGACGCGAGGTGTGGGCTGCGCCTGGCCCGGCGCGTCGCCGCGTCGCGGTGCGCGTGTCCAGCGAGGGTCTTCGCACAGCGACACTCGTTGGTCGGCCGCTCCGCATCCGTCGCCGGCCCAGCTGGCAGCCAGCGCGTGGCCGGGAAGAGTGGGTCGAGGCCACGCTGCTGGTCGACTCCCTCGACGATGCTCGCCTCGCGATGCTCAATCTCGGAGCTGAAGTAGAAGTGGTATCGCCACCAGAACTCCGAGACATGATTGTGAACGAGGCTCGAGCGATAACCGAGATCTATCGCTAGCGGCGCTCGGTGGTCTCGTCGAGCAGCTAGTTGTGGGGTGAATCTGCCCTGTCGATGACGGGTTCAGCGGTGGTCCTGCACTACGGTTTTCGTCGTGCAAGTCATGACCGATCTCGACCGTCTCGAAGGAGACCTCGACGATGTCGAAATCGCGCTCGCATGCCTGAGCCGCGACAGTACTGACCTCTGCGCGATATGTCGGACGGCACGCGTCGAGGGAACACTCGACCAGCGCCCGGCACTGTCGGCCTGCGCCGCCAACAAGGTGCCCAACGAGGTTCCGCTCGACCTCGAGTCCTGAGTTCAGCGCCGAGCTGAGCTGGCCGAACTGAACTGACCGAGCTCTAGATCTGGTCGGGAATCGTCTCTGACTCCGGGTCAAGCAGATGCACGCGCTCGCCCAGCGAGAGTTCCCCGTCGGCCGCTCGATACACCCACCTGGCACCGAGGTTGGAAACACCTTCGTGGGCAATGTCGAATATGCCTTCGATCGAATAAATGATGCCGCCGTGGCTGATGATGACGATCGTCGAGTCGCCGTGTGTAAGCGCAAGGTCATCGAGTCCTGCTCGCACTCGAGCGAGTACGGGGCCGTCGTCCTCCCACCCCTCGGGCCAGCGTCCCGAACCGAGGTATCCGGGAAACTCCCGCTCGATATCGTTTCTGGTCAGACCAGAGAACGCCCCGGCGTCGCGCTCCATGAATCGCGCGTCGAGATGGGTCTCATCGATGTCTCGGACCTGGGCAATCCCATCGGCAGTCTGGAGCGCCCGTTGGAGCGTGGATGCCACCAAGACATCGAAGTCTGGGAGGTTGTGCGCCGCCATACGAGCCTGGCGGTGACCCAACTCGGTGAGCGGCGGGTCTGCCTGGCCCTGCCAACGGCCGGCAGCGTTCCACACCGACTGGCCGTGGCGCACGATCAAGAAACTGGTCACGGACTGAAGGTAGCGCCACCGCACGAGTGCCGTGCCTGGGGGTGGGGCGAGTCTGGATCAACGCTGCAAAGGTTTCCTGACACGGCACTAGCCTTCGGACCATGGCAACGCTTCGTTTGTTCGCCCAGGTCCGCGAGGCCGCCGGAACCGGCTCACTCGAGGTCACCGGGACCACAGTCGCCGACGTCATAGCCGAGGCCACCGACCAGTTCGGAGCCGGCTTCGGCGTGTTGCTCCCGATGTGTCGCGTTTGGATCAACGGCGAGCCTGCTGTCGAGTCCGATGCGGTCGGTCCGGGCGACGAGGTGGCCCTTCTGCCCCCCGTCTCGGGAGGATAAGGCTCACCTTGGTGCTCGGAGGGGTACCACTGGCGGTGTGACGGGATCGCTCGAACGGGTCACAGACCCCACGTTCATCACCGACATCAACGACGCTGACATCGAAACGATTCGACGCAAGCGCCAGGAATGTCAGGACCTCGAGAATGGTCTGTCCTATGTGCGACGTCTGTTGCACGGCCGCCTCGACATCGTGCGTGGCGAGCTCGAACAACGCCGCGCCGGCGCCGCGCCCGCAGCGCTCGACGACATCATTGCCCGGCTCCCCGAGTTGTTGGCCGAGGGTTCCCGGTCAGACGCGCTGCCTCGCCCCCCGCAAGATCTTGCCCCTGACAGCCACGCCGAGGCATTGGTGGCCGAGCTCGAGACCAAGTTCCCTGCCTCGGTGCTGGGCGAGCTTCCCAATCGATCAATCGATGAACTGTCCACTCTCGGGGACGGGCTTGCCGCCTTCGAGCGCGAGAATTCCGAAGGACGAAACGCGCTCCACGGCGTGATCGACGAACTCCACGAAGAGATCGTCCGGCGCTATCAGCAGGGCGACGCCAGCGTCGACTCCCTGCTCGGCTGACAGCGCTTAACCGACCCGGTGCCGGGCGTGAATCCCGACCAGGTGACACATCATTCTGTCTACCGCGTTAGCGTGACGGAGTGAATCGTCCCGAGGTGGCTCTGTCGCCGCGCACCCAGCTCCGCGTTGCCGTGCTCTCGTTGCACACTTCCCCCCTTGCCCAGCCCGGCAAAGGTGACTCGGGTGGGATGAATGTGTACGTGCGCGAGCTGGTCGCTGCGCTTGCTCACCGCGACGTTGATTGCTCGGTTTATGTACGGCGCTGGCATCGTGATCTCCCAGCGGAGGTGCAGGTCGAACCCGGCGTACGCGTTGTACATGTCGATGCTGGCGACCCCGAGCTGAGCAAAGAGTTGTTGCCCGGTGTTGTCGACCCCTTCCGAGAAGGAGTCCTCGACGACATCGAACGGACGGGTGGCACCGACATCATCCACGCCAACTATTGGTTGTCGGGCGTCGCAGGTCACCAGATCAAGCACGAGCTCGATCTGCCATTGGTGAGCACCTTCCACACGCTGGCTCGCGTCAAGGCCGAGACTGGTGACGACGAACCGCAGCGACGCATCGACGCCGAGGCTGACGTCATCGCGTGTTCCGATGTCATCACCGCCAACAGCCTGGCCGAAGGCCAGCAGCTTCAGCGGTTCTACGGAGCCCCAGCAGACCGGATCGAAGAAGTTCCACCGGGTGTCGAGCACGCACTGTTCTCTCCTGGCAATCAGGCGGGGGCTCGACGCGCCCTCGGGGTGGGCGATGGGCCCGTGCTCATGTTTGTGGGTCGCATCCAACCGCTCAAGGGCGTTGCTTTGGCCGTTAAAGCCTTTGCCGGTCTTCACCGACCCGATGCAACGCTGCTCATCGTCGGCGGCGCAAGCGGTGTGTCCGGCGACGGCGAGGTCGGCCGCATCCACGCCCTGGTCGACGATCTCGGCGTGCGTGAGCAGGTTCGATTTATCGAGCCGCAGCCTCACCACTTGCTCAGTACCTACTATCGGGCCGCCGACCTCGTGGTGGCGCCCAGCAAGTCCGAGTCGTTCGGGCTCGTTGCACTCGAAGCAGCCGCCTGTGGAACCCCCGTGGTTGCGGCAGCAGTCGGCGGGCTCCGAACGCTCGTCGATCATGGCAAGACGGGCTTCCTGGTCCAAGCGCGAGACCCCGCCATTTACACGGCCTATGCGAACGAGATCTTGGAGTCGCCGATGTTGTCGGCCGAGATGGCCATGAATGCCGCCGAACGTGCTCGCACCTACACCTGGAGTGCCATGGCCGAGCGGCTGACGGCCATCTACAGCGGCCTGCGTGAGCGGTCACTGGTCACGTGTACGTGAGCCTGCACGCGTACTCGGGCTGAGCCGGCGTGGCTGACCAACCGTCGAGCCCTGCCGGCCTGGCAGCTGTCGAAGCCACATTGGTGGCCTGGCTCGCCGAGCAACTGGCTGACAGTCCGCTGGTCGCGGCGGTCGATCACGACCCGGTCGAGCGTCGCTGGTATGTGCGCATCCACGGTGAGGACAAGGACGTCTACACGGTGTGGTTCACGCTTGGTCAGCGCACGTTGCAGTACGAGACCTACTTCATGCCTGCGCCCGAAGAGCAACAGGCCGAGTGTTATGTACACCTTCTGCGGCGAAACGCCGGCCTATACGGGCTGGCTTTCTCTGTCGGAGCCGAGGACGCAGTCTTCTTGTCGGGTCAGCTCGCCAACGACGCTATCGACAGCGACCAACTGGACCGCATTCTGGGGACCATCTACGCGACGGTCGAGCAGTGCTTTCGCCCCGCCCTTCGGATCGGGTTCGCTTCGAAGTTTTAGTAGCTTTTCAATATCTTTCGATATATGTTGATCCACGTGCCGGCGGGCGGGCGGATCCTGATTCTCGGGGAAGTGAATCACGACTTCGCCCGCACCGCCGGGGCATGTGCGCAGCCGATGCAGCTCTGCGAGGTTGCGAGCCGATAGCGGCGATGGGCCCCGCTATGTCGGCGCCGCCCCCCGTTGGTTGTCAGCTAGGTGTCGCGTCTCAGAACTGCTAGGTTGCCCGATCGCGCCGTCCCGCGTTGTCGCATCTCCGCCTTGACCTTTTCGACCACCGCTCCCGTTCGGGCCCGTACCCGTTTTTTTGCTGCGCTGACGCTGGCCGTCACGTTGGCTGCGATGTTGCCTGCCGCCGCGCAAGACAACTCGATCGAAGACGCAAAGGCCGCACGCGAACAAGCCCGATCGTCGGCGGCCGACGCCGCGCTCGACCTCGATCCATTGCTGGCCGAGGACAAAGAACTCGAAGCAGCGGTTGAGGCGCTCGAGCAACATGTCGCGACCCAAGAGGCGAAACTCGAGTCCATCCAACAATCGCTCGATGTCTCTCGCGGCGAAGCCACGGGTGCTGCCAGTCGTGTGATCGACATGCAGATCGAGATCGGGGCCATTCGTGGTGCGCTCCAAGCTCGAGCTCTCGAGGCCTACATCAGCCCTGACAACCAGCGCATCGATGCGCTTTTCACGTCGGACGACATCACGGTCGCGGCCCACAAACGAGCGTTGCTTGACACAATCAACGCCAACGAGACGGACCTCATTGGCTTGCTTCGCGCCGCGGAGCAACAGCTTGAGGATCTTGCTGACCAAGCCAACGAAGCCGTGCAGCGTGTCCTCGATGAAGAAACCGCAGAGATCGACCAGCTCGCCGAGCTGGAGCAGGCCCTTGGTGAACAAGAACGGGTCAAGCTGGCCCTCGAAGCTCGCATCGCCGACTATCGCTCAGAGATCGACGCGCTCGACTCTGAAGAGGATCGACTCACGCGCCTGATCACAGGCCTCATCGCCGACGAGGAAGCTCGTATCCGCGCCGAGGAAGAAGCGCGCCGTCGCGCCGAGGAACAGCGCCGGTTGGCCGCAGAGGCCGAGAAGAACAGGTCCAAGCCCGAGAACATCCCGACGCCCCCGCCGCTGCCGCCACCCGAGAGCAGCGGTGATCTCGACTGGCCTACGAGCGGCATCGTGACTTCGTGGTTTGGTCCACGGTGGGGGCGGGTTCACAATGGCTTGGATATCGCTGCAGCGAGCGGCACGCAGATCTACGCGGCCCAGTCCGGCACGGTGATTCAGTCCTCGGCCTACGGCGGTTACGGCAACATGATCGTGATCGACCATGGCGACGGCTTCACGACCGTCTATGCGCATCTCAGCGAGTACTCGGTATCCACTGGGGAGAGTGTGTCTCGCGGCGCAGCCATCGGTGCCATGGGTTGTACAGGGAGCTGTACTGGCCCGCACCTGCACTTCGAAACCCGTGTTAACGGTGTCCCACAGAATCCGATGCTCTACCTGTAGTGCTGCCTGTCGCGAGTACTGTCCCGTCTCGTGACGAAGCTGACGGTAATTGGTGGCGGCAAGATGGGCGAAGCGCTCGTTGGGGGTTTGATCGGAGCCGCCTGGGCACTCCCAGACGAGATCGTGGTGGTCGAACCGGTGCCGGCGCGGCGCGAAGAGCTGGCCAACCAACACGAAGGTCTTGGCGTCGAAGAAGTAGCTGGCCCGCTGGCTGATGTGTTGATCGCGGTCAAGCCAAACCACTGCGAGGCAGTCTGCGCATCCATCTCGATGCTTGAGCCTCGACGGGTGCTGTCGATCGCGGCCGGCGTGACCACCGCCTCGCTCGAGGGTTGGTTGCCCGCGGGCACCAGGGTCATCCGCGCGATGCCGAACACACCAGCGCTAGTCGGAGCCGGGATGGCCGCGCTCGCGGGCGGGGTACACGCCGATAGCGATGACATGGGTTGGGCCAGTGAGATCCTGGCGTCGGTCGGTGAGGTCGTTGTCCTAAGCGAGACAGCGATGGATGCGGTGACGGGCGTCAGCGGCTCTGGCCCGGCTTACCTTTTCCTGCTCGCTGAAGCACTGGTCGACGCGGCGGTTTCGGTGGGGCTCGACCCTGTCACTGCGGACACCCTTGTACGCCAGACCCTATTTGGCTCTGCTCGCCTGTTGGCCGAGTCTGGCGAGGATGCCGCGCAGCTTCGGGCGAACGTGACCTCGCCAGGCGGCACCACAGCGGCAGGACTGGCCGTCTTCGAGGCTGCAGGCCTCCGGGGCATCGTGGACGACGTTGTCGCGGCAGCAACGCGCCGGTCCAAGGAGCTTGGCTCCAACTGATAGCCGTGAGAAAAGCCCCTCTGACCAGCCATGACGATCGTCCACCGAATTTGCTCGGTTCAGCTTTTGGTAACGCGCACAAGGTGACCTAAGGTGACGCCGCCAAGCGGAAGGGGTAGGAGATGTTGCAGCCGGAGGGCCTCGCACGGTTTATGACAGTCGCAGAAGTGGCAACGCTGATGCGGGTTTCAACCATGACCGTGTACCGCCTCATTAAGGCGGGGGATATCCCTGCGGTTCGAGTCGGCAAGTCCTATCGCCTTCGCGAAGACGATGTCGACCGCTTCCTCTCCAGCCGGTATACACAAGCCGGCTGAACAGGCCCATTAGGGAAATTACGAAGACCGGCGAGCGATCGCCGGTCTTCATGCCTTTTTGGCGCCGGTCGTGGCGCACCCCGCCGCGCTGCATTGGCGCGGCTGTTGGTCGAATGGCGCGAGCAACCAATACGCTCCTGGAGGTGACCGACTTGCGGTACGACACGATCAGCTTCTTGACCGACTACGGGCTCGACGACGAGTTCGTTGGTGTGGTGAAGTCCGTGATCCGCTCCATCAGCCCAGGTGTCCACGTGGTGGACATCTCCCACAACGTGCGGCGCCATGACATCCGAGCCGGGGGGCTGACACTGGCTCGAGCCGCGCAATACCTCGTACCCGGCGTCGTGCTCGCAGTAGTCGATCCAGGCGTCGGCACCGGTCGTCGAGCCGTCGCGGTAGAGGTCGGCGACGGCCAGTCGGTGTTGATCGGGCCCGACAACGGTTTGTTGGCCTCCGCTGTGGCAATGGTCGGCGGGGCGACCCGAGCAGTGGAACTCGACAATGCGGCCTATCACGTGCCCGCGCCGGGCCCCACCTTCGATGGGCGTGACGTGTTCGGTCCGTGCGCTGCACACCTCTGCGCTGGTGTTGCTCTGACGGAGTTGGGCACCGAAATCAAAACCACATCGCTTCGGCCCGGGGTCTTGCCCGTTGGCGGCCGCGAGGGTGACATGGTGATCGGAGAAGTCTTGTGGGTCGACCACTTCGGCAACCTGCAGCTCAACCTGGATCCCGACGATCTTGATGGCATCGAGGGTGCCCTGATGATGCGCAGCGGAGACGAAACCCGACGACTGGAACGGGTGTCCACCTACGACGAGATCCCGCCGGGCACCATCGGGATGCTCACGGACTCCTACGGATTGCTCAGCCTTGCGGTGGCCCGCGGGTCTGCTGCCGAAGAACTCCGCATGGGCGAGACCGACGTCGTCCAGCTCAGCGCGACCGGCGAGCCGGCCGGTGTGACGACTCCAGTCGAACTGGGAAGGCGGGAGTAGCGATGCGACCCGCAACGACGTTGGTCATCGCTGTGCTCTTGGGAATGATCTTGATCGCCAGCGTGATCCAGCTCTTCATCCTGGCCCGCTGACCGGAGAGCCATCAGACGGTCAGTTGGCGGCCAGCAGCAGGGTCATCGTGGTTGTGAGCCGAGCGGATTCTGTTGCTGCCCATGTTGCCGGAGCCTCTGCGAAGGAAAGCTGGTCTGCTGGTGCGCCCGCTTGGTCGGGCTGAACACGTGCCCCGGGTTCCAACTCGTTCGCGACAGGTGTTGTGATGAGCTCGGCCGATTCGGTCGAAGCGAACCGGTGGGTCGTGTACATGCGGCCCTCGGCGTTCCAAATGACGCCGATGCCGACGAGGTCAAAGGTAGGGTCCATGATGTTGGCGCGATGGCCGGGACTGGCGAGGAAGGCCTGCCAGATTGCGTCGAGCGTGCCGCCGCGGCCGACGTTCTCGCCCACCTTCAGCCAATCTGACGGAGCGCCAGTAACGGTGTCATCGGCGTGAGCCAGTGTGGTGTTGTCGACCATCCATGTGGTCCAGGAGCGGGCGGCCTCGGTCATGTTGACATCGATGGTCAGCGGATCGAGTCCCTGGGCAGCGCGGAGCTCGTTGATGTTTGCGACATATGCGATTTCGTCTTCGGGAGAGAAGTTCAATGCTGACGTCGTGGCGTCGGCGCCATGTGCCACCACAGGGTTCAGCACAACGGCCAATGCAATGAGCAGCGTGGCTGCGATTGTGGCGGTGGCCCTGCGCATCATGGAGGGGCAATCGGTTTGGTAAATGACGCGCCGATGGGTCGACTGACCCTTTACCCTCAAACGTGGGCCGCGGGGCATGGGCCTTGGGTCCCGAAGCGGCCGAGATCGATAGATTCATAGGCCAGGCGGCACGGTATGGACATTTGCCAATTGGGAGAGCGGCAGCGTTGGCATCGCGGGTCGGCACGGCGAAACCGAAGTCAGCGACTACGAGCTTCGCTGACCCCGCGTCGCCCGCTGCCCTGTGCCACCAACAGCACTGCTCGGGGTGGCTACGGTACCGACGATGGAGCGCACCGCCGACAACAACGGCTCCGGCGGGTCCGAGGTCGCGGCCACCGACGACGATGGTGCACGAGTCGACTCGCTCGACGGGCCCGGGCCAGATCCGGTGACCTCCGGCGGAGCCGATCTCGCGCTGGGGTTCTTTGCGGGCACCCGGGTCGGGCGCGTGCTGCTTGGCGCTGTGCTCGCGTTCTTGTCGTTCACGCTCGTCGTGTGGAATTTGCCCGACTCGGAGGTCCGCAGCGAAATTCGTCCCGCGCTGCGCCCCGTGGTGAATGCGGCGGCCTTCGACCAGAGCTGGTCGATTTTCGCACCGAACCCCACCACGGTGTCGCTGGCGGTCGAGGCCGACGTGTACCTCGGCGACGGAGAAGTGATCCGATACAAGTTCCCCCATGGTGACGATGTGGTGGCGCCTACCGCGAATACCGATGGCGTAAGTGGGAGCGGCGCGTGCGCCTGGATCGCAACGACCATCTGTGGGAGCCCACCGCCGAGTGGGTCGCAGCGCAATTTCGCGACGAGCACGTCGCGAAGGTCGTCTTGGTTCGACGCTTCAGTGACACCCCCGAACCCGGATCGAATGACGAACGTGTCTGGGAGTCGGCCGAATTCTTCACTCTCACCATGGCTGATGCGGGCAAGGGAAATCGATCATGAGCACAACGGAGTGGATCGGTCGGCGAGTCCGTGGCTCTCCGGCTACTTGGAGTCGATTCTGGTTCTCGTCGGCGTCGGCGTCGACGTTGACAGCGATGCGTGTTGCCCTCGGGGTCGCAAGCTTGGGCTGGGCAGTTTCGATTGCGCCAGACCTTCGAACCTTCTACTTCGACGACGGGTTGATTCCGTCGCCCAACTACGCCGACTATCGCCTCGGCCTCTTCCAGTGGCTGACCAGCGACGCTGCCGTGGTTGTGGCCTGGGCCGCGATGGTGGTGGCCGCGATCTCTCTGATCGTCGGCAAGGGCGTCCGGCTTGGAGCGCCGCTGCTTTGGATCACGACCCTCACCCTTCAACAGGGCGCAGCCACCGCGCTGAATGCAGGCGACCTGTTGCTGCGCATCTGGACGGCGTACTTCGCGCTGTTTGCCGTCTTGACGCCCAGTCGGTTCCTCGATGTGGCGCTCTTTGGTCGGCCGAGCAGTGGGGCGACACCGGATCGAGTGTGGCCAACGGCTCCGGTATGGCTTATTCGGCTCGCCCAGATTCAGCTCACGGTCATCTACCCGACCACGGTCATTGCCAAACTTGACGGCGACACGTGGCGTGAGGGGACCGCAGCGCTCTACCCGCTCGGCCTGCAGGATTTCGAACGGTTTTGGCTTCCGGCCTTCATGCGGGAGAACCTCGTTGTCGGCAACCTGATGACGTGGTTCACGCTCGCGGCCGAGATCTCGTTGCCCTTCTTGTTGTGGACACGACGGACTCGGTGGTTCGGCATCGTGGTGGGCATCTTGCTGCATGGCGGCTTCGACTACACGATGCGTCTGGGCTTCTTCTTTCCCGCGGTGGTCATTGGATATCTCGCCTTCGTCCGCGCCAGCGAGATGGATAGGTTCTTGACTTGGGCTCACGGTCGCGGGTCCAAGTTGCTGACTCGGTCGACTCCTCCTGAACCCTGTGACGAGATCGTGAATTTGTGAACAAGCGTTCTAAGCTTGGGGAGATGGGACGGAAGATCCAGCGGTTATGAGTACGAGGCGCATCCCCGATGCGACCGTCGGTCGCCTTCCCGTGTACCTGCGAGTACTGCTGGAGCTGGCATCAACGGGTGAGGCAACGGTCTCCTCCGAACAGCTGGCCGAGCTCGCTGGGGTGAACGCCGCAAAGGTCCGCAAGGACCTTTCCCATCTCGGCAGCTATGGCACGCGTGGTGTCGGCTACGACGTCGAATATCTTCGCTTCGAGATCAGCAGCAGGCTTGGGTTGGCCCACGAGTCGCCCGTGGTGATTGTTGGACTCGGCAACCTCGGGCGAGCGCTGGCCAACCACGCGGGCTTTCGCGAACGGGGCTTCATCGTGGCCGCGCTCTACGATTCCGATGTCGAAAAAGTCGGCACCGAGGTCTACGGACACGTCATCCGCGATATTGCTGATCTCGGCCCTGCCACACAGCTCGACATCGCCATCGGTGTCATTGCCACCCCTCCCGTCGTTGCTCAAAATGTCGCCGACCGCCTCGTTGCCGCGGGTGTTCGAGCGATCTTGAACTTCGCGCCCACGGTGATTTCGGTTCCTGAGGAGGTCGCGCTTCGCAACGTCGATCTCAGCCTCGAGCTCCAGATCCTCAGCTTCTACCAACAGCGCGAGGAGCCTGGCTCAGCCGAGGTCGCCTTAGGAGTCGAGCACGACCGCCGCTGACCCATGCCACTCGACGAACCGCTCTATCCGATCAATCTCCGTATCGCCGGGCACCGTTGTCTGGTGGTGGGGGCTGGTGCAGTTGCTGCACAAAAGATTCGCGGCCTTCTCGATTGCGGGGCCGAGGTGATTGTCGTCGCACTCGAAGTTCATGCCGCAGTGCAGGAGCTTGCCGTCAGCGCAGTCCACATTCGGGCCTATGAATCCGCCGACATCGAAGGAATGCGTATCGCGATAGCGGCCACCGGCGACAGCGCAGTTAATGCCGCAGTATTGGCAGACGGTCGTGCTGGGGGAGTGCTGGTCAACAGCGCGGACGATCCCGAACACTGTGACTTCACGTTGCCATCGCGAGTGCGACGGGGACCGCTCCTGATCACCGCCTCGACTCAGGGCCACAGCCCAGCAATGGCAACCTGGCTGCGACGGCGGTTTTCGGCCGAGTTTGGGCCTGAGTACGAGGTACTGTTGGAGCTGCTAGCCGAGACTCGAGAGGGTCTCAGAGAATCTGGTCTTTCGACCGAGGGTTTGGGTTGGCAGAATGCCCTGGATTCAGGGATCCTAGAGATGGTCCGCGAGGGCCGAATTGTCGAAGCCAAGGAGCGCCTGCAGGCGTGTCTGTCGTCGTCATCGGAGTAAACAACCGCACTATGCCGCTCGACTTGTTCGAGCGGCTGACGGTTCCTGCTGATCGCCTGTCCAAGGCGCTCACCGATCTTCGCGCTCGGCGTCACGTCACCGAGGCCGTTGTCTTGTCGACGTGCAACCGCATCGAGGTGTACGTCTACGCCGAGAAGTTCCACGGCGCCTATCAAGATGTGCGGGACTTCTTGGGTGAGGCTGCAGGCCTTGCCCCCGAAGATTTCGCCGACCATGTGTATGCCAGCTACGACGATGAGGCTGCCCGGCACTTGTTCTCGGTGACGTCTGGCTTGGATTCCGCAGTCTTGGGCGAGAGTGAGATCCAGGGTCAGGTGAAGGTTGCGTGGGAGACCGCGCGAGCTGAGGGCGCAGCGTCTACAGCACTCAACGCCATGTTCCGCCATGCACTCGAGGTCGGCAAGCGTGTCCGCACCGACACTGGGATCAGTCGCAACATCACCTCGGTCGCCCACGCGGCTGTGGCGATGGCCGACCATCACCTCGGAGGGCTCTTCCAGCGCAGTGTGTTGGTTCTGGGAGCCGGCGACATGGGTCGGGGCATGGCGCAGATGCTCGCAGGGGCCGAACTCAGCTCCATCGTGTTCGCCAACCGCAGTACAGATCGAGCCCAGGAGCTTGCCGATGGTTTCGACAACGGCCGAGCGATCCCGTTGAACGAGTTGGCCGGTGTGCTCGACGACGTCGACGTGCTCTTGACGTCGACCGGTGCCCAATCGCTCATGGTCGATCAGGCCGAGATGACCGAGGTCATGCAGCGCCGCGGTGGCCGCCCGTTACTGATCGTCGATATTGCAGTCCCACGAGACGTCGATCCCGCGGTCGCCGATCTCGACGGGGTCACGCTGCTCGACATGGCTGATCTGCGCACGTTCGCCCAGCAGGGGCGACGAGAGCGCGAGACCGAACTCGGCGCGGCTCGACGAGTCATCGGCGAAGAGATCGACCGGTTTGTCGACGCCCAATCCGCTCGCCAGGTTGCACCACTCGTTGCGGGCTT
>CAWKYX010000052.1:0-17158 GCA_963854265.1 Acidimicrobiia bacterium
CTTCACACCTCGTTTCTCTTAGCGCGTGGTGGGCGCAGTAGTCACCGATGTAGCTGCAACGAGTTTCCAGGGAGTCGAAGGTACGGTCTGGTACATGTCGAGTGTGGTGAAGCTGGTTGGTCCGCTGGTGGCATGGTCGGTGTTCGTTTGGGGATCGCGTCTTCGCAATATTTGGACCGCTGATGACCTCTCGACGAACGGACAGATTCTCCGGACGGTCTTCGCCGGAATTTTCCTCGCTCTTGGTTGTGCGATGGGATGGCGACTGTGGGCGAGACGAGGCCGTGCCTTGGAGCAGAGCACCCAGCGCCTCTTGATGGTGCTGATTATTTGGACGGTGGGATTCTGGCTCGTTCGGGGTATCGGGATCATGGTCGACGACCACACCCTGGGCTTCACGGTGGTTCACACGGTCTTGATGGTGATCTCGATTGGCCTGGCTGTTATTGCTTCGCGGGCACTAAATGCCGCGAACCTGGGCTCCATCTCGTCATCGCGTGCGGTAGCCCGGTAATCTTTCAGCGTTATGGGTCAGCCAGTTACCGTTGTACAAAAGTCCTCGTCGAAGCCGGGCGTTGTCCGTTTCGAGATCAACCGCTCCATCACCGGCATGGGTCACGAGCGGTATACGTCCGACGTCGAGGTATCAGGCGAGCGCCCACCCGACGTGTTGGCTCGTACCCTTTTTGAGGCGGGTGGCGTCGACGGCGTCCACATCAACTCCAATGTGATCACGGTCAACCTTGGTAAGGGCACCGATGCCTCGGCGCTCAAAGGGTTGATAGAGGACATGTTCATTTACTACGGCCCTGGCGTTGAAGTCCCGGCGTTCTCCGCCGACGACGCTCCTGGCGAGTAGCGCTCCACAACGCTGGCGTGATGTCCTAGCTGCTGCTGCTGCTGCTGCTGCTATCGCGAGAGGCGGGTGGCCGGGCTAGCAAGAGTGTCACTCCCGTTTGCGAAGATCGAACAGGTGTTCGATACTGTGGAAATGGGAGCCCTTCGCGAGAGCAATACCTCTGCCGGTGGGCCACGGCGTTCTTCGTTGCGGGCTGTGGTGGATCGGGCAGGTGGGGGTGTTGCGGGACTCAAAGCGGTCACCGGCCATGTCGCACCGTTGGTCATGGCCGGAGATCGGCGCCTCGATGTCCTGCCGGCGTTGGCCCATGTCTTGCCCGAGGGGCTCCAGCGCGGGAGCACCGTCGGTGTTCGTGGGACCGCGGTGTTGTCGCTTGCGTTGGCGGTATGTGCCGGCCCGGTGGCTGGTGGGGCATGGATGGCCACGCTTGGGTGCAACGAGCTGAGCCTCGTTGGGGCTGAGCAAGCTGGGGTTGCCTTGCACCGCATGGTGATGGTTACCCAACCACCCCCTTCATCATGGGGAGCCGTTGCAGCAGCGCTGGTTGATGCCTTCGATGTGGTGTTGGTGGGCGGGTCCAGCGCGGTTCATGCCAGCGATGCTCGTCGGTTGTTGTCACGTGCTCGAGAACGTGGGGGAATCATCATCGATGTGGCGAACAGTTGGTCCGAAGTCCCCGATCTGGTGCTGGAAGTCACCGGCCAACAATGGGTGGGGCTGGGCGATGGCCATGGTGTGCTCACCGCCCGGCAAGTCACCATCGAAGTTTCGGGGCGTCGTGGTGTTCGGCCGCGTCAGGTTCCATTGTGGCTTCCGGGGCCTAGCTCGGGCCCCGAAGCCGTCGACCCTGTCTCTCTGCAACACGATGGTTTCCAACACGATGCCTTTCAGAGTGACGCCTCTCAGAGCAACACCGATCACCGTTACGCAGGCGGCGACATCACTGCGCTGGCTGATACCGCGCTTCCCAACGCTGGATGACCGTGGGCGATCTTGCGATACGTACTGCAGCAGTGTGGTGCCCGGACTGGCCCATCGTCGCCTTTGGTCGTTCTCCCGACGAACCAGTGGCCGTTCTTCATGCCAATCGGGTAGTGGCATGCTCGGCGCAGGCTCGCCAAGCTGGTGTCGAGCGTGGGTTGCGTCGTCGAGAATCACAGCGCCGGTGCCCCAACCTGATCGTCGTCGAACGTGATCTGCAGCTCGAGGCCCGAGCGTTCGAGCCCGTAGCTGCAGCGCTCGACGACTTGACCCCACGGGTCGAGGTTGTGCGACCAGGCTTGATCGTGTTCCCCACCCGGGGACCCTCCCGTTATTTCGGTGGTGACCATTCCATGGCTGCCCGATGTGTGTCGTTGGTTGCGGCCGAACTCTCTCGTGAAGGGTCTTCTGAGGTTGACGTCTGCTCCAGGCCGCTAAGCACCGTCCGGGTTGGGGTAGCAGATGGAGCCTTTGCCGCCACCCTGGCAGCACGACAGGCCGATGGCTCGGACGTCTGTGTTGTTGACACCTCAGCATCAGCAGCGTTCTTGGCGCCATTGCCCATTGGTGTGCTTGACCGTCCCGAGCTCACGAGCGTGTTGGTTCGATTGGGTCTCGACACGGTGGGCCGTTTTGCGCAACTTGATGCCGCCGATGTGGTCGGTCGTTTTGGTGCTGAAGGTCGTACAGCGCACCGTTTGGCGTTGGGGCTCGACGAGCGCCCGCCGGCTATGGCCGATCCGCCGCCAGACATGGAAGTTGTCTCTGAACTCGACCCGCCAGTCGAACGGGTTGACCAGGCAGCGTTCGTGGGCAAGGTCCTGGCCGACGAGTTCTTGCAGCGTCTCGATGACCGAGGTGCCACCTGCGCCACCATGGTGATTACTGCCGAGACCGAGCATGGCGAAGTACTCATCCGTTCATGGCGTCACGAAGGGGCACTCACTGCTGGTGCAGTGGCTGATCGGGTGCGGTGGCAGCTTGATGGTTGGCTCAATGGATCGAGCTCCAAGCGTCCCAGCGGAGGGTTGACGCGTTTGTCGGTTCGCCCTGATGCAGTTATTGCTGCCACCGGACGACAACTCGGGTTTTGGGGTGGTCAAACCGATGCAGCGGTTCGTGCCGCGCGTGTTGTTGCCCGGGTGCAGGGCATCTTGGGTCCCGAAGCTGTCCAGGCTCCCGAGCGTCGGGGTGGTCGGTCACCGCACGAGCAAGTCAGGTCGGTCCAAGCCGACACGGTCGACCTCGATCGGTCCAATGTTGATGGCGCCTCGACCCCGGGACCTTGGCCAGGGATGCTGCCAGGGCCATCACCTGTCCGGCTCCATGTCTCACCTTCGGTTGTTGGTGTGCTCGACCAGTCGGGGCAGGTGGTGACGGTGGATGGCCGCGCCCAACTGTCGAGTGCCCCGTGTGAAATCGAGATTGATGGTCGTCGAGGCGAGGTCATTACGCATTGGGCTGGGCCTTGGCCGCTCGATGAACGATGGTGGGACAGCGCTCGGCATCGAAGAAGGGCACGTCTTCAGCTGGTTGGGACAAGCGGAACCGCATGGCTTGTTGTGGTTGAGGGTGGGGAGTGGTGGCTCGAAGCCACCTACGATTGATTGCATGCCCAATCACCACAGACCACAAATGAGGAGCACAAGCACCATGACGATCGCACGAGTAACCGAGGTCATTTCGTCGTCGCCTCACAGCTTCGAGGACGCGGTGAAAAGTGGCGTCGAGCGTGCCGCCGTCACACTCGACAATGTCACCGGAGCGTGGGTTCAGGACCAGAAGGTGATTGTCGAGAACGGATTGATCGCCGCGTACCGCGTCACGATGAAGATCACCTTTGTCCTCAACGAGTAGTCCGGTAGCCCACGAGTCCGAGGTCACGGTCCGTTTTTGTGAGCTTGATCCCTACGGGCACGTCAATCATTCGATCTACGTTCAGTACTTCGAGGTCGGTCGAGTCGAAGCGCTGGCTCACGTCGGCATGGGGCTCGACGTGCTTTTGGCCGACGCCGATATGACCATGGTCGTGGTCGAGATCCATACCCGGTTCGTCGCTTCCGCGCACCTGGGCGATGTCTTGCGCATCGAGAGTGGCCTGTCGAGTGTTGGTCGGGTGAAGGCCACGTGGCTTCAGCGCATCACCCGCGACAACCAACTGATTGCCACGCAGCGGATGGTGTCGGGGTCGGTCTCGACAGCGGGCAGGCCAGTGCGTTTTCCCGCTCGCCTCATTGAGGCTCTGGAGATCTTTCGAGTTGGTGACGACTGGCTCTGATCTCGCTCGTTGGTGGGGACGCAGCGGATAGGGCCTGTCGGGTCCTGCTACTACGTCGGTGCTTCACGGGCAACGTCAGGCGCCGGAACCTTCGGCGGTGGCCTGTAGCCGGGTTGGAAGCCGCTCGAGGCCGGAGAGTTGAGGCTCAAGCCTGAGCCCGAGCCGGACTCTCGTCGTGAGGCCGTGGTTGCTGGTGGGGCAGCAACCCCGCAGGGCAGCATGATGTTGTCGAGGTAGATGCCCTCGGTGCGGTTGTACTGTCGGTCGACGGTCTGGAAATCAAACTCGAACTGCACAGGATTGGCAAGATTGATGCCTGGTGGCGTCCCGATGGTGATGTCGACCTCGACCCATGCGCCGTTCGTCGTGTACAGATCCCACTGCGACCCCGGATTCTGAGGGTGGTCAATCACGGTGAACCCTGGCTGATGTTTGTCCCACAACTGTACTCGTGTCGCGCCCTGGACGATGTAAAACCGGAAGCGATCGTATTGGGCGGAGTTCTCGATTGCCAGGCGCACTTGGAAACAGACCACGTCGGTTGCCGATGCTGTCGTCGGCGGCGACGTCATCGTCGCTCGTCCTCTTCGATTGGGGTGGTTGTAGGAGGGCTGGCCGGCCACGGGATGAAGGCTGTCAGTCGTGCCTGCTCGTCCAAACCAGGCTGAGTGGCTGCCAGAGAACGTGTGCAGGGAGCTGGGTTGCCATCGTGCTGGTCCGGTGCCGTTTTCGGTCCACCCCTGGAGTGTTCCGTCGTCAAAGTTGTAGTCGATGTAGCAGCCGCTGAGGGCCATGGCCGATGCTCGCTTGGTGGCAAGAATCTCGGGCGCGACCCAGGCCACTGCTCCGTTGGCCGCGAGGCGGCGCAGCATGGTTCGGCGGTCCATTGGCCGCGGAGCGTTTTGCTCGGTTGTGGAGGCTGGTGCCCTCACCCATGCGCTTGTCCCATTGCTGTCCCTGCCGCGACGAACCCTCGCGCTACCTGGTCGACTTCCAGGGCGCGTGCGCACTTCGCTCCCCTTCAATCGGCACGTTTGGCCTTTGCCTTAGCGGCAAGCTGGTAGGAGAAGGGCGAGCCGACCCAGTTGAGAGCTGTGCTGTTCGGCCTGGGTCGAACAGCACATACCTATGGGGCCTGTGGCCTACTGGCGAGCCTCCGCCAAGGTGTGACTTGAGTCGGTAAGACTACCCGCATGGTTGAGATGGAGCCCAGGGTTCGGGCGGCTACCGAGCGGTGGTTTGTGCAGCGCGGGCTCCCGCGTGCAATCGACGACTATTCAGCCACTGAGGATGTCTTTACTCGGGCAGCCCCATTCCTGAGCGGCGTCTTCTTCCTCGAGGTCTTCGCGTCGTTTGACGACCGGTTTGGTGGTTGGGCACAGCTGGGGGTGTTTGGCGCTGCCGTTGGGATCTTGGTCTCGGCGGTCATTGTGGTGAATCGGGTGCGGGGCCGCCTGGCGTTTCAGCTTCCCGACGAAGTGGGTCCGGTCGAACTTGGTCTGTTCGTCTTGGTGCCGGCCATCCTCCCGGTGTTGTTCTCGGACGACCCTGGGTGGCGGTTCTTGGGCTTGGTGTCGATCAATCTCGTGATCCTCGCGATCACTTATGTGGTCACGGCCTACGGTCTCGTCCCGATGCTCGGGTTTGGCGCGGCGCAGATGCGTCAGCGAGTCGGGCAACTCGGTCAACTCGTGGCTCGGGGGCTGCCGCTGCTGTTGTTGTTCACGACGTTCGTGTTTCTCAACGCCGAAATGTGGCAGGTGGCCAGCGATTTTAATCCGGTGTTCTACGGCCTGGTTCTGGGGTTCTTGTTGATCACCGCAGTGGGTTTTATGGCGTTGCGGGCGCCTCGGGAAGTGGCCCAGTTGGGCAAGTTCGAGACCTGGGACGTCGTGCAAGCGTGTGCGGCCCGAACCGACGCGCCTATCGCGAATCGAGAGCCCGTCGACCCTGAGGCTCCGGTGGCACCACCCGAGTTCCAGCGCGCCGATCGGGTCAACCTGTCGCTGCTGGTCGTCATTGCTCAGTTGGTGCAGGTGCTGATGGTGGCGGTCGTGATTGGGTTGTTCTATGTGGGTTTCGGTCTGCTCGCGGTGAGACGCGCAACAATCGAGCAGTGGACGACCTCGCCTATCGAGCCGTTGACCAGCTTCAATCTGGCCGGGAGCGAGATCGTTGTTACGTGGGAGCATCTCGCCGTGGCGGGTTTCATCGCGGTCTTCTCGGCGCTGCAGTTTGCGGTGGCGATGCTCACCGATGCGACATATCGCGAAGAGTTCTACGAAGACGTCACCGGCGAGATCCGCGAGGTGTTGGCGGTGCGGGTGCTCTATCACGACGCTCTCAGAACCCTTGCCTGACGCCGGCCAGCTAGCTGGATCCAACGGAGGTTCTAGCTGGTGGCTCGCACAGAGGGTACGTCCCACAACAGGGTCTGGCATCGCGCGGGATCAGGGTGGAGGTAGGACAGGGCGCGGCCAAGCGCGTGGTTGTCGACGCACACACTGGCACCCGCTGGATTCCCGATCCTGCCGCTTCGGGCGGCTTCAGAGCCGAGCAATGAACAATGCAAGGAACACAACACCGTCCCAAATCGCCGGGTCGGTGACATCGTGAAGGCATGGCCGACCGGCGCTTCGGGGATACGCGGCGAGGCGCGCACATGTGCCGATACCGCGTGATTCTGGCGGCATGGTCGACGAGATTCTGTGTGTCGATACATAGCTAGCCCAGCCGGACGCAATGGACCTGCGACAGCCGATGCCTGACGGCGTGGTCCAGAGCCGGCGATTTTCGCCTGGCTCTGTTTCACGCTCCGCTTATGGCTGGGCTACCGAGCTTCAACCCAGACTCCAAACAGCGGACCTCCAAAGTAGAGACTTCGATTTGCAGCCGTGGAACCAAACCGAGCGCCGCATCGTCTTAGCCGCATGAACACTTCATCGGGCCGTGTCCAGACCCACGTCCTGGCGATAGTTGGTTTCACCTTTCTCTTCGCCTCGTGTGGTTCGTCATCAGGCGACCTGGCCATGCCGACCGTGTCGGTCGCTGCTCCTGGTGGCCCGGTCGATGCCGAATTGCCTGGCGGCGCGGTTGAATGTGAAGGACTTGCGCCGCCTCTTGGCACCGGCGCAGCTCCACCCACAGGTACACGGGCCGAGTTCGATGCCGCCAAGGAGATGCTGCTCGGCGTGTTTCAGGACAGCGACGTTTGGACGGGCCTTGGCAACGGCGGCACGTCATCCATCTTTGGTCGGATCAGCATCGGCATCAACACCCGTGATCCCGCAGTCATTCAGTCGCTCCTCGATCTGGTTGACCCGGTCCTGGTCTGCTTCGAACTGCCACCAATGGGCTACGAGGACACACCTCCAACACAGGCAGTCTGGACCGTAGCAACGCCACCGGCGGCCGATGCCATGTCGGTCAGGTTGTTGGTGGATGACCCCGACGGCGGTTGTGGGCACGATCCTGTGGGCAGGACCCTCCCACCCGAAATTACCTACACCGACACCGAGGTCCAGATAGTTGTTCGGCTCACGCTGCTGCCCTGGGGCAGCTACACGTGTGAGGGATGGGACCCAATCCCATACGTCGTGGAGCTGGCCGGGCCAGTGAGCGGTCGAATCCTCACGGGCGGGGCTAATGGTTGAGGCGATACCGCCGGCCCGTGACCACGGCTGGAAGAGCATCCCATAGCGCCGGGGCTGGGACGCTGGCGGACGCGGACGTGGGATCATGATTTCGCCGAGAGGAAAGAGTGGATATGGGTCGGCGTCTCTTGCGAGTGGTTGTTGGTGTAGCGGTTGTGATTCTGGTTGTGGTGGGGCTAGGCGTGGCGGCGCTGGTGATCGTTGACTGGCGGGCACGCAGCGCCGATGAGGTACGGGTCGTGGAGGTCCCTTTCACATGGCCAGGGTCAAGCGCAGTCACAACGGGACGGATCATCTTCATCCACCGCGACCGGGCCGAGGACTCGGACCTTCTGGCCCATGAACTCGTGCATGTGTGCCAATGGGATGAACAAGGCTTCGAGTTCTTGTGGAACTACTCAAGAGAGTACGTCGAGAACGTGGTTGAACTCCGAGACCTCGAGGCCGCCTACGTCGAAATCAGCTTCGAGCGAGAAGCTGCTCTCGGTGATGTCGACTGCGACATCGAGCACTACCTTCCCGAAAGGGACTAGCTACGGGTGCCCCCGAACGCCAGGCTTGTCGCGGGTGTTGTCGAGCACGGTGGACCACGTTGGGCAGCAGGTGGGCGACCTGACGGCGATGGGGCACAGTGGTCAGGCCGGGCGCGAGAATGACCAATGTGAGTATTCGCGGTCGTGAGTGCGGTCTGGTGGGGGGCCTCGATGACTGAAGAAGACGTGACGAGATTCTCGCCTGGCACGGCACAGCTACTCGGCCTCACGCGTGCCGAGGACTTCGCCGAAACGTATGAGGGCGAGGGCAAGGACGCGGCAGTTTCGCTCAGCAAGTCAGAACAGTTCGTGCTCGACCAGTCATGGTTACGACACCCATTACACGCCTAACGAAATTTGCGCGTTGGACTGTTACGTCGGCGCAATGCAGGACTGGGTCGACGAGGTACTCACCGGAGAGGCCGACGTCAGTGACCTGATCCCGGTCAATGCCGCGCCAACCAAGGCCAATGCTGAGCTTCTCGCCAATAGGTTGTCTTTCATCGAGTCCGAGTTCATCGAACCCGAGAAAACGCGCTCGCCGTCCGGTCTGTGGACAGTCACTTGTATCCAGCCGTTGTTGACCCGGCGCTGGTGGGCACATATAGCCCACTCGCCAATTCTGGAGCCGGGTTCGTCTGGGACGAGGTGCTCGAATATCGGGTCTGGTGTCACCCAGAACGCGGTGCACCCCCGCAAGGCGACGACTATCACATCGCGTTCGCCACATATCCCGAAGCACTCGCGTTCTCCGTACGGACTCCTGGCTCAGAGGAGCCACTGGCTCTGGTACTTCAATGGGAATCCATCGACGAACCCACCGCGATGAGCGACATGCTGCGCAGCCAACACAGGTTTGAGACGCAACCGCGTTGGATGGGCGACCGTACTGGTGTGTTCGATCTGGAGCGTCTGCTTGCGCCCGGCACCGGCCGCGGCGAAGCTAGCGGACGCTAACGCCTCAAAGGACCTGTTCATGCCAATCGACGGAATGACGTTCGTAATCACCGGCGGCGCCCGGGGAATCGGGGCCGATACCGGCCGGTTGGCGGCGAGTCGCGGGGCGCGCATTGTGCTGTCTGACGTGCTCGTGGACGAGGGCGAGGCCGTCGCCGCGGAGATCAATGCCGATGGCGGCGAGGCCGTCTTCGTCGAAGCCGACCTCACCGACGATGACGCCGTAGTCCGATTGATGGAGGCCGCCGCCGATCAATACGGAGGGGTCGACGTCCTCCACAACAACGCTGGAATCCACGAGGCCATGATCACACCGGACTTCGCGTTCGAGGACATGTCGGTCGAGACGTTCGATCGAGTTATGGCGATCAACCTTCGCGCCCCGTTCGTGTGTGCCAAAGCGGCGACGCCGTACCTCAAACAGAGCAAGCGCTCACCTTCGATCATCACGGCAGGCTCCACAGGCAGTTTGGTGGGTTACCCGTCAGGGCTGGCCTATGGGACCAGCAAGGGCGGCGTCGCTCAACTGACCAGGAACCTCGCCGTCGCGTTGGCGCCCTTCGGCATCCGAGCCAACTGTTACTGTCCCGCGGCTGTCGACACCGAGATGCCCCGCCAGGTCGCGGTCGCCACCACCACCGTAATGGGCGGCCGGGCTAGCACCACTGCCAGTACCCATCTCGTTGGCCGAGTTGGCGAGGTCCGAGACATCTCGGAACTGGTCTGCTATCTCGCTAGCGAGGAAGCCTCGTTCGTCAACGGCGTTGTTTGGCCCATCGACGGCGGCTCCATGGCGTGGCGAGGATCGATTGACCAATTGGGCATGGAATGAGCGCGTCATAGGGCGCGGCCATCAATCGGTCACCAGTGGCCGGTCAACTTGCCCACGCCGGATACTCGTCGGTGATCATTACGGGTCGCACAGCCGACCGCTCCACGGCCGCCTGCGATGCGCTCGCATCGCGAGAGGTTTTGGCCGAGCGGCGTGGCTGAGTTTGGGCGTCGTGGGCGATGCTGGCGGGTCGTATGTTGGCGGCGATTCAGACGGGGCTTGGTATGGGACTCTGGCTTGCAAGGAGTTCGATGTGACCACGATGAGCGATGGGGCTGGGGTCGCGTCCACATGTGATGGCGGCCGGTCAACAAGCGAGGGCGGTTTTCGTGGCAGTGAGTTTTCGTTCGCGTGGGATTGCAGCGCACAACAGCGCCTGGCAAGACCAGATAGACGTAGAAGCCCGCTGGAAGCTCCTGATCACGCACCTACTGGCGAACCCAAACCTGTTGCCCGAGGACCTGGATCTGACCTAGAACCTGAGGCTTGTCCGTGACTTGGAGTTCGAGCTCGGGATCGGCAGCCCCAACCCGGCGACCGTGATAGCCGCGCTCGCCTAACTCTCGGACACAGTTGACGACCATTGCGGACCAGACGTCAGGCTGAGGGTCGGGGTCGTTGGTGGGTGGTTCAAAGACCCCGACGTCGAAGAGAGACCGTCCCAGATAAACACCCCAATCCACAGTCCCCAGGTGGGCGCTCCAACGAACTGGCGTACCGATGAGCTGAGACGAAGAGAATGACCTCTTGAGTATCGAACGTATGTTCGCTACAGTCTCGAACTCTCATGGGATGGCAGAATCCACCGGTTCCTTGGTCCGAGCTCGAACGCCGGATGTCCGATCGACCGTCGGGTCGCGCCCCGCACGAGAACCCCGATGCTTGGGCGCCAGGCGATGGCGGCGACAGCCCCGCTTGGTCACGGAAGCGGACGCCCTATGAGGCTCCGATCATCAACCGGCGTGATGACGATGTTGGCTATGCCGAACTTCATTGCCACTCGTACTTCAGCTTTCTCGATGGGGCTTCGACCCCCGAGGAGTTGGTCGAGGAGGCAGCGGCTTTGGGGCTTCAAGCGCTTGCACTCACCGATCACAACGGGTTCTACGGTGTTGTTCGGTTTGCCGAGGCAGCTCGAGAGGTTGGGCTGCCGACCGTCTTTGGGAGCGAGCTGACCCTTACCCAACCAGCGCAGCCTGATGCTCATCTGGTGGTGTTGGCCCGCGACCCAGACGGGTATGCGTTGTTGGGGCGAGCCATTAGCCGTGCCCAGATGGCAGGGGAGAAGGGGGCTCCACAGATCTCGCTGGAAGAACTCGTGAAGATCGGCGATGACCGCGGTGGCGGGCACTGGCACGTGCTCACGGGCTGTCGCCAAGGTGCGGTTCCGCGTGCATTGGTCGATGGCGGTCCAACGGCGGGTCGTCGAGAGCTCGACCGATTGGTCGAGGCTTTTGGTCGGTCTCATGTCAGCATCGAATTGTGGGATCACGCACACCCGCTCGACTCAGTGCGCAACGATGGGCTTGCCCATATCGCTGTTGCTGCTGGGGTCGACGTCGTCGCCACCAACAACGTGCATTACCACGCGCCGGTCAGGCGAAGGCTTGCGACGGCCATGGCCGCCGTCGGGGCCCGATCATCGCTCGACGAACTCGACCCGTATCTTCCCGCTGCTGCGACCGCTCATCTGCGGTCGGGGACCGAGCAACGTCGCCGGTTCGGTAGATATCCGGGAGTTCTGGAGCGTGCTGTCGAGCTGGGGGTGGAGTGTGCGTTCGATCTCAACCTGGTGGCCCCGAACCTTCCGCCGTTTGCTTGTGAAGATGGCCACGATGAGATGTCGTGGCTCCGCCACATCACCAATCTCGGAGCCACCAATCGTTATGGACCCCGACACGGCGAACGTGTTCCAGGGGCGTGGGACCAGATTGATCGCGAGCTCGACGTCATCGCCAAGCTCAACTTCCCGGGCTACTTCCTGATTCTTTGGGACATTGTCGAGTTTTGTCACAAAGCACAGATCTTGTGTCAAGGGCGAGGGTCTGCCGCCAACTCGGCAGTTTGTTATGCGCTGGGAATCACCAACGCCGATGCCGTGTCACTTGGATTGTTGTTCGAGCGCTTTCTCTCAACAGCACGAGATGGTCCACCCGACATTGACATCGACATCGAGAGTGGGCGTCGCGAAGAGGTCATCCAGTACGTCTATAACCGCTACGGGCGCGAGTACGCAGCCCAGGTGTGCAACGTGGTCACCTACCGAGCCCGCTCGGCGGTCCGAGACATGGCCAAGGCACTTGGCTATGCAACGGGCCAACAAGACGCGTTTGCCAAGTCCATCGACCGGTGGGGTGGCCTTCGAGAACAAGTTCAACGCGACCATGCCGACAACGACCATGCCGACAAAGGTCATGCCAACAAATCTGTCGAGGCTCCGTCCGGGCCGACCAGCCGACCTGCGCCCGAGCCCCAGATGACCCAGCCAGATATTCCAGCCGACGTGCTAGAGCTGGCAGCCGATCTCGAACACGCACCACGCCACCTCGGCATTCACTCTGGTGGGATGGTGCTCTGCGATCGCCCCATCGTCGAGGTTTGCCCGGTCGAATGGGCTCGTATGCAAGACCGAAGTGTCTTGCAATGGGACAAGGACGATTGTGCTGCTGCCGGGCTGGTGAAGTTTGACCTTTTGGGCTTGGGCATGCTCACTGCCATCCATGAAGCCATCGACCTCATCGCTGATTGCCATGGCGTCGAGCTCGACATAGCGGCTCTTCCTCAGGACCCAGCGGTCTACGAGATGATGTCTCGAGCCGACACCATTGGTGTGTTCCAGATCGAGTCACGAGCGCAGATGGCTACGTTGCCCAGACTCAAGCCCCGGTGCTTCTACGACCTGGTTGTCGAGGTGGCACTCATCCGCCCTGGGCCGATTCAGGGAGGCTCGGTCCACCCGTACATTCGGCGCCGCAATGGTGAGGAGGCAGTCACCTACCTCCATCCACTTCTCAAGCCGGCACTGGCCAAGACCTTGGGTATCCCGTTGTTCCAGGAACAACTCATGCAGATGGCCATCGATGTGGCCGGATTCACTGCTGCCGAGGCCGATCAGTTGCGACAGGCAATGGGGTCCAAGCGCAGTCAAGAGCGGATGGAAAGCCTGCGTGTGCGTCTCTATGCGGGAATGGCCGAGCGTGGTATCACCGGCGATATCGCGGATGCGATTTGGGAGAAACTGGCGGCGTTCGCCAACTTTGGCTTCCCCGAAAGCCACTCGGTGAGCTTCGCCTATCTGGTCTACATCTCTGCCTGGATCAAGTATCACTATCCAGCGGCGTTTTGCGCTGCGTTGTTGAATGCTCAGCCGATGGGCTTCTATTCACCGCATTCGCTTGTGCAAGATGCCCGGCGTCATGGAGTCGAGGTGGTGATTCCCAACATCAACGTTTCGAACGCCAAGGCAACGCTGATTCCCGGCGACGCCGACGCCGACGCCGCCATGCAGTTGGGCCTCGGGTACGTGCGTCACGTCGGCGAGGATCTGGCCGTCGAGATCGAGGCTGGGCAGCCATACACTTCTATCGAGGATCTTCGTCGCCGCCTGGGCCTTAAACAACATGTGCTCGAAGCGTTGGCAACTGCGGGAGCCTTCGAGGTGTTCGGCGGAGATCGCCGCCAGGCCATCTGGGAGGCGGGGGCATTGGCACAGACGGGCTCACAGCGGTTGCCCGGCATTGTGACGGGTATCGAGGCTCCGCAACTCCCGGGTATGTCAGATCATGACCTTGCGGTTGCCAACTTCTGGTCAACCGGGATAGCGGTCGATGGCCACCCAACAGTCTTTGTCCGAGATCAACTCGATGCCATGGGAGCAGTTGCTGCAGATCTATTGTTGGACCATCCAGGCGACCATGTTCTGGTTGGGGGAGTGGTGACACATCGTCAGCGACCGGCGACTGCTGGAGGAACCACGTTCTTGAACCTCGAGGACGAGACCGGTCTGATCAACATCGTGGTCTCGAAGGGGTGTTGGATCAGGCATCGAACGGTTGCCGGTGGAGCATCGGCGTTGTTGGTTCGAGGGCGGCTGGAAAAGAGCGAGGGGGTGGTCAATGTGATTGCCGAACGTATGGAACCGCTGGCTATATCCGGGTCCCCGCAGTCGCGCGATTTTCGCTGACGTCACATCAGTGGACGCTAAAACGACGAAGGTCTGGATCCGCCGGACGGATCCAGACCCCTCGTCGTTGCAGGGCGATCAATTGCGACTAGTCGTCGTCTTCGTCCGAGTCGTCATCGTCGGGGTCGTCGTCCGATGAGTTGCCGGGACCCGAGTTGTCGTCTGAGTCGTTGTCATCGTCGGGGTCGTCGTCCGATGAGTTGCCGGGACCCGAGTTGTCGTCGTCGGAGTCATCGTTCGGATCTTCATCAAGATCGTCACCGTCAGGAGCCGTCTCATCGGCCTCGTCGTCCTGGCTCGGGGGCTCGTCGGTATCGGCGGGTTCGTCGATGCCGGGTTCTCGCTTGACCTCATCGCCAGGCGCTTCGGGGTTGTCCTCAGCGTTGTCGGTTTCGGTACGGGTCTCATCGACTTCATCAGAGTCGGGCAGGTCGATTCCGACTACAGCGGCGACTTCGGCGACTGGGTCTTGGATCGGGCTTGGTAGCGCACCTGCTGCAGCCAAGCCGCCCATGAGCATGACCGCGGCGATGGCTCCCACCCCCGCCCGGAGACCGGTGCGTCCCAGCAGCATCCGTACTTGGGCAGGGCCTCGACCGAGCCAAATCGTGAGCGCACCGAGCAGTCCCGAGTTGGTCGTCGCCCGACCAAGCGATGCTTGAAGCGCAACGGCGCTGCTGGCCAAGTTCTCTGCGGCGACTCGGTCGCCGGGTTCGGAGAATGCCTCAGCGAGGCTGGCCAGAGTTGCGTCAGAACCCAGGGCCTCTGCCGCGTTTTCGTCTCTGGTTGGCTCGTCGATCGGATCACTCATCTCATTGGCGTAACCGTCGTTGTTGGCCATCGCGTTACACCTCGCCGAGGTTTTGTTTCTCGACGTCCTCTTTCTCGAGGGTTTGGAGGGCCCGGTGCATGGCAACACGTACGGCACCTGGCCGCTTCTTCAAGACTTGAGCGGTTTCTTGCACCGACAGGCCCGCAATCACCCGTAGGGCCACCACTTCACGCTGCTTGGTCGGGAGGGCCTCGAGCATGGCCAGCGCCGACTCGCGAGACAAGGTCGGGCTTGCATCGTGGGTATCGGCATCGGGGTCGGCAAAGTCGGGAACTTCGTGATCGGAGATCTGGGGACGCCGGCCAGACCGCCTTCGGGCATCGATGATGCGCGAATGGACGATGGTGAATGCCCAGGAACGGAAGCTGGTTTCATTACCTTTGAACGTTGCGATGCCTCGAACCATGCCTTCGAGGACTTGTCCCAAAAGGTCGTTTGCGTCGCTGATGCCTTGGGACCTGGCATAGGCCGTAATAGCAGGGCCCAGTTCGCCGAGGATCTGTTGCCACGCCCACTCCGAGCCGTGTTGAGCGGCAGCCAACACGTCCTCGAAGCGGCGAGTGGAACTCATAGGACTACAAATCGGCGCCGCACGGCCGCTATTAAGCCGCCGCTGGAGCGCGAGAGGGCCCGTGGATTGTCCGATCGCGTGCGGATGCAGAGGGCTGCCCATCTCAGTGCAGTAACCGTCCTTGGCGGCTTCAGCGTTACTTGGGAGATTCGGTTTCTTTTCAAGAGACTTCCCCTGCGCGAGCTGGTCCCGTCTTCGACGTTGTCATTCGCTGCCTCTGTGACGAGTGCACCAAGCCGCCCAGAGGGCGACCGCAGACCTCGTTACCGTCCACCGGACACGTCGACCAGCGCGCCCGATACGTATGAGGCCGCATCTGATAGGAGCCAAACAATGGTCTCCGCTACCTCTTCGACCTGACCACCGCGCCTGAGTGGCACGCTAGGAGCGAGGCGCTGGACCCGTTCGGGCTCGCCGCTATCTGCATGGATATCGGTCTCGATGAGGCCCGGCCGGACTGCGTTGACCCGGATGCCAGAGGGTCCAACCTCGGCGGCCAGCCCCACTGTCAACGTGTCGACAGCGCCCTTCGTCGAGGCATAGTCCACGAACTCGTTGGGCGAGCCCAGCCGTGACGCGGCGCTTGACACGTTCACGATCGAGCCCCCGTTGCCTTGAGCCTCCAGTCGGCGCACAGCTTCAGATGCACAGATCAGCGTCCCGACGACGTTCACCTCCACCACCCGCCGGAATCGGTCCGGGGACATGTCGGCGAGGCGCGATTGGGTCTCGAGAATGCCGGCGTTGTTGACCAGTCCGTGGAGTGGGCTGAGTGCTTCGGCTGCGTCGAACATGTCTCGCACTGACGCTGCATTGGTAACGCTCCCGGCCACGCTCTGTGCCTCCACGCCAATAGCGCGGCAGGCAACGGTGACTGCCTCGGCCTCGGCTGCGCGGGTCTTGTAGTTGACCACGATGTCGAATCCGAGTCTCGCTGCAGCGATGGCAGTCGCAGCGCCGATGCCTCGACTCGCTCCGGTGATCACAATTGAGGCCATGCGCGACGCTATAGCAGGAAGGCGGCGCAAAGCCGTTGGATCACGCGCTGTCCTTGATTGCCGCAAACCTGTCGAGCTCGCGAAGAATCTCATCGGGATCTTCAGACCAGACCGTCCAGACAGCTCGCTCGACACCTTCTGAAGCCAAGCTCTCGAGACCCTCGATAGTCTCGACCGCCCCCATGACCGTGATGCGTATGGACTGAGGGTCACGACCGTGGGCGATGGCTGCGTCATGGAGGAGGCCAAGCCGAGACCCGAGCGACGGCCGCGCACTGATTGGCATCCAGCCGTCGGCCCATTCACAGAGGTGGGAAAAGAGCTTCGGGCCCCAACCGCCACCCAAGATGATTGGAGGCCCGCCTGCCTGGGCCGGTTTTGGGTAGGCCCAGCTCGGTGCGAGCTCCCGCGTCTGACCCGAGTGAGCGGACTCGTCGGTATTCCACAGCGCGCGCATGATCGCGACGTTGTCACGGGTGAT
>CAWKYX010000053.1:0-16472 GCA_963854265.1 Acidimicrobiia bacterium
GAGCCGCAGCCCACCACGGCTCCGCCTCCTCCGCCGACCCCACCACCCGAACCCCCACCACCCACGCCCGAGCCCACTCTCCAACCCACACCGACGCCGGGCAGTGGGAGTAGTTGACACGTCGTTCGCGGCGATGGGCACAACAGCCCGTCTGTTCCTGTTCAACGGTCCCGCGAACCTCGAAAACGACCTCCGAGCTCGACTCACCGAGCTCGAACAGCACTGGAACCGATTCGTCGACAACTCTGAAGTTTCATTGATGAACCGCGCCGACGGACGGGCCGTCAAGGTCACCGCGGACACGATGTTGTTGGTGCAACGCGCGCTCAGCGCATCGCGCCGCACCGGCGGCTGGTTCGACCCGACGCTGCTGCACGAACTCGAGGCCGCAGGCTATGACCGTCCGTTCGCGGATCTCCCTTCGAACGGAATCGGCGACTTGGTCATCACCGTCGCCCGTCATGCCGATGGGGATCAGGTGCAGCTACACGACTGGAACGCGGCGAGCCGCGCTATCACTGTTGACCCTGATGCATCGACGGTGGCGGTACCCAGCGATGTCGGTTTCGACCCCGGCGGGGTCGGTAAGGGACTTGCGGCGGACCTCATCGCCAAACAGGCTCAAGATGCTGGTGTCGCAGCAGTCCTTGTTGATCTCGGTGGCGACATCGTCACCGCTGGCCAGGCACCACCCGGTGGTTGGCGGATCAACCTCGAGGACCCATTCGATCGCTCACGCTCAGCGGCCACGGTCAACGTGCCCTGGGGCGCCGTGGCGACGAGCAGTCGAGCCAACCGACGGTGGAAGACCGACAGGGGCGAGGCGCACCACCTGATCGATCCCTCGACTCGGAGCCCGTCAACTTCCGATGTTGCCGCGTGCACGGTGGTGGGCGGCGAGTGTTGGCTGGCCGAGTCCTACGCCAAGGCGGCCGTCCTCGCCGGGGTCGACGCTGGCCTTGGGCTCCTTGACTCTGGCTCGCTCGAGGGTCTGATCATCGACGCTGACGGCCACCAACACACCACGATGGGTATGGTCGGGTTCTTGTCGTGAACACCGAGAAGCTCACCTGGTATGTCGCCCGATCAGGCGGCATTGTTGCCTGGTGCCTTCTCGCGCTCAGCTTGGCGCTTGGTCTGTTGTTGGCCGGGCGAATGCATGGACGGAAGGTGGGTCCAGCTTGGATTCTCTCCGTTCACCGGTTCTTGGGTGGCGTCAGCGTGCTCTTCACCGCTGTGCACGTGGTCGCCATCATGTTGGACGATTTCGTCGACTTCGGTTTTGTCGAGGCGCTGGTGCCGTGGACCTCGACATGGAAAGCAAGCCCGGTGGCCTGGGGCATTATCGCCATGTACCTGTCCATCGCTATCGAGGCCACGTCGTTTGCCATGAAGCGGCTGCCCCGAAAGCTCTGGCGCGCCGTCCACTGGAGCAGTGCGCCACTCTTCGGTCTTGCAACATTGCACGGTTACCAGTCCGGGACCGACGCTGGTCGGGCTTTCATCATCGCCATCGTGGTCGTGATGGTTGCCCTTGGGTTGCTCACCGTCGCCCGCGTCGTGTTCGCGCGCCGGCGGACCGAACCGAAGCCCGACCCGCGCCAAATGGTTGCCGACGCCAAGGCTCGACGACTGGCACGCGCTGCAGCCGCAGCTGCAGCCAACAAACCGGTTGTCGCAGTGCCCTATGACCAAGAGCCAGTCTTGGTGAGTGCAAACGATGCCGAACCTCCACGCTCCGACCGCCACCCCAACAACACGCCCGCGAATATGGACATCGACCGCGCTGCCGATCGTTCCCCTGACACCCAAGACCCGGTGACGACGTGGGCCAGCCCCGGCGACCCTGCCGAGCCCACCGAGTTGGGCGGCTGGTTCGGCAGGAACAATGCTGAGGTACCCGCACAAGCCTCTGCACACTCGAGCGACGACGTACAACCGCGTGCTATCGATGCGGCGGCCACTCCCGACATCGAGCGTCCACCACCGCCGCAACCACCGGCCCCGCAGGCGCCGGAGCCGTCGATTGCTGTGGCAGCGAGCAGCGATGAGTTGGCGTTCGGCGACCTCACCCGAGCACTGCCGGCCAACGGACCTCCTCTCCAAGGGGCTACACCAACAGCGGCCGGTTCCTCCCCGGTCAAGCCCCAAGCCTCAGAACCTTTGCCGCCCCACGCCCCGCCGTTGCCTCCAGCACCGACCCCGACGACGGCTCTGCCAAGACCACCAGCCAGCCCAGCCGAACGCCCGCCTTCTCGGGTCACAGCCCCCGCTGCTCCAGCGAGCGCCCCGCAGCCGACGCCCAAGCCCGATCCAACGCCCGCCGAGTTCGCAAGCGTGGGCGCAGCGGCAATCCAGCCCGAACCTGCACCCATGCCACCGCCGAGCCCAGCGTGGAGTCTCGCAGCGTCAGACCTCGATGGGGCCGTCGATTGGGTGACAGCCAACCCCGAAGGCAACCCCGACATCAAGCGCCGAGAAGGTCCAGTTCCGGGGGTGTGGAAACGCACGAGGCGAAACCTCTCCGGCTACGTCGACCCGACCGACTCGAACTGAGAACCCGCGACCGGCGGGCCCAGGCGCCCCGCTCGGACCACCGGGTCGAGGCCAGAACTGTCCGGCCCGACGCCATGGCCAAAGAAGAGTCGCTGCGGATTCAGCGGACAACCGCTGCCCACTCGCTGAGACCCGAACCCCGTCACGAGGCCAGCCGGATCGTCGCGCGAAGTGAGATCAGCGCGAAGTGCGTCAGTGCGTCGAGGCCACGGCGCTGGGCTGGCGCGGGTCATCGCCGGGAAGCGGGCGCTCGTCGAGTAATTCGAGTTGATCGCCTTGGAGCGCTCGCAAGCCGTCGTGCCAGTGGCTACGGCACATGAGTTCGTAGGTGACCTCGGCTGGGTCTTGGGGCTCGTCGATGGCCGTGTCTCCGACCACTTTGAGCGCGCCCGCATAGACCTGCACCCCGTTGACGAGGCGCGCGTTGTGGGTAGCCCGCGAGCCACACCAGCACCGAGCTTCGACCTGGAGTTCGCTCCGTTCGTCGGCGAGTTCGAGAAGCCGCGCTGTTCCCGGGAACAGTTCTCCCTGGAAGCTGGTAAGCAATCCAAAGGCGTACACATCGACGCCGAGTTCGTCGACGACTCTGGCGAGTTGATCGATTTGTCGAGGCTCGTAGAACTGAGCCTCGTCGCACACCATCGCGTTGAGGCCATCTGCCGCGTAGGCATCCACCGCGAGCTTGTGCAAGTCGAGTTGCGTATCCACAATCTCGGCTTCGGCGGCCACGCCCAGCCTGCTCGAAACCTTGCCCTCTTCGCGATCCATCTGCGTCGTGAGGATCACCGACAGACCGCGCGACGCCATGTTGTGCCGAATCTGGAGAGCCTGTGTGCTCTTACCCGATCCCATGGTCCCGAAGAAGAACCGAAGCTTTGCCATAAAGAGAAACTACACGCGTGTGACCATTCTCGAAAGCCCTATTCCAGCCATGGGCTTCCTCCTTCGACTGCCCGGCAGCAGTCGTCACGATCGCAACGGCCCGTCACCGAAACATGACTGGCCCTCGGTTCCTTTCGGCAGCATCGCAATAGATCTTGAAGACATACTCGCACATTTTCTCCACCGATCGCGGGACCAACGGGCTATTTCCCCTGGTCAACGGACTACTTCGTCGACGTAAACCCAATCACCGTCCGACCGCACAAATCGGCTCCGTTCAGCGATGGAGCCGGGTCCAGCCGACGTCTCAAAGTGCGCCACAAATTCAACAACTCCCGTGGTGTCGAGGGCACCGCCTCCCTGTGTGTCGACGACTTCGAGTCGCAGCCACGTCTGGTCAGAATCGAAACTGACGCCCGCCGGGCGAGCATCGGGAAGCCAGCTTCGCAACAGGTGACGCTCGTTTCGCGTAGCAAACGCGCTGAACCGAGATCGCATCAGCGCCTCGGCTGTCTGAGCTTGTTGGGAGCCCGCCAAGATCGGGTTGCAGCAGTCACCGAAGGTTTGCTCGGACCCACAGGGACAGGGCCCGGCGGAGGGCAGGTTGGGTCGTCGTTTCGATCTCGCCATAGCTCCCCCAGCGCTTCGCCACACGGCTGGTGCCACTTGGTGCTCGCCGTACCCGCAACGCCCGATCACCGCTAGGCTGGGACCGCCTGCGGGTGTAGTTCAATGGTAGAACATCAGCTTCCCAAGCTGAATACCGGGGTTCGATTCCCCGTACCCGCTCCACCAAGCCGCCGAGTTCGTGGTTTTCGCCACATCAACAGAAGAGCGGTGTCAGATGGCGACCTCGTACTCGGGCTCTGCTGCGGCCCGGGAAACTGCTGGGGGCTGAAGAGCTACGCCGATAGGGCGACCTCGGAGACCGTTCCGCAAGACGACCCAAAGACGCAGCGCCTAGTCCGGCGAGCAATGAGCCGAAATCAGACCGTTCAAAAACGACCGTCCCGCCCATATTCCTCAATGCCATCAGCGGCTTGTGTCGTTGCGCAAGATCAAGTGCTCGGGGCCGAGGCCCTGGATTGACGGACAGGCCAGCAGCGCGAGTGTCGCGTCGATGCCTCTACGGAACAGTTGCAGAATCTCGTGGACGCCTTGCTCGCCGCTAACAGCGAGCGGCCAGACGTATCCGCGGCCGATGAGAACAGCACGAGCCCCAAGTGCGACCGCCTTGACAACGTCACCGCCACGGCGAATGCCGCCGTCGAGGAGCACCTCGATGCGGTCGTCAACGGCCTCAACTATCGCCGGCAGTGCATCGATGGCAGCGGGCCCGCCGTCTAGCGAGTTGCCGCCGTGGTTCGACACAGACACGGCGTCCACACCGAGATCGGCGGCGTGGCGGGCGTCGTCGGGGCTGACGATCCCTTTGACGACGAACGGGCCGTCCCATTGCTCTCGAATCCAGGCGATGTCGTCCCAGGTGGGCGGATACTCCGAGAGCGCGGCCCCACCCTCCGACACCGTCATGACCTCACCGGGCACCACGGTGGGAGCATTCGGGACCTCGAGACGAAGACCACCCTTGAGGAAGTTGTACCCCCACCTGGGGCGGAGCAGAACTTCAGGTGCGAAACGGAGCGCTGTCTTGAGATCAATATGCGACGGCACCTCTGATCGCACACGAGGGCGATCTTTACCGCCGGTCGCAGCCGCCTTGTCCACAGTGACCATCAGGACGCGACATCCCGCCGCTCGGGCTCGATCGATCGCCACCTCGGTCCCGTCGCGTCCACCAATCATGTAGAGCTGGAACCAGACGTCGGACGCGACGTCGGTGATCGCCTCGATGGAGTGGCTGGCGAGGATGCTGACGCCAACCGCGATTCCGGCCGCTTCGGCAGCCCGGGCTACCCCGAGCTCACCATCGGAGTGGGCGATACGAATGAGCCCTGCGGGAGCAGTGATGACCGGCATCGCAAGCTCACGGCCGAGGACAGTAGTAGCGAGCCCCTTTGGGAGATGGTCGTTGGCCACCCTGGGTCGGAACCCAATCTGATCGAACGCCTGCTCATTGGCGCGGACGGTCAGATCAGCCTCGGTGCCACCCTCGATGAACCAGTACACCGAACTCGGCAGCCTGCGGCGCGCCAACTCCCGCGCGTGTTCAACAGAGGCAATCCTGGGTGCCGACCGCCAACGGCTCAACTGGCACCACCCACGACAACCACCCAGATCTTGAAGGGTGGGAACTCGGTAAGTCGGGGATGCACACGTGCAAACCTAGCGAAAACTCGTGCGCAGCCAGGTTCGAGACTCCGACGAAGCAGAACGATGACCGACAAAGGACGCACACCCAACGACCAAGAGATCGCCAAGGTCGCCGATGACTTCGCCAACTGCAAGTTCAATAGCGACGGGTTCGCCACCATCAAGAAGACCCGCCGGAGAGCCAGATCATCCCAAATTCGGGGCTCTAGCCCCCGGTCAGGGGCTTTAGTCTCCGAATTTCGGGTCAGGAGGCGCCGCGGGCCAGGTGACGGGCGGGTCTTCGTCGGCAGGCCAGACCTCGTGGAGGATGCGTGCGGCTGACACAGCGGTGCCCCATCCGGCGTAGAACGCGGCGTGGGTAATGAGGGCTTCGATCTTGGAACGTTCGATTCCGAGGTTTCTCGCCCCGGTGAAATGGAAGCGTTGCTCGGCCTCGCGGCCGAGCGCAATGAGCATGGCGCTCGTTGCCATCTCCCGTTCCTGGATCGACAACTCGGGCTGCTGCCACAGGTCGCCAAAGACAACCTCGGTCGTGTAGCGGGCCAGCGCATCGGGCAGAAATTTCGCTGCCGTGCCCGCCCGCTCGCCGAACAATTGGTTGCGCACCTCTTGGCCCAGCCGGTGCTGCTCGCTCTCGGTCATAACCGATCCTCTCCGATGATGATTGCGCCCTGGAAGTCCACGCTCGACCCCACGACATCATGCACCAGATCACGCCGTCGCCACGGAGGGTCCCCCCTTGACCCCAACGCCCCCGTGGTCGAAGCGCCGAGGTCTTGACCCTGCCACGACTCATCAGGCCCGAATCCACGAAGTCGTGATTGTGTCATGGCGGCAAGGCCTGACTCGCCCGACCACACTCGACTCCCGGTGCCTGACACCAGCCGGCACAAGGGTGCGCTGACCTGTGACACTTCGTGCCTGGCACCAACCGTCACTCGCTTGCCCAGGCCCAAGACTCGCTGCCTGGCACCGGAGCGCGACGGGGCCAGCCATCGCGCGCTGGTGCCAGGCACCGCCGCGCGATAAGGCCAGACTGGAGGCCATCTCCGACCCTCAAGGTTGCGGGCGATCTCCCAGCGGCGCAACCTCGTCGAGGCCCAGAGCGCGGCGTCCAACGGTCCGAACCCGTGGGTCCATGCGACTTGGGACATCGCCGTACCAATCCGGCCAGCCGTTGCGAACGAAGTCGTGGGGGAAACCGAGGTCGATGCGGCTGATGTTGTCCAGTCGTGTCGCGACGCCCTCGGGGATCTCGATGTGGACCGCGCCGAGGTTGTCGCGCAGATGTGTGAGGGATCGAGCGCCGATGATGGGAATGTGCGCCGGCGACCGCTGTCGGAGCCACGCAATGGCAAGCTGCGCCGGGGTGCAGCCGAGCTCGGCTGCCGCCGCCACCAGTTCTTTGGTGATGACCGTTGCGCGATCACCCTTGTACTTGTCGAAGGCGCGTGGGACCGCCCCTGACGCGACCCGCCCCTCGTAGCCCTCAGGCTCGGCTGAGTCGAGGAGTTTGCCGCTCAGCGCGCCGCCCCCCAGCGGTGACCAATCCAGCACGCTCATGCCCAACGCCTCTGCCATGGGGATCAGTTCGCGCTCGGCCTCGCGTTGCGCAAGGTTGTACTCAACCTGGATCGCGGCCGGACGTGTGAAGTGGGCCAACTCGGCGATCGCGTCGGCTCGGGCCACAAGCCACGCGGGGACGTCAGAAAAGCCGATGTGCAGGACCTTGCCGGCGCGGACGGCATCGTCCAGGGCCCGGACGGTCTCTTCGATAGGTGTGAAGCCGTCCCAGACATGCACCCAGTAGAGATCGACGTAATCAGTGCCAAGTCGATCCAGACTCCCCTCGAGGGAACGCGTCATGTTCTTGCGGTGATTGCCACCAGCGTTTGGGTCCGTGCGATCCGACGACACGGTGTATTTGGTGCCGACAACGAACCGATCTCGGCGGCCCTTCAGGAACGACCCGAGCATCCGTTCGCTGGTGCCATTCGTGTAGGCGTCGGCGGTATCGATGAAGTTGCCACCGGCATCGTCGAACGCGCCGAACATGGTCCGGCTGGTGGCTTCATCTGCGCCCCAACCGGACTCGGTGCCGAACGTCATGGCCCCGAGACACAGCTCCGAAACCCGGAGGCCGGTATTGCCTAAAAAGGTCAGTTGCATGCGTGCTCCCAGGCCCGACAGCGTTCGCCATCGACCTTTGACGATGCGAATCAGCCTCCTTAGTATCACGAATGCGTGGTCGCAGGCCCCAGCTCAGACGGATCGCGAGCCCGCCATCCCAGGCGCGCCGGTGCGCCAGATCGTCGAGGACCGACATGACCAGCACACCCACATGGATGGGCCCTGTCCGTCAAACGGCCTTTACCGTCAGCGACATCGACGCAGCGATCAACCGCTGGCTTGACGAGACCGGTACCGGACCGTGGTACGTGTTCGACGTCCATGTGCCCGAGTCGATCTACCGGGGCACCAAGGTCCCGATGAGGTTGCGGGCTGCGCTGGCACAGTCGGGCACCCAACAGACCGAGCTGATCGAACCCGACACGTCAGTCAGTTCGGCGTATAAGGAGTTCATCGATGCCGGCCGCACCGGCGTTCATCACATCGCCTACTGGGTCGACACCGAGGCCGCGCACCGACACCTCGCGGGCCGTGGCAACGAGCTCGTGCAATCCGCCACGACTGGGGACGGGAACCCGTACACCTACTGGTCGAGCACCGTTGGCGTGCCATACCTCGAGTTCATCGATCCTCAGCCGGGCGACCAGGTCAGCGCGTTGTTTGCGAAGGTCGCGGCCGCCGCCGAAGACTAGGACGGGTCCAACCCCATCCGCAGCCGGTAGGGCCGAGCTGGCCTCATCAGCGAGCCGCGCGCGAAGGCAGGTTGTGCAGCCGTCACCACACGAGGCCGATCATGTGTCTTCGAGCACCAAGGACTCGTCGAGAAACATGAACCGGTCTTCTGGCGTCGGCCGGACCCGAAGGGTGAGCTGCGCCGTGCCGTTCAAGAAGTTGATCCCATTCACCACGATGCCCTCGACTCGCAAACCCGCGCGGCATTCCAGGTCTTCGATGAGTTCGCCCCGTCGGCTCGGGTGGAGCAGTTCGATCTTCTCGTAGAGCACGCTCTGTGTTTGAGACTAATGGCTGAGCCACCAACCCCCCCCAGGGCTTCAAGGGTGCCGACAATCACGACGTTCGCAATCACGACTTCGACAACACCCACCGATGTCGCGGCAATGGCATTCAGCGCCGCCAGGGCAATCGCGGCGAACAGGAAACTCATCTCGGTGACTGGGAGCGTTCCGGTCCGAAACCGAAGGATGCCGAACAGCGCAAAGAGCCCAAACCCGACACCAACATCGACTCCGGCGACGACCACAACATGAGTGATGAAGAACACCACGATGTTGACCTCGACGCGCGTCGAATGGCGCGACGCGAGCAGTCGACCCGCTGCCTGCGCTCGAGTCATGGGTCAGGGCTGCTTGACAAACCGGAGGTAGGGCAACCGAGTCTCGAAGCCATCGGGGTACTTCTCAGCCGCAGCCTCATCGGAGACGCTCGGCACAATGATGACGTCGTCGCCTTGCTTCCAGTTGGCCGGCGTGGCCACAGCCTCGTTGGCTGTGAGCTGGCAGGAATCGATGATCCGAAGGATCTCGTGGAAGTTGCGGCCAGTCGTCATTGGATAGGTCAGGGTGACCTTGATCTTCTTATCGGGGCCAATGATGAAGACCGAGCGGGCCGTGGCGTTGTCGCCGGCGGTGCGGCCCTCGGAGGTTTCGCCGGCATCGGCGGGAAGCATGTCGTACAACTTGACGACGTCGAGTTGGGGATCGCCGATCAGGGGGTAGTTCACAGCGTTGCCCGTTGCCGCCTCGATGTCTGATGTCCAACCTTGGTGATCGCTGACGCCATCGACACTGATGCCGATGATCTTGCAGTTGCGCGCCGCAAACTCGTCCTTGAGCCCGGCGACTGCACCTAGCTCGGTGGTGCAGACCGGCGTGAAGTCCTTTGGGTGGGAGAACAACAGCGCCCAGCCATCGCCGATCCAGTCGTGGAAGGAGATCGTTCCCTCGGTTGTTTCCGCCGAGAAGTCGGGGGCTTCGTCGTTAATTCGTAGTGCCATGGGTTTCTGCCTTTGGGCGAGTGGACAGCGAGTGAACAATGGGTGGATCGCCCAGTGCGACGATCCGGGATACGTGAAACGGTCGTTCCTCTGCGGAGATTACGACTGCTGGCTGGACTACGCCGCCGTAATCGTCGGCGGGGAATGCCCCGGACATCCCCGCGGCTGAGGTTTCGATGGCTTTCGCAGCGAGCGAGGCGTACGCTCCGCCGATGCTCCACGAGGTCAGTCAGGCCTGGACCGGCGATGGCGAACTGTCCTACCGGTCGGGCGCGATCTTGGTTGCTGGTGCAGGCGTCGTGTTCAGCTTCACGGCGATCTTGTTTCGCGGCATTGAAACCGCATCCGGCTGGCAGTTCTTGACCGTCCGCGGCGCGTCGGCAGCCGTCGCGATGATTGTTCTGACGCTGGCTCGGAGCCGAACCCGGCCGGTCAGCCTCCGGGGTGTCACCATCACCACATTCGTCGCCTCCGCGCTGCTGACCAGCATGGCCATCTTGTACATTCTGGCCCTGGCCCGAACGAGCACCGCGAACGTCACGTTCCTGATCGCTGCTGGACCGCTGTCCGGCGCGCTGTTCGGACGCGCCTTCCTGGGAGAGCGACTCTCCAAGGTCACCCTCACCGCGATGGGGATCGCGGCGGGTGGCATCGCCGTGATGGCCTTCGATGGCCTTCAAGCCGACGCGAGCACAGGCTTCATCCTGGCGGGATTCATCCCGGCGATCCTGGGGCTCTACAACATGTTGATTCGCTCGGCACCGTTGGTGGACCCGGTGGTCCCCACCTTCTTGGCGACCCTGCTGCTGGCAGTGGTGTGCGGCGTAGTCTCCCTGGCCAGCGGTGGCCTGGCAATGTCGCTACGCGACGTGACCCTAGGGGCGATCGCCGGCTTCGTGTTGATTGGTTTCGGGCTACCGCTGTTCAATCTCGGCCACCGGTCCGTCCCTACAGCGCAGATCTCGCTGCTGGCCATGACGGAGGTCGTCCTCTCACCGGTTTGGGTCTGGATCTGGCCAGGCGAGACCCCCAGCGGGGCCACGCTGGTTGGTGGAACGATCGTCATCGCCGCGGTGATCTGGCAGGTTACTGGGTCCACGTTCGACGAAACTCGCTCGCCTAACAATCCAGTGGCGACCTGATCCCAACGACCCAAACGAATCATGGGAGCAGGCAGCGGTGTCGATGGGCAGAAAGCGGGACCCCGATCCTGCCCTCCAGCCGAAGGAACAGACCGTTGTTGCAGCGCACCATTGTTCAAATCGCCCGCATGCGGTTGGCCGACATCATCGAAGGCGACATCGTCAACGGACAACCCGACAACGAGCAGGGCTGGTTCGAGGTATGCGAAGTCCGAGACCTCCCAAGCGGCGAGCGAGTTGCGACGGGCGCAGCGTCGACGCAAAGCGTCAAGGGGGCGACGTGGGATCTGTTGGGCGTCCAAATCGTCAAGTCCATCGAAGTCGCCGACCGCACGACGTTCGCCACCGTGACCGGCTAGCCGCAGATCAACCCGCGAACTCGTCGAGCATCGTGCGATGCTCGGGAGCTGCCACCAAGATGAGGCGAGCTCGGCGTACCGCATCGGTAGCGCCACGCAAGTCGGCGACACCGTGCTCGGTGACGACGAAGTCCACATCGGTCCGTGGCGTCGACACTACGTCGACCACTGGGACGATGGTGGAGTGGCCCTTTCTCGTAGCCGATCGCAACGCGATGATGGAAGAGCCGCCGGCTGACTGGGAGGCGCCGAGGCAGAAATCAGCGTGACCGCCCATGCCCGACACAACCCGACTGCCGACGCGTTCGATGTTGATGGATCCGTCGAGCCCGACCTGGAGCGCGGCGTTGAGTGCCACGAAGCGGTCACGTGCGGCGATCTCGGCCGCGTTGTGGGTGACCTCAGCCGGCAACAAATTCAGCCGCCCAAGCGCTGCCAACGCGACTAAAGGCTCGCCACCCCAGACATAGCCGGTGGTGACGTCTCCCGTAAGCAACCCACGCGGCTCGAGCTCACCAATGGCATCGGTGATGACACCAGACCAGACCTGGACCGGCTTCGTGAGCTCGAGGAGGATCGCCTCGGCGATGCCTCCGGGACCGATCTGGATGGTCGCGTCATCGGGCAAGAGTGGCACCACATTTGCCGCGACGGCCATGTCGATGTCATCGAGATCACGGGGCGGGGCTGGCGGCAGACCAGGGTTCGCGCATGGGACCGTCGCCACAATGTTCCCTGGGATCATGGGTCCGCCAAGGTCTGGGGCTTCGGTGTCCACCTCGACCACGACCGAGTTGGCGAGCATCGCAGCAGCAGGCCCCCACCCGACGGTGCCCTTGAACGCGTACCCGTCGCCGCGGGGCACGCCCGCGATCACTACCGCTTCGGGGCGGCGCACATCGCGGAAATAGGCCGGGATCGACGAAAGCCGAATTGGCATGTAAGCGTATCGGCCATCCTTAACGCCACGACCGACCGCGAAGTTCGCCATCGTTGCGATGCCTCGCTCGGTGTCGATCCACCAATGGCTGGCATTGGTCCACCCCAACAAGATCTCGTAGTCGTCGATGCCCAGCATCTGAGCGACATCAGCCGGGGCCACCCCGGGACAATCCGCGCCGTCGTTGTACGCAATGAGCAACATGTCCGAGAGGCTACGCCGATGCGGCCCGGGGCCGAGTCTCTACAATCTGACCATGGCGCTTTCCCTTGACCCGAACCCCTCATTCTCCGGCCGTCGCGGACCCGTGCTCATCGTCGTGTGCGACGGGGTTGGCATTGCCCCCCAAGGGCCGAGCAACGCCGTCACCGAGGCCGCGACGCCCACACTCGATGCCCTCACATCGTCGCCGTTGGCATGCGAACTCGCGGCCCATGGCCTGGCAGTTGGGCTGCCCTCCGACGACGACATGGGCAACAGCGAAGTTGGCCACAACGCGATCGGAGCCGGCCGAATCTTCGACCAGGGGGCCAAGCTCGTGAATCGCGCGATCGCCTCAGGCGCGCTGTTCGAGAACCCACACTGGAAAACGGCAATCGAACGAGGCCGGACCAACACCTTGCACCTGCTCGGCTTGCACTCAGACGGCAACGTGCACTCCCACACCGATCAGCTGTATCGCCTGATGGAACAGGCCGTTGAAGAAGGCGTGAAAGAGATGTGTCTGCACATCCTGGTCGACGGCCGAGACGTCGCACCACGGTCGGCGCTCGACTACATCAGCCAAACCGAACAGGTCATCCAGAAGCTCAACGAACTCCACGGGGCCAACGTTCGCATCGCCTCCGGCGGCGGCCGCATGAAGCTGACGTTGGATCGCTACGGCGCCGACTGGCCCATGGTCGAGCGTGGCTACAACTGCCACACCCATGGGATCGGCCGGCCTTTCGCGTCGGCCGCCGAGGCGGTCGAGACTATGTACGGCGAGTCCGACTCCAGCGATCAGCACCTGGATGCGTTCGTGATGGTCGACGACAACGGCACCCCTCTGGGCACGATGTCCAACGGTGACGCAGTGATCTTCTACAACTTCCGCGGCGATCGTTCGATCGAGATCTCACGGGCGTACGAGGACCCGGACTTCGCCGACTTCGACCGGGGCAACCACCCAGGCGTCTTCTACGCGGGCATGTTGCAGTACGACGGCGACGCGCTCATCCCGAAGAACTACCTGGTCGACCCCCCATCGATCGAACGAACCATGGGCGAATACCTGTGCGCCGAAGGCACCCACAGCTTCGCCGTGTCGGAGACCCAGAAGTTCGGCCACGTGACCTACTTCTGGAACGGCAACCGCAGTGGGTACATTGACGAGTCACTCGAGACCTACGTCGAGATCCCCTCGGACAACATCGAGTTCAACGAAGCACCGGCAATGAAGGCCGCCGAGATCACCGACGCGACTATCGAGCTTCTGCGCACCGGCCGATACCACTCCGGCCGCATCAACCTGCCCAACGGTGACATGGTGGGCCATACGGGCGACCTACCCGCGGCGATCCGTGCCATGGAAGTGGTCGACCAATCCATGGCCCGTCTCGTCGAAGTGATCGACGAACTCGATGGCGTCTTGATCTACACCGCCGATCACGGCAACGCCGACATCATGTACACCGAGACCGCCGATGGTGTTCGGACGCCAAAAACGTCGCATACGTTGATGAAGGTGCCGTTCGTCATCCACGACGCCACCTACGCCGGCGAATACACGCTGGACCCACCCGACGGTGCCGGCCTCAGCAACGTCGCGGCCACCGTCATGAATCTCATGGGATTCACTGCCCCCGACGGCTACCAGCCAAGCCTGCTGACCTTCGCTGACAACTCACCGTAAGCAACTCCGGCCAGACAAGCCCGGGTGCGCGCGACAACCGAGCCTGAACCGCCACCGGATCTAGTCGTCATCGATGAGCCACTCGCTCGCGTTGATCGAGTTGCCATGAAGCAGGCAGCCTCACAGGACTCAACCGGGGGTCGGGCAAGCCTTTGGTTAAGGCCGTGAGCCGAGCGCATGGCCGTAGCTCGCGATCAGCCCAAGCACTGCGTCGATGTCTGCTCGGGTCACGGCGGGGTTCATGACGATGATCCGAAAGGCGTTGATGCCATGCACGGGTTGGTAGCCGACCAAGGCGGTGCCTTCGCGCTGCATCCGGGCCTTGATTGCCGGCGCCAGCGCATGCAGGCGCTCATGAGCCGGGACCGCCAGCCCCGCCAGGTCAAGCGGACGAAGGTCTGGCGGTACCCAGACGAAACACACGTTGGTGAAATCGCCTGGAGTGACCATCACGAACTCGCCATCGCCGGCCACGATTCGCTCGCGCGCGTGGTTGGCCATCTCGACTGCGTGATCGATTCGTGCTGCGAAGCCCGCATCTCCCGCGGACTTCCAGGCGAGCCACAACTTCAACACATCCACACGGCGGCCACACATGATGGTGCGATCCCCCGCATCGAGCTCACCATGCTCCTTGTCGGCCTGAAAGATGTAGTCGGCGCCCGTCGCGAAACACATCTCGAGCTCTGACGCCTCGCGCACCACGAGCGCACTGCACTGCTGGGTCATGCCCATCATTTTGTGAAAGTTCCACGACATCGAGTCCGACCGTTCCGCTCCCGCGAGACGATGTCGCTCGCTGGGTGAGAACAGAGCCGATCCGCCGTAGCAACCATCGACGTGAAGCCACAGCTGTTCTGCGTCACAGATGTCGGCGATCGCATCGATGGGATCGAACGCTGCGGTGACGGTTGTTCCGGCCGTCGCAACGACGGCCAGCGGACTGACCCCCGCAGCTCGTGAAGTCCCGATGGCTGCGGCGAGCGAGCCCGCAATCATCGCTCCTGCTGCATCCGTCGCGACTTCGATCACAGTATCGGTCCCGAGCCCCAGGATCGCCGCGTTCTTGGCGGTCGAGTAGTGCGCTGTCGCGGATACGAAGACCGCGAACTGTTGTCCGCTCATCCCCCGGGAACTGATCTGGGGATCAAACCGGTCGCGGGCCAATTGCAACGCCATGAGACCGGCCAAAGACCCACCTGCACAGAACAGGCCGGGGGCGGCGCTGCCGTCGGCTGCCGGATACCCAATCAGCTCGGCCAGCCGCTGTAGCACCGCACGTTCGATCATCGTGAATACAGGTGCAACCTCGAACGTGGCATTGGTGGTGTTGAGCGCGGCACCCAACCAATCCCCCACGACCGCTACCGGATCTGCGCCTGCATAGTTCTGGTTCATGAACCGGGGATGGGTTGTGTGGACCGAGTAGTCGATGACGCGTTCGGCTGCGGCCATCACGTCGGCATCGCTGTGCGCTTCACCCAAAAGCTCGAGCCCTACCGAGGCCGAGAACACCTTGGCGAGTTCGTCCGGCGCGGCCAACCGCACGACCGGGTCATCACCAGCGGGCGGGTTGGACACATGGTGAAGCGCACGAGCTGCAATGCGCTCGTGTAGTGGCAGATCAGCCACCGCTTCGACCTTGGAGGACCACCTGTCCCGAACTCTCGGCGCCGCCGCCTTCTTGTTGCAGGGTCACCGTGATGATCGGATACGTCGCGGCATCCACGCCGGCCCACAGCTCGATCTCGTCATCGCCATGATTGTGGAACGTCCCGATGGTCACCGCGCTGCCCCCATCGTTGCGGACCCAAGCCTGGTAGTAGGTCCCGGCTGCAGCAGGTGCCAGACCTTCCACGTCGAGGACCACCCGGAGCCCCGATGGCTGTTCTTCAACCGTGGCAGTGGCCGTGGCGCCAACAGCGAGGTCCGTCCCACTCAAGGTCACGTTGTCGAGGTCGTCGTCGATGGTGGCCAGTAGGCCAATGCCGACACCAGCGATGAGAAACAGCACAGCGACCGCAGCAATGGGGCGAAGGTGGCGCCGATCCTCGCGGCCCGGTGCCATGGGTGCGCGCGGGTGGGCCTGCACCTCGGTGGTGATTTCGGTGACGATTTGCGCCTCGATCTCGGTGTCGGCCTCTGCCCAGACTGCACCCGAAGCCAGCAGCGACGCGAGCGCGTCGAACTGCTCGATAGGCGGGTCGGGACGATCGTCGTGGCCATTCATGGTGTTCCACCTGTCTGTACGTCAGATGGCGGTTTTTGGTTCTCGTCGGGC
>CAWKYX010000054.1:0-16374 GCA_963854265.1 Acidimicrobiia bacterium
ATCGAACACCGCATCAACACCATCCCCAGACGCAGCCTCGGCTGGGACACCGCCCACAACATCTACACTCAAGCTGTCGCGATGACCCCTTGAACCGACCCAGACCCCAACTCAACAGACACCTCACCGTCTTCGGTGGCCACCCACGTGTCCCATGGCACAGAACAACTCCCCAGCCCTCAGGCCGCGACCATGGCTGACCTTGATCGACAGCTACGGGTGCCCCCCGATCACCGGCTGTCACTCGTGACCGAGCAGCGCCACGACGTCGTCATTCGCTTCTTGCGCTCTGCCGGCGCGCTGGACGGCTGAACACGCCTGGGCAGCGGTAATCACTACCCTGCATTCTTACCGGTCCTAAGGTGGTGGGATGAAACGCACTCTTCTGGCTCCACCGCTTCGGTCTCCTGTCGACACATCGAACGAGGCCTTCCAGCAGAACCGGACCGACATGATCGAGCAGCTCGCCGTCATCGACGAGCTCCTCGAAGAGGCCGAAGCCGGGGGTGGGCCCCGAGCGACGGAGCGCTTGCGATCACGGGGCAAGATGGCCATCCGCGAGCGCATCGCCAACGTGCTCGACCCCGACACGCCATTCCTCGAGATCAGCCCCCTCGCGGGATACGCGTCCGACTACACGGTTGGTGGCGGGATGGTTGTCGGCATCGGTGTCATCGCCGACACCGAATGCGTGATTATGGGCAACGACCCGTCGGTCCTAGCCGGGGCGCTCACCCCCTACGCAAGCAAGAAGTGGATGCGAGCCCTCGAGATCGCTCGTGACAACCGGATGCCCTACGTGAGCTTCGTCGAGTCGTCTGGGGGCGATCTCCGGATCAACCCCAGCGAGCAGGGCTCGCCAGAGAAGGTGCCAGGCGGCATGCAAATTGATCATTTCGCCCAGACCGGGCGCTTCTTCTACGAACTCATCGAGCTCTCGAAGCTCGGCATTCCCACGGTCGCCATGGTCTTCGGCAACTCGACCGCAGGTGGCGCTTACCAACCCGGATTGTCCGACTACAACATCGTCATCAAGGAGCGGTCGAAGATCTTCCTGGCAGGCCCGCCGCTGGTCAAGATGGCCACGGGCGAGGAATCCGACGACGAAACGCTAGGCGGAGCAGCAATGCATGCCGAGGTCTCGGGCTTGGGCGAATACTTCGCCGAGGACGAGATGGATGCGCTGCGGATGTGTCGGGAAGTCGTCTCGCACCTCAACTGGACCAAGGCCGGCCCACCGCCCACATTCACGCCCGAAACGCCAGAGCACAACGCCGACGAGCTCCTCGGACTGGTGTCGCGCGACCTACGCCAGCCCGTCGACGTGCGCGATGTGATCGCCCGCACAGTCGACGGCAGTCGCTTCGAAGAGTTCAAAGCCCGCTTCGGCCCGACGCTCATCTGCGGCTGGGCATCAATTCACGGCTACCCGGTCGGCATTCTGGGCAACAACGGCGTCCTCTATCCCGACGCCGCTCAAAAGGGCGCCCACTTCATCCAGCTCTGCAATCAGATCGATATCCCCTTGGTGTTTCTCCAGAACATCACCGGGTTCATGGTGGGCAAGGACTTCGAAGCCGATGGCATCGTCAAGAAGGGTTCACAGATGCTCAACGCGGTCACGAACTCGACCGTGCCCCACATGACCGTGATCTTGGGGTCGTCTTATGGCGCAGGCACCTACGGGATGTCAGGCCGGGCCTTCGGCAACCGATTCACCTTCTTATGGCCCACCGCAAAGATCGCCGTCATGGGCCCCAAACAGATCGCCGGTGTCATGTCACTGGTGCGGCGAGGCCAGGCGCTGCGCAAAGGCCTTGAGTTCGATGAGGAAGAAGATGCCGCAATCGTGGCCGCAGTCGAAGAGATTCAAGAGCGCGGCTCGCTGGCGCTGGCGGCTACAGGTGCCATCAGCGACGATGGCATCATCGACCCGCGCGACACCCGCGACGTCCTGGGGATCTGCCTGTCGGTGGTGCGGAACCGAGCCATAGAGGGTGCCGAGGGCTACGGGGTGTTCCGACTGTGATCGCCCGCCCGATAGGCCATCAGCCTGGCCCGCGTCTCGACAAGGATCTCTCATGACCATCTCCTCTCTGCTTGTCGCGAACCGTGGCGAGATCGCTCGCCGGGTCTTTCGCTCGGCCCGAGCCATGGGCATGCGCTGCATCGCCGTCTACGTCGACGCCGATGCCGATGCACCTTTCGTGGCCGATGCCGACGAAGCGGTTCGACTCGACGATGGTGGCTATCTCGACGCGGCCGCGATGATCGCCGCCGCGCAGTTGAGCGGCGCCGATGCCATCCACCCTGGCTATGGATTCCTGTCCGAAAACGCCGACTTCGCCCGAGCCGTGGGCAAGGCCGGTATTGCATGGGTCGGACCGTCACCTGTAGTGATCGCATCAATGGGCGACAAGCTCGCAGCAAAACGCGTTGCGGCCGAGGCCGGCGTGCCAACCCTGCCGTCTTCAGAGGACCTCACCGACGATGGCCATGTCGGCTATCCCCTGCTGGTCAAGGCATCCGCGGGAGGAGGCGGCAAAGGCATGCGCGTCGTCGACGAACCGGAAGGGCTTGCCGAGGCCATCGCCTCGGCGAAACGAGAGGCGGCGGCCGGCTTCGGTGACGACACCGTCTTCCTCGAACGCTATGTGGCCATCTCACGACATGTCGAGATCCAGATCCTTGGCGATCAGCACGGTGGCCTCGTTCATCTCGGCGAGCGGGAGTGCTCGATACAACGCCGTCATCAAAAAATCATCGAGGAATCCCCCTCGCCCATCGTCGACGATGCGATGCGTGCCGAGATGGGCAGGGCGGCTCTCGCGCTCGGTCAGGCCATGGGGTACGAGTCAGCGGGCACGGTCGAGTTTCTGGTCGACGACAACACCCGAGAGTTCTTCTTCCTCGAGATCAACACTCGCCTCCAGGTCGAGCACCCGGTCACCGAAGAGGTCACGGGCCTCGACCTGGTACGAGAGCAGCTACGTGTAGCGGGGGGCGAAGCACTCGGATACGGCCAAGACGACATCACCTTCACCGGACACGCGATCGAGGCTCGGCTCTACGCCGAAGATCCAGCCACCGACTTCCTGCCGGCGATTGGCACCCTCGAAGCCTTCGAGCCTGCAGCGGATCCCGCCGTGCGTTGGGATGCCGGAGTGGTCCAGGGCAGCACGGTCACCATCGACTTCGACCCCATGATCGCCAAGGTCGTCGCTCACGGACCCACCCGGACCGAGGCCGCGGGGAGGCTCGCTCTCGCGCTCGAACGGCTCCACCTCGGCGGGCTCACGACCAACCGGGACTTCCTGGCGGCCACATTGCGTACGCCCGAGTTCCTGGCCGGCGACACGACCACCGACTTCATCGCACGAGTGCGGCCGGCGCGCCGAGCCGAGATAAGCAACGACGAACTTGGGCGGGCCGCAACAGCCGCTGCCCTATGGATCCAAGCCGGCAATCGAGCCAACGCATCTGCACTCAACTCCATCCCCAGTGGCTGGCGGAACTCGCGAACTCCGCCCGAACTCATCGAGCTCGTGGCCGGCGACCGCAACGTCACGGTTCGTTACAGGCGCAATCGCGATGACAGCTTCGCGACATCGGTTGAGATCGGCGATGAGGTGCGCCAAGACACCTCGGTCGTCCATGGCGGGTCCCCCGACGAAATCGACATTCGCACCGGCAACCAGCGCGCCCAGTGGCGAATCACCCGTGTCGGTGACGCCGTCCACGTGACGGGACCTGTCGTGATTTCATTCAGCGTCACCCCCCGTTTCGTGGTCCCCGGCACCGATGCCCCAACGGGTGGCTTCGTGGCCCCCATGCCAGGAACGGTCCTCGAACTCAGGGTTGCGGCCGGCGACACCGTGTCGGCGGGCGACACCCTCGTCGTGCTCGAAGCCATGAAGATGGAACAGCACATGAACGCACCGGCCGATGGAATCATCGCCGACGTGCTGATTGTCGAAGGCGGCCAGGTTGAAACCGGCCAAGTTCTGTTGGTCTTCGAAGACGCGGCCACCAGCGACGACGAAAGCTCAGCGTGACGGCCGCACCGGGCCAGCCGATTCGCATCGCAAACTGCTCGGGTTTCTACGGCGACCGACTCAGCGCGGCCAAAGAGATGGTCGAAGACGGACCGATCGATGTGCTCACCGGCGATTGGCTGGCCGAGCTCACGATGCTGATCCTGGCCCGCACCCAGGCCAAGCGACCCGGGGGCGGGTACGCCCGTACGTTCGTGACGCAGATGGAACAGGTCATGGGCACCTGCCTCGACAAGGGCATCAAGGTGGTGAGCAACGCCGGCGGACTCGACCCCGATGGCTGCGCGGACGCAGTCGCAGAGGCCGCCGACAAGCTCGGCCTTTCACCGTCGATCGCGTACGTATCAGGAGACAATCTCCTGGACCGGCTGGATGAGCTGGACCTCGCACATTTCGAGACGGGCGAACCCATTGGTGAACCCGGCCGCTTCATCAGCGCTAACGCGTACATCGGCGGCTGGGGCATCGCCGAAGCGCTTGGGATGGGCGCCGACATCGTCATCACCGGTCGCGCCACCGATGCAGCCGTCGTGTGTGGGCCTGCCGCGTGGCACCACGGTTGGAAGCGTGACGACTGGGACCAGCTGGCGGGCGCAATCGTCGCCGGCCATGTCATCGAGTGCGGCACCCAGGCCACAGGTGGCAACTACTCGTTCTTCACCGAGGTCGCAGGTATGACGCGCACCGCGTTCCCGTGGGCCGATATCGCCGCTGACGGTTCATCGGTCATCGGCAAACACGAGGGCACCGGAGGCGAGGTGTCGGTCGGCACGGTTACCTCGCAGCTGCTCTACGAAATTGGCTCTCCCGCCTATCTCAATCCCGACGTCACCAGCCGGTTCGACACGATTCAGCTCACGCAGCTCGACACCGATCGGGTCCGGATTCACGACACCAAGGGCGAGCCACCCCCACCAACGCTCAAGGTGGCCATGAACGAGATCGGCGGCTACCGCCAGGACGTCTCACTGGCCATGGTGGGCCTCGACATCGAGGAGAAAGCCGCGCTGGTCGAAGAAGCCTTCTGGCTGGCGTGCCCGTCCCAGCCCGAAGACTTCGACGAAGTAGCCATCACGCTCGACCGCACCGACAAGCGAGATCCAGCCAGCAACCCCGAGGCGGTGGCCATCTGGCGGATGACACTCAAGACCAGCGACGAACACAAACTCGGCCGGCGCATCTCGGACACCCTCAACGAACTTGGCCTCGCAACCATCCCGGGTTTCTTCGGGGCCGGGGGCAGCGGTGCTCGTCCCTACGGCGTGTATACGCCGGCAGTCGTTGATCCGTCGGTGGTCCCCCAGCACGTCGTTCTTCTCAGCGGCGAGCGCACCGTGGTCGACTCCGCCACCGCACCTGCCGAGGTCATCGTCACGAGTCGCCCCGGCCCAACCGTGGACGTGCCAGGTGGCCCAACCCGGCGGGCCCCGCTAGGGCTTGTGGCCGGCACTCGATCCGGGGACAAGGGCGCGAACGCAAACCTCGGCGTCTTCACCCGGTCGGACGCGGCCTGGGTCTGGCTCGATCAGTTCCTCACTACCACCAAGCTCAAAGAGCTCTTGCCAGAAACTGCTGAGCTGCAAGTCGATCGCTATGCCATGCCCGCAATTCGTTCGCTCAACTTCTTGATCCACGGGATTCTGCAGGAGGGTGTGGCAGCCTCAACACGACAAGACGGCCAGGCCAAGAGTCTGGGCGAGTGGCTGCGGGCCCGCCACGTCGATCTTCCGGAGGCACTGCTCTGAGCGGTCACGCGCCGGCCAACAAACCCACCCTGCTCGACGTGGTCCGGCAGGTGAAGGGTCCGCGCCCGGTGCTGTCGCGCGAAGAGGAACAAGCACTCACCGAGCGCCAGCGCGAGGTCCTGGACGATCTCACGGTGTTGTTCTCCAGCGGATTCGCCCACCTCACGATGGCCGAAATCGCCTCGACCCTCAGTTGCTCGCTCCGGACGCTGTATGGCCTCGCACCCAGCCGTGACGACTTGGTGTTGGTGGTCGTCGACCGTGACCTCCGCCGTGTTGGACGCGCGGCGATGGCCGCGATCGAACCCGGAATGAATCCGCTGCAGGCGATTCGGTCCTACCTCCGTGCTGCCAACGTGGCCGTCGCCGATACGACCGAGGCGTTCGCAGCAGATGCGGCCGCGGACCCCAACACCCATGCTCTCAACGAGGCGCACTCGCAGTACCTAATCGACATCACCCGAGCTGTCCTCGACACCGCTGTCGCTTGCGGCGACATCGCCGACATCGACACCGCTGCCGTTGCCCGGGTCGTGGCCGGTTTGGGTGCAGACTTCGCCGGTCCCAACATCCTCCCGACCCTGCGGACCTCTCCAAAAGACGCAGCCGACGCTGTCGTCGACATCGTCCTCAGCGGCCTCATCCATCCACTCGCCCCCACCGCTACTTCTTGACGGCTGCTCGAGACCCGCTCCGTCCGGCCGCTTGAACGCGGTTGATCCCGTTCCCCAGGAGGATTCCCCATGCAAGTGACCGACAGTGCCGGCGCCGATCAAGAGAGTCAGTGTCGCGCTCTGCGCCAGCACTCACTCTCCGCTCATATCGCTTCGCGACGGGCCGCTCGGGCCCCCTTACCCCCTCATATCGCTTCGCGACGGGCCGCTCGGGCCCGGTTCATCTCGATCTCTGGAGTTCTGCCATGTTGATGACCGACGAGCACGAAGCGTTCCGAACCATGGTGCGCGCATACGTCGAGAACGAGATCAACCCCAACATCGAGGGGTGGGAAGCGGCGGACATGATGCCGCTGCATGAGATCTTCGCCAGCATGGCAGAGCTCGGCATGATCGGCCTTGAGTACGAGACTCAGTACGGCGGCCAAGGCGCCGACCACATGTTCACCCTCATCCTCGCTGAGGAGTTCGGGCGGTGCGATCACGGTTCGTTGCCGATGGCCCTCGGCGTCCAGGTCGACATGGCAACGCCATCGCTCGCTCGGTTCGGCACCCCCGAACTAAAGCAGCGGTACCTGGCCCCGGCTATGCGAGGAGAGATGGTGGCCGCCATCGCCGTGAGCGAGCCAGATCATGGGTCGGACGTCGCCGGGATCCGGACGCGGGCGCTGCGCGATGGCGACGAGTGGGTCATCAACGGCTCGAAGATGTGGATCACCAACTCGGTCCAGGCGGACTGGTTGTGTTTGCTCGCCCGAACCTCCGACGAGGGCGGCTACGCGGGAATGAGCCAGATCATCGTTCCTACCTCTGCGGTGGGGTTCAGCGTGTCGAAGAAACTCGACAAGCTGGGGATGCGCGCATCTGACACGGCGCTCCTCAGTTTCGACGATTGCCGAGTCCCGGTTGCCAACACAATCGGCGAGGTCGGCAAAGGTTTCCAGCAGCAGATGACCCAGTTTGTTGTCGAACGCATGTGGGCCGCCTACACCGCGGTCGGTGCCTGCGAGCGGGCGCTCGAGCGCACAGCCGAGTATCTCCGAGAGCGGCACGTCTTCGGCGAACCCCTCCTGGCCAAGCAGTACATTCAATTCAAGCTGGCTGAGCTATCCGCTGAACTGGACCTCCTCCGCGTGTACAACCGCTCGGTCGCGCAGGACTACGCAGCCGGAACCGACACCACCCGCCAAGCCACCATCGCCAAACTCAAGGCCGGCCGCCTCCTTCGAGAGGTCGCCGATCAATGCATGCAATTCCACGGCGGCATCGGCTACGTCGAGGAGACATGGACCGCTCGTTTCTTCCGTGACAACCGCCTCATTTCGATCGGAGGAGGCGCAGACGAGGTGATGCTGCAAATCTTGGCGCGTATGGACGGCTTCACCGCATAAAGCCGGGGCCTCGCTGCAGGCACCGCCTGATCAACAATCGGCCTGGCGCAACACCCCCGTCTCGGTCAAGCGCGCCACAGATGCAGGGTCGTAGCCGAGCTCACTGAGAATCACCTCGTTGTGTTCGCCAAGCAACGGGGCCGTCAACTCAAGCAGATCAGGGTGCTCGGAGAACCGAAGTGGATTCCCGGGAACCATCATCTCGCCCAAGATCGGGTCGGAAACGTGACGGATCATCTGCCGCGACTCGTAGTGCGGGTGACCGGCGGCATCAATGGGCTCGAGCACTTTGCCACAGGGGACCCGCTCTGCTTCAAGAGCGGCGATCGCCGCATCGTCGCTGTCTTGGGCGGCCAACCATTGATCAACAATGTCGTTGAGTTCGTCCATGTTCTTGTGACGGCTCTTCAGGTCGCTAAAGCGTTCGTCTTGCTCGAGATCCGGGCGTTCGATTGCTCGACAAAAAGCGGCCCACTGGCGCTGCATGACCTGAATCACGACCCAACCGTCTGGGCCCTCAAACGCGCCCTGAGGCGCATTAATCGGCGATCGATGCCCTGCACGTTTCGGCCTCCACCGCATGTTCGTGAGCGACGGACCTTGCACCCCCAGCTCGTGCATATGGAACAACGCGTCCACCATCGAGATGTCGACGTGTTGGCCCTGTCCGGTTCGTTCGCGGTGATAGAGCGCAAACCCGATGCCAGTCGCGGCATGGACCCCGGCCCCGACGTCGCCGATAGATGTCCCCACCGGCGTCGGCGGCCCCTCCTTGGCTCCGGTCAGATGCATCATGCCGCTCTGAGCTTGGGCCACGATGTCGAACGCAGTGCGGTCCGAGTACGCACCCTCACGTCCGTAGCCCGAGATCGAGGCCATGACCAGCTTGGGATGTTTGGCGCGAAGCGTCTGCCAATCGAGCCCCCGGCGCTCCAGCACCCCCGGCCCATAGTTCTCGACCACGATGTCTGCCCGAGCAATGAGCTCATCGAGAATGGCCCGTCCTTCGGGGCCGTCGAAGTCGATACACAGGCTCTTCTTGCCGCGGTTCTGCTGGACGAAGTAGCCGCTGCGCCCATCGTTGATGATGGCGAAGGTGCGGCTCGGGTCACCGTAGGGGGCTTGCTCGATCTTCACGATGTCAGCACCCATCTCGGCGAGCAAACGGGTGACCGTCGGCCCCGCCAAGTATTGGGTCATGTCGACGACACGAACGCCATCGAGGATCGGGGTGGTGGTCATGGACCCGAAGGTATCGAATCTCGAGCGGCGAAGGGGCGGCCTCGTGCGCCACGTTCGTTGTGTGAGAACCTGACCTTCGTGAAACAGTCCCGAAGCAGCGTCTGGCGCGGCACGTCAGCCACCGACTCGTCCGATGCCAGCGCCAGCTTCGAGGTGGGCGAGGACTTCGAGCGGTTCAGTCAGGTCAACGATGTCTTCAGCAGGTCGTTTTGGGACGACGCGATTCGCGACGACAAGACCGACACATTTTACGCGACGTATCGACGGCCGCTCGAGAAGTGGCGCAAAGCCCGTGGGTTCCAGCGCCGCGACTACGCGCTGCGCAACGCCGCTTGGCACGTCACCGACATCTTCGCCGAGATGCGTGAAGACGACGACCGTCGGGAGGGGTTCCTCGATCCCCTGTCGATGTTGCGCGACGCTTCGTCAGAGAAGGCCGACCTCGGCGATCAGACCGAATCGACCGCAGACCTCAAACAGGTGGCTCACGTCCTAGGGGCCGATCTCGTTGGTGTCACCACCAACGACGAGCGATGGAACTACACCGAGCGTTACTCGCGGATCAATGGTGGCCCAAAAGCTAACGACCTCGGTGACGGACTCGGGACAGTCATCGTGATCGGCCAAGCAATGGACCCCAGCCTTATCGCCACGGCGCCATCGGCCCTGGCCGGTGCGGCCACGGGGCTTGGCTACTCTCAGGACGCGCTCGTGTTGCTCGCGCTAGCGCAGTACATCCGCAACCTGGGCTACGAGGCCATCCCGTCTATGAACGACAGCGCGCTGGCGATCCCATACGCGATCAAAGCCGGCTTGGGCGAGTACGGGCGTCACGGCCTGGTGATCACACCGGAATTCGGGCCCAACGTTCGCTTCGGCAAGATCTTCACCGACCTGCCACTCGACGAGGACCACCCCATCCACTTTGGCGTCGCCGAGACTTGTGAGCAATGTCGTCGTTGCGCCGACGCGTGTCCGGCGACCGCCATCCCCACTGGCGACCCGACTGCGGATCTCCACAACAAATCGAACATCGTCGGCGTCACGAAGTGGAGCGTCGATGGTGAGAAGTGCTTCGGCTATTGGTCGAAGATCAACAGCGACTGCTCCGTGTGTATACGAGTTTGCCCATACACGCGCGATTACTCACGGCGATCAAACCGCCTCTGGGCGCGGCTCGCCGGCTCACGATTGCGGGGCTTGGCGCTATGGCTCCACGATCGCCAGGCCGGCGGCGAGCGCAACAGCGCCAACGACTGGTGGCCCAGCGGGTCCGACACCCCCGTTGCGATCACCAAAAAGCCGGCGATCACCCGAGAGCTTGGCATCGAGGGCTGACGGGCCCGGCCACCGGAGCGGCGCGGACCCCTACCCGGTCCCCGCTGACTACATGTCCATCGCTTCGCTGACACCTACGTTGTGTCCATTACTCAGAACGGGGCAGCCTTTGGCCAGCGCGACCGCGGCGTCCATCGAGTCGGCCTCGATGACCTAGTAGCCCGACAGTCCCGGGCCCTGAGTAGAGACGGAGCCATCTGGCGAGATGGTCGAGGCCGCCCCAAAGGGGTTGCCACCATCCACGACGGCGGCACCCAACTGCTCGAACCACGCGCCCCACGCGGCCATCACTTGGTTGACCTCTTCTCCGGTCTCGGGCATGCCGACCTCGCCGTGATAGGTGAGTACGTACTTGGCCATGGCGTTGTCTCCTGATTGCTCTGTTTCGGTGGTATCAGCACGACGAACAACCGCGCAACGAATCGACAAGCAGCCAGAACTTTCTTTGAGCAGCGCTCTGCTTGGCGACAATCAGCGGCGCTGAGACAGCGCTATGGGCAGCCCTGTGATATCCACAGGGCATGGCGAGTTACGACCCGACCGACCCAGACGTCCTCGAAGCACCCTGGGCGGCCTATGACACGCTGCGAGCTCAGTGTCCGGTCCACCTGTCCGAGGCCCTCGAACACCCGCTCTACAGCTTGGCTCGCCACGACGACGTCCGGGCGTTGTTGAGCGATGCCGAACTCTGGTCGAATCGCTACGGCCCGGGCATCTCGTACTCCGAGCAAAACGCCGGCAGTCTCCAACGGTTTGACCCACCCGATCATGGGCCTCGACGGCGATTCGCCCGCGACCCATTCCTGCCACGGGCGGTCGAGGCCAACTCGGCCGCCATCGCCATGGTCGCCACCAGCATCATCGACGAGCTCCAGGCAGGCGGCTCGGCAGAGCTTCACGACGATTTCGCGGCGCCGCTTCCCATCACTTCATTCTGCACGTTGCTGGGCATCGACAATGCGAACCATGACGATCTAAAGCGCTGGGCCGAAGAGCTGACGTTGGGGATGACGTTCCCCGAGCGAGCGACCAAGAGCTGGGACGAGCTGCACGCATTCACGATGGCCGAAGTCGATCGACGCCGGTCGGTCGTCGCGGGCGCCAACCTGCCAGCCGGTGTCGACCCGGTGGGCCACGTTGTCCCAGACGGCCTGTTCTCGCACTTGTGCTGCCACGAAATAGACGGTGAGCTGATGCGAGCCGAAGAAGTCACCGGCATGATCTCGATGATGTTGGTTGCCGGCCACGAAACAACGGCCTCGCTGATCACCAACTGCGTATGGCGGCTGCTGGAGGACCCATCACAATGGCGTGACCTCTGCCAGCGTCCCGAGCTCATCCCGAACGCCATCGAAGAGAGCCTGCGGTTCGATCCTCCGGTGCTCGGTATCTGCCGCACCAACACCGAACCGGTGGAACTTCATGGTGTCGACATCGCCGCCGACGCAAAGGTCATCTACCTCATGGGCGCCGCCAACCGAGATGCCGAGATCTTCGATCGCCCCGACGAATTCGTAATCGACCGGCCCATCGTCGATGCCCGCCGCCATCTCGCGTTCGGTTGGGGGATCCACTTCTGCCTCGGGGCACATCTGGCTCGGCTGACGGCTCGTGTGGCGCTCGAAACACTGGTCGCCCGGCTGCCCTCTCTTGCGTTGGCGGGCCCTACTGAGCGTCTCGACGCACCATTCCTGTGGGGGCGACGACGCCTCCCTGTCACCTGGGAGCAACCATCATGACCAGCCCTACTTGGCTCGGGCCCATCCGCCAGAGTGCGTTCATCGTCGATGACATAGATGAGGCCGCGATGGAGTGGGTCACAACCCAGGGCGTCGGCCCGTTCTTCGCCTTTTCGGTCTCGTTCGAAGAGACCACCTATCGAGGCGCAACAGTCCCGATGGCAGGGGGGATGGCGCTGGCACAGACGGGCACCCAACAGATCGAGCTGATTGCTCCAGAGCTCTCGGCCGGCTCGGTCTACAAGGAGTTCCTCGACGGAGGGGGCACGGGTCTTCACCACGTGTGTTATTGGGCCGACATCGACCGGGCCATCGCCCATTTCGAATCCTTAGGCTGCACCATGGTGCAAGACGGCGTGTCGAGCAACGGCAACCAATTCGCCTACCTCACCGGGACCGCTGGCGTCCCTTACATCGAACTGGTGGACCCCAACGCCACGATGGCACGATTCTTCGATTCGATCGCCGACGCCGCCGTCGATTGGGACGGCACCGACCCCGTCCGAAGATAACCAAACCCATCGCGCGCTGGTGCCAGGCACCGCCGCGCGATGGCGTGACGAGAACCGCTGTGGGGTGGTGCAGCGACGTGTCAGGCCTATCGGAGCTGGGTTAGCCAGGCCGCGAGACTGAGCTTCAGTGCCGCTGTGGACTGGACAAGCTCGTTGAGGCCGCGCTCGAGCATCAAGTTGACGACCTCATCGTCGAAGCGGGCCCGCCAGTCGGTGTGGAGACCGATCGCGTAGGTGTCTCGGGCGTGGGCATAGCCAAGCTCCCAGGCCGTGCCATCGTCGGTCGTGACGCCGTTGAGATTTGCGACGACCAAGTCTGCCGCATCGATTTGGGCCCGATTTGTTTCGAAGATCTGCCCAACCGTTTCCGCGGTCTTGGCCACATTGTCGCGATGGGGCAAGAATGTCCGGAAGCCCGCATCGACAACAAGGGCATCGATCTGTTCGATGAACCACCGCTCCCCTTCATCGAACAGCGGGCCGGCGACGTAAACAAGCGGTTTCGACATCGGGCCATGGTGACCGACTCACGGCCCAATCACAACCAGCGCCACGCGCCACCTGGACCACCGCAGCGATCACCGACGATGGGCAAGAACCGCCATCTCGCACCCCGGCAGGCGAGCACTAGCCGCGTCATCAACAACAAAGTTGTGGCTCGCGAGCTGACGTCGCATCCATCGAGCCGTTGGGTAGATCGGGGTGCTCGTCGCATTGTCGGAGCCACCCCCAATGGCCCGCCGGCCTCGGAACTGATAACTGACGGTGTTGGCCATCGCGCCGACGTCGTACTTGAGCGTCCCCAGGCTCCGGCCCTTGACAAACCGGCCCACCGACTCGAGGACAAAGGGTCCCAGAATTCCTCCGATAATGTACACCTCGCCGGCATCGTGGACGATGCGATCCATCTCGGCGAACGCCAGATGAAGATCCATGTACTGGTGGGATGAGTAACACAGGGCAATGTCGAATTCGTTGTCGGCGAACGGTACGTCCTCTGCCGCAGCTTCAAGTGCCTCCGGGACCGGCAGACCGGCCGCCTCGGCCAAAACCGGGAGGAGTTGGATGGCAACGGGCATGGGGTCGATCCCCACCCAGCGCCCGGGCAACCCCGACATGCTCAGCAGGTTGCACCCACCTCCACAGCCCAACTCGATGACGTTCTTCCCCGCGTAGGCCTCACGTGCCAGCTTCGGAACAAGATCGCCCGACAACAGTTGCCGGTCGCGTTGCTCCCAGAACACGAACTCGCGTATCGGGTCGGCGATCGGTCGACCGAGATCGGTGAAACCGTCGTCAACAATCCAACCAAGGTCCTGTGCCTGAGCCAGCCCAGCACCTGAGCGAACAGGTCAGCCCAAACCGACGTCGAAGACAGCCTGGCGGAGATCATCGCCCCCCGGCGCCAACAGGGCGGCCCGGGCCGCGGCGAACTCGTCGTCGGTCAGTCGGCGCATGGGACCAGAGTACGGAGCATCAGGTCCAAGACCAGGGGCAGATGTACCCGCTCTGCGACCCGGCATGCCATACCGATGTCGGTGGGCCCCGACGAACGGGCCGGGTTGGCGATGCGTCGGGGCCCGCTCACCATGGCCATCGGGTGCTCGATGATGTCAAAGCCCCAGGCGGGCGGCTACATCGGCCGGGGTCGGCAGCGACGGCTGCGCACCCGCAACCAAGGTCGTGGCTGCACCGACCTGGACGGCCCAGCGGGCAGCAGTCACCAGGTCGTCGCCGCCGACCAAGCGATCAGCCAGCGCTCCACAGAACGAGTCGCCGGCGGCTGTCGTGTCCACCGGGGTGACAACGGGCGCCGGGACGTGCACCACATCCGGGCCGCTCACGACCAGCGCTCCGTCGCTTCCCAACGTCACGACCACGGCTGCGCAGGGAAGGCGCCGTGCCAGTTCGACCGCGATGTCTCGATCAACATTCCCGTCATAGCCGACAAGGAGACCCAGCTCAGTTTGGTTCGGCACCAACACATCGACGGACTCAAGGAGTTCGAGTGGAACACCCTCGGCGGGAGCGGGCGCCGGGTTCCAGACAACGATGCCCTCCGCCAAGCGGGCGGCCTCGACCACTGCTTCGAGAGGCACCTCGGCCTGAGCCAAGACCACCACAGCCGTGCGGACCGCATCAGATCCCTCAACGTCGTCAGCGGTGACTCGGCCGTTTGCACCCGGGCTGACCACGATGGCGTTGTCTCCATCGCCTTGCACCGCAATCAGCGCGACGCCTGAAGGCACCCCTGGGGTTGCCAGAAGCCGCGTGGTATCGACACCGTCAGCCTCCAGGGCGCTCCGAAGGACCTCAGCGGCGGCATCGTCGCCCACCCGGCCAATCATCGCCACCGACCGTCCAAGCCGTGCTGCGGCCACCGCTTGGTTGGCGCCCTTGCCCCCGGGGATCTGGACCAGGTCGCCTCCGAGAACCGTCTCACCGGCCAGCGGGACGTGATCCACCCAAATCACCAGATCGAGATTGCAACTCCCCACAACGGCGACATCGACACTCATGCGCGCATCGTAGCGGTAGGCCACTCACCGGGTCCGTGTTGCGCCCCAGGTCGGATCGGGTCAACCAAACAAGCCGAGGAGTTTGGCGGCCAACACTGCGGTCGCCGCGGCCATCACCCATCTGATGACGCGGTCGCCGCCCTCGACCGCGATGCGCGCACCAAACCAGCCGCCGATAACGAGGCCGACGGACAATACCCAAGCCGGTCCCCACTGAACCTGTCCTTGGATGATGAACACCGGAAGGGCAATGGCGGTGACCACCAGAGTGATGATCACCTTGATCATGTTCGCTTTGACCAAGCCATACCCGGCCCGAGTCAGCGCAGCAAGCATCACGAGTCCCACCCCGGCTTGGACGGCCCCTCCATAGATTCCGATACCGAAGAAGACGGCCAGCGTCACCGGCCGACTCCAAGGCTCACGGTCGACCGTCGGCTTGGGTTTGCGCAACGACAAAACCAGGATCGGCAACATGACCAGCCCAAAGATGGTTTCGAAGGTCTCGTCCGCGACCCGACTGACGCCGATCGAGCCCACCAACGATCCAACGACCACCGGCAACAGGACCGGCAGCGCTTCGGCATACGCGGTGACGCCTTGGCGATGAAACGAGAGCGCCGTCGAGATGTTCGAGCTCAGAATGCCGACTCGATTGGAGCCATTGGCGTCGTTGCCTGGCACGCCGGCAAGGACCAACAACGGCACCGTCAACGTCGACCCTCCCCCGGCCATCGCGTTGATTACCCCTGCCACCGCGCCGCCACAGACAAGCAGGATCGCCTCCCAAATGGTCACGGCGTAACGGCAAACATCGCAAATAGTCGACGTCGCCGACCAGCGGAGTTCGCTCGCATCCAAACCATTGGGGCAGGGTAACGACGCCCGAGGGCCGGGACCTCAATCAGCTGAGGCTCGATTCCCGCGCACAAGATCGGTGGTGCCGTCCCATTCGTCGGCAGCCTTCTTCCAGCCGTCGAACACCCCTCTGATCTCGGCGTTGTCGCCGTGACATTCCAGGAAGCAGCCGAGGGCCTCGCGGGTGTCGACATAGATGACGTTTGCAATGGCCCAGAGCGACGATGCCACAGGGAAACCAGCGTCTTCGAACTCATTGCCGACCTGCTCGATGTCGGCGTCGGGGACCAACATTCCAATG
>CAWKYX010000055.1:0-16315 GCA_963854265.1 Acidimicrobiia bacterium
GTTCTTGTCGGTGGACACGCCTTGCGCCCCGGCAACTACCGCCACGCGCCCGGCGTCCACGGCTTCGCGAATTCTGTCCGGGCGAACCTCAAGGATCTTGGCGTTGCGGTGATTGGTGTCGGTGAGGAAACCAGCCTGGCTTCCGGTGAAGGAATCCGCAGGAATGCCAATGTCGTGCAACGCCATGCACATCAGCGCCGTGGACTTTCGCTCGCCGGCGGTGATCAACATGTCCAGCTCGCGGCCGGGCGGTTGGGCGCTCACTTCTTGGGCGAGGCGGAGAAGGTGGTCGGTTTCTTTCCCCATTGCGCTGACGACAAGCACGACGTCATCGCCGTTCTTGCGCGTGCGACGGACGTGATCTGCTACTTCACGCATCCTCGTAGCGTCTGCCACGGAGGTGCCACCGAACTTCTGAACGACGAGTCCCACGGTGTCTAACGCTACCGGGGCCGTGCGGTGGTTCCCGACGCCGTCAGGAGCAGTCGTGGATTTGGGACCTGGCCCTCAATCGGCCCATGCCCGGGGCGGCCTGCCGGGTGGGGTGAGGCGGGCACGGCCCCAACAATACTCTTGACGCTTCGGCCACCGGCCGGCTGCGAGACGGCGGCATTCGAATACCGTGAATCCCGTCCGCCAGAGCATCGCGGTGATGTCGTGGGGCGGCTCGATCGTCGCGGCATCATTGGCCTGGGTTGGTTCACAGAAATACACGATGCTCGTCATGTCGAGGTGGCTGGTGAGGTCGGTCAGTAGCGCGGCGATGTCACCTGCTGTTGCGAGTGTGCCAATCGATACGACGGACTTGTAGGCGCCCTTCGCTTCGGGCCAGTGATCCACACCGGTCAGGGTGGCCGGGAGTTCGAGATCGCTCGGTACGTCTCCCAACACAAGTGTTCGACCCGTGGCGCGAGCGGCCATGGCCGCGGCCTGCGCGGCCACCGGTGCCATGGATGCCAGACGGATCGCACTCATCACATTGGACGCTAACGCGCGAGAGCGGCGACACCAGCGACAGCGAACAGTTTCGCGCCGATTCATGTTCAGTTGGGGTCTGTCCCCAACTGAACATGCGACCCCTTGTGGTGCGGCCTCCGACACGGTGATGGCCACCGCCGTGGCGTTCGTGTCACAGTGGCGGCCATGGGCTCTGCGCGACCGTTGCCGATCGAGCCACCTACCACTGGTTGGCAGTTCCCCGTCATCGATGACGTCGAACCCGAAGGCTTGGTCGCCATGGGCGCGGACCTGCAACCGGGCACGTTGCTGGAGGCTTACCGCAACGGCTATTTCCCCATGCCCGTCAGCACGACCGCAATGGGGTGGTGGTCGCCGGATCCTCGCGGGGTTATCGAGGTAGCGAACCACCACGTCGGCCGGACACTGCGCCGGTCGATGCGTGGATTCGAGGTGACGATCAATCGTCGCTTTGCCGAGGTCATGGGGGCGTGCGGCGACCCAACCCGGCCTCACGGCTGGATCACCGACGACATCTGCGACGCTTATGTCACGTTGCATCAGATGGGGTGGGCCCACAGCGTCGAGATTCTCGAGTCCGGCCGCCTGGTCGGCGGCCTGTACGGGATCGGAATTGGCGCATTCTTTGCGGGCGAGTCGATGTTCCATCACCGCACCAATGCATCCAAGGCTGCCGTCGCAGTTTTGGTCGATCTCCTTCGCCCGCATCACGCGCTGTTCGACGTGCAATGGACGACGCCACATCTCGAGACTCTGGGGGCCATCGACATGGATCGCTCGACCTATCTTGGCCGTCTGGCGGTTGCCACCGCCGCACCTGGTCCGGCCTGGCCCGACCCTTGATTCCAACGGGATCGCACCGATAGGTACCCGGCTGAGGCATGAGACACCTGGGTCGACGCGCTGAACTGCAGGCCAGAGATGTCACCAAAGTGATCTGACGAACAGGCCAAGATGGGCCATACGGCCGATCCAGGCCAGAGGATGCGGGCCGATGGGCTTCTCGATGAGACAACAAAGTGCACTGGCCGCAACAGTGGTCGGCCTAACCGGTATTGGACTTGGGCTCGCCGCGGGTATCGCCGTCGTGGCGTGGCTTGGGGTCGTGGCTGGTATCGCCGCCGTTCTCGCGGCGTATCTGGCCTACCTGACAGCCAACCGGATGAGCCGGGGCGAAGATCGAACCCAGGATTTGGCCGGCCAGGTCAAGGAGCTGGAGCCAGCGATCGCCAACCAGATCCAAGCGCGCATGAGCGCCGAGGAAGAAGTTCGCAAAGCGAACCTCCGCGCCGCTGATGCGACGCTGACGAATCCGCTTGCCAATCGGCCCGTCGATGACGCCACCGACCTCACCGATCCCCACACGGGGTTGTTCGGCGAGGGCTACTTCTTGGTGAGCGTCGAACAGCGGATCTCGGCGGCGCGCCGCCACCTCCGTCCTGTTGCCGTCGCTCTACTGGAAGTCGTGACCAACCCAGGGTCCGACGCTCCTACCCAGGTCGATCCCTCTCCGGTGACCGAGGCGCTCGCCGAGACCCTCCGAGACGCCGACACCGCCTGCCGGCTGTCCGATGGTCGTTTCGCTCTCATTCTCGAAGACACCCCCGAAAACGGCGCTATCTGGACCATCGAACGCCTACGTCGATGCTTGTCCGGCCGCGTCGACTCCTGCACCCTCTGGGCGGGGTTGTCGTGCTCCCCAGCACACGGGTTCGACACCGACGAGATTCTGTCCCAGGCCGAAGTTGCCCTCAAGGCAGCTCGGGACTGGCCTCAAGATCGGATCGAAGTCGCCGAGTCACGCTGACTCCGCGTCGGATCAGGTTAGCGATACCCGCCGCGAGCCGGGGTTTCGGCCCACCATCGCCCGGAAAACTTCCACCGCTTCGAAACCGGAACGGCGGCCTTCTCGACAGGTTGGGGCCACAGCTCTCGATAGGCCGCCAGAATCGCCGTGAGTTCGGCATCTGTCGGCTCGGGCGAGACACTGAACTGGACGGGCTCGGGATTGGACATGGCGCTGGCCCCTAGGAGACTAGAGAGGGATGAGCCCATGCTTACGCTTGGGCAACTCTTCGCGTTTGGTGCTGATGGCGGCAAAAGCGGCGATGACTTTTCGTCGCGTCTCCGCCGGGTCGATCACGTCGTCTACGAAACCGCGCTCGGCCGCGATGTACGGGTTGGCGAAGCGTCCGGTGTAGTCATCGACCAGCTCTTGTTTGCGAGCCTCGGGGTCGGCCGCGCCTTGGAAATCACGACGGTGCAAGATTTCGACGGCACCCTGTGGGCCCATCACGGCGAGTTCCGCAGTCGGCCACGCAAACGCCAGGTCACAACCCACTGATTTGGAGTCCATGACGACATACGCACCGCCGTAGGCCTTGCGGGTGATCACCTGAACCCGCGGAACGGTGGCTTCACAGTAGGCGTAGAGCAACTTGGCTCCGTGCCGGATGATGCCGCCGTATTCCTGGTCGACGCCAGGCAAGAAACCGGGCACGTCCACCATGGTCAGCAGAGGAATGTTGAAGGCGTCGCAGGTGCGAACGAACCGAGCGGCCTTCGACGATGACTCGATGTCGAGCACTCCCGCGAGCACCAACGGCTGGTTCCCGACCACTCCGACAACTTGTCCGTCCAAGCGCGAGAAACCGCACACGATGCTGGGCGCCCAGGCAGCGTGGTATTCGAAGAACTCCCCGTCATCGACGATCTCGGCGATGATGTGTTTCATGTCGTAGGGCAGGTTGGGGCTGTCCGGCATGATGTCGGCGACCTGCGGACAGAGCCGCTCGGGGTCGTCGGTGGGCTCGATCCGCGGCGGCTCTTCCATGTTGTTTGCCGGCATGAAGCTGAGCAGGAGCTTGACCGCGTCGAGCACCTCTTCCTCGGAATTCGACACGAAGGTGGCGACGCCGGACTTGGTGCTGTGGCTGGTGGCGCCACCCAATTCTTCGAGCGTGACCTCTTCGCCAGTCACCGCCTTGACAACATCGGGGCCCGTGATGAACATGTGCGATTTTTCGCGCACCATGAAAATGAAGTCGGTCATAGCCGGGCTGTAAACGGCTCCACCGGCGCACGGTCCCATGATGACGCTGATCTGGGGGATGACCCCCGATGACTGCACGTTGCGGTGGAAGATCCCGCCGTAGGAATCGAGCGAGACGACACCCTCTTGGATGCGGGCGCCGGCTCCGTCGTTGAGACCGATCATGGGCGAACCGGTCGACAGGGCCAGGTCCATCACCTTTTGAATCTTTTCGGCGAAGACCTCACCTAGCGCACCGCCCATCACGGTGAAGTCCTGGGAGAACAAGAAGATCTTTCGGCCATCCACCGTTCCCCAGCCGGTCACCACACCGTCGGTATAGGGACGACTGGCGAGGCCCGCCTCGTGGGCCCGATGGCGGGCAAGCATGTCCAGCTCGTGGAACGAACCTGGATCGACCAGGTACTCGATCCGCTCGCGGGCGAGCATCTTGCCCTTCTCGTGTTGGCGCAGTACCGACCGTTCCGGACCGGCGTTGCGTGCTTCTTCTCGTCGGCGCTCGAGATCCTCGAGACGCTCACTCATTGTGTGTTCAGCCATGACGGCGCTCAGGGTAGTCCAGCCGCAAGGGGGCTCAACCACCTGCAGCGCACGTTGGGACCCAGCAGTACAGTTGACTATGGCTCAAGTCACGACAGAAACGCTGTACTCCGCAGCACATTTTGGCGATCCCTATCCCGTTTGGGAGCAGCTGCGCCACGAACAGCCGGTCATGTTCGACGAGCGTTCAAAGATGTGGGTCCTGACTCGATACGACGACTGTGCGGCCTGTTTTGGAAACCACACCGACTTCTCGAACCGCCTGTACGAGTCGACCCTGGGCGTGGTGTTCGGGCCCACCATGCTTGACAAAGACGGCCACGAACACGTGGTCCATCGGCGCATTGTCGCCCCCGAGTTTGTCGGCCGCCGGTTCGAGCCCTACTACGAGGCCATAGACCGCAACGCCCGCGCATTGATCGAGGGGTTCGCAACGTCGGGACCGATCGACCTCGTCGATGCTTTCACGACACGGCTACCCGTCAACGTCATCGTCGACATGTTGGGCATGGATCAGAGCGACCACGATCGCTTCCACGACTGGTACACAACAATGATGGCCGGGTTGGCCCGTTTCAGCCCCGAGCGCCAACAGCTCGGCATCGAGGCCCACCAGTGCCTGGCCGACTATGTGAGCCCGATCATTGAGGATCGAAGAGGATGCCCCGCCGAGGATCTGATCTCCAAGATCGTCCATGCCGAAGCCGACGGCCAAAAGCTCACCGATACCGAGATCCAGGCGTTCATCTCGCTGCTGTTGGTCGCCGGAGGCGAGACCACCGACAAGGGCATCGCCAACATGTGGACCCAGCTCTTGTTGCAGCCCGACCAGTTGGCTGCTGTCTTGGCCGATACCGAGCTGTTCGACGCAGCCTTCTCGGAGATGATGCGCCACTCCCCTCCGGTGCTGAGCCAACTCCGATACGCCGTGAACGACGTGGAGTTCAGCGGCGTGACCATTCCGGCTGGGTCTGCGGTCAGTCTCCAGCTTGCATCGGCCAACTGTGACGAGACCGTGTTCGCCGATCCGCGCGCTTTTCGCATCGATCGCGACGACCTCCACTTGGGCAAGGAGCTCAAGCAGGGCCACCACGGACAAGATGGCCGCTATGGACACCTGGGCTTCGGGCTCGGAAAGCACTTCTGCCTCGGCTACGAGATGGCACGGGTCGAAGCCGTCTTGGGCTCGAAGTTGCTGGCAGAAGCCATGGCAAACCCACGGCTCGCGCCCGATGCTGACACGACGTTTCTCACCCGGGGTGCGACAAGGTCCCCCGCTGCGGTGCTGATCGAGTTCGATCGTCGCTGACTCAGCCGGTCGGCACCGAAATCGGCGGAACTGGTCGAGAGGCTCACACACGCCGGCCGTCTGCGGCCGATCGATTCCAGTAGGCACGACACCTCTTCTCGTGCGTTCTAAACTGAGCGAACCAATCAGGCCCCTACCGGATGTCCATGCTCGACCCTTCACCTCTCGACCAGTTCCGCCTCGACGATCGCGTCGTGATTGTCACTGGGGCGAGTTCCGGGCTGGGTCGACGCTTTGCGCTCGTCGCAGCCAGTGCCGGCGCCAAGGTCGTCGTCGCCGCTCGCAGGCGTGACCGCCTCGAGGCCCCGGCAACAGAATTGCCCAATGCTCACGTCGTCGAGGTAGATCTGACAAGCGCCGATGGCCCCCAACATGTCGTCGACGAAGCCATCGACGCCTATGGCCGCATCGATGTCGTCGTCAACAGCGCCGGCAAGTCCAGCGTCGTGCCGGCGCTGGAGTTCGATGAGGACCAAATGGCCCGCGAGCTTGCGATCAACCTCATCGCCCCGTTTGCAGTCACCCGTCTCGCCGCCGCCACCATGATCGACAGCGGTCACTCTGGCGCGATCGTGAACATCGGCTCGGTCCTGGGAAGCGTGGCCGGCGGGAAAGTGAAGGTGCCCGGCTATGCAGCCGCCAAGGGCGGGCTTCATCAGCTCACCCGCGAACTGGCTTCAGAGTGGGCGCACAAACAAATCCGGGTCAACGCCATAGCCCCGTCGTGGTTCGAGACCGAGATGACCGGTGAGGCAATGTTCGATACTGACGCAGGGATGCGCTACATCACCGAGAACACTCCGATGCGGCGGGCCGGGCGCGAGGACGAACTCGACGGTGCCCTGCTATTCCTCGCCAGCGACGCCAGCAGCTACGTCACCGGGCACGTCTTGTTCGTTGACGGCGGATGGACAGCGGTCTGACGCTGCCGGCAGCAGCTCTTTGGCACGCTGCTAGGCGTTCAGATCAACCGGCAAGGACTCGAGACCTCGACCCAACAGGACTTCTGACCAACCAAGCTCACCGCTGCCGAGCTCCATCTTTGGGAATCGTCGGACAAGTCCCTCGAGCGCGAGCTGCGCCTCGACGCGAGCAAGGGAAGCACCGAGGCAAAAGTGGATGCCGTATCCGAAGCCGAGGTGGCGTTGCGCATCCGGCCGTTCGAGCCACAGCCTGTCAGGCTGATCGAACATTGCCGGGTCCCGATTCGCCGAGGCTACGCCCAAAAAGACGGTCTCTCCTTTTTCCAACGACACCCCGTGCCGCTCGTGAGATTCGCCCACCACTCGGACCATTAGCTTCGTTGAGCCGTCGTATCGGTGCAGCTCTTCGAGGACTTCGGGCACCTGGTCTGGGTGCTCTGCCAGCCATGCATGTTCTGGTGGGTTAGTGAGAAGCGAATACGCCGAATTGCCGATCAAGTTGGTCGTCGTCTCGTGACCGCCGAACAAAAGTAACGTGCATGCGCCAACCAACTCGGTCGGACTGAGGCCACTACCGGCGGGGTCGACGCGCGTGACCGCTATCAGATCCGATACCAAGTTGTCGGCCGGCTCGCGCTCGTACTTGTTGATCAGCCACCCGAAGTAGTCGGCAAACTGAGCGCTCCCAGCGGCTGCTCGCTCAGCCTGGTCCGCCTGGTTCGAAGCCCCGAAGACGATGGCCGCCAGCTGGTCACTCCACAGCTTGGACGCTTCTCGATCCTCTGGCGGCACACCCAAGAGCTCGGCAATGACGATGGCAGGGAGCGGGAATGCGAAGTCCGTGATGAGGTCGGAGGACTCCTTCTGTTCCATTTCGTCGAGTAGCTCGGTGACAATTTCTTCGATGCGCGGCCGCAGCGCCGCGACACGACGCGGTGTGAAAGCCCGCTTCAATGGGTCTCGTAGCCGTTGGTGTTCTGGAGGATCGTGAAAGACCATCCAGCCCCGTAAGAGCTCGAATGTCTGGGCGAGCGTTAACCGGCGGTCGTCGTCGACCCGAGCCTCAAGGGGCGTCAACCGGTCGCTCGAGAGCCGCCGGTCGTGGAACCCTTCAATGACGGCTTCGTATGTCGAGAAGAACCAAGCCCGATGTGCGGGAAGCCAAACCAAAGGGCCGGCGTTGCGAAGTCGGGCGAACACCTCGTAGGGAGCGGCGATCGCCTTGTCCGACAGCAGGTCAGCGGTCGATATCGGACCTCGGTCAGGGTTCATGCTTTGTCTGAAGCGCGACGGGCAACACCGGCAAGGGAGAGTGCAGCGATCAGAATGACCCCGTTAGCGATCGTCTGGGCATAGCCCACGCCGTTTTGGAGACCTGGCCACGGTGTCATGGAGATTCACCCGGCTGGTTGGGGCCAACATCAGGGTCATGCGAGCGAGGCCCACCCAAAAGGGCCACAACACAGGCATTTCCGTCTACTCCAGCCGCGCCCCCACCCATTGTCTCGAGTAGCGCTGTTCGGGCGCCGGGTACCTGACGTTGGCCAGCGTCACCACGCAGTTGCCAAACAAGCTCGGCCAACTGGGCCAGTCCGGTGGCCCCGAGGGGATGTCCTCGAGACAGCAGGCCGCCGCTGGGGTTGACGGGAAGCCGGCCACCGAGAGCAGTCTCGCCGCTGGCGGCCGCACCGATTCCCGATCCCGGTTCACAGATACCTACCGCCTCGAGTGTCAGGACCTCTCCAATGGTGAACGCGTCGTGCACTTCGGCTACGTCCACGTCATCTGCGGTGAGTCCCGCATCCTCGAACGCTTCGGCAGCCGCGCTTGCGACGCACTCGAACCCCCATGGGGCATCGCTGTCCTGGTCCCAAAGGTTTCCCGACCGAAAGCTCGACCCTAAGACGGTCACATCGCGGTCCGGTCGCTGCGGCGTTGAGAGCACAGCGGCGCCGGCACCGTCGCTCATTGGGCAGCACTGCAAGAGGGTCAAAGCCCCGGCGATCGGCCGGCTCTGAAGGACCTGCTCCAGCGACGGCGGCTCACCCCTCAGATGTGCGCGCGGGTTCAGCGCGCCGTGCGCCTTGTTCTTCACGGCTACGTGGGCGAGAAGACTCCCCGGCTGATCCCACTGATGAAGGTAGCGATCGGCCTGCAGGGCGTACAACGCTGGGAGGGCGAGACCGGCCCGCCCCTCTGGATCAGTGGGCTCGGGCACGATTGCTCCGCCGAAAATCGTGGAGAGTTGCTCGACGCCAACCGCGAGCACTCGTTCGTGGCGACCGAGCCGAATGGCTTGATAGGCCTCGTGAAACGCGACTGTTCCGCTGGCGCAAGCGGCTTCGATTCGGTAGGTAGGAGCTCCAGCGAGGCCCGCTGCTGCGACGACGCGACTTGCCACTCCAGGGGCTCCGAAGACCGAGCCCACGTACACAGCATCGATGTCAGCGGCTGTTGTGTCGGCATCGGCGAGGGCTTCGTGGATCGCCTCGTTGGATAACTCGGGGGCGTGGCGCTGCGGCCACCGCCCGAAGCCAGAGGTTCCAACGCCAGCCACAACAACAGGTCGTGGTTCAATCATCGGCGGCTACCTCCACCAGCAGGTCCCCCTGCACTTCGCCAACAAGATTCACCCGGGTCTGAGGAGGGACGGATTGCTCGCCGTTGACGAGGGCCAGCACTCGTGGACCGTTGTCCAGGTCAACATAAGCAACGGTGAATGGTGGCTCGCGATGATCGACGGTCAGGTGGACCGTTGTTGAGGCCCAGACCGTACCCCCAGGTCCGAACTGTGCCGCCCGTACCGCTCCTTGGCAGCGCCGGCAACGTGCATCGACGAACGCTGACGCTCGACCGCACTCCTCGCACTGCACCCCAGAAATGTGCTGGCCATCCACCGTCGGCCGTGGATCGGCAGGCACCAGCGGCTTGCTCATGGTTCCCCCTCGACATTCGTAGCGCCCGGTCGGGCAGGCTCCCACAGACGAGCGGCCATTGTGTGGAGACCCCCTCGCAACAATAATCAACTATACGTTCGGTATCCGCGTGCAGCCGTTGGCAGCAGCTTGTTCGAGCTCATCTCGCAAAACGCCACGCACGGCACTGCGTGAGCTGGGCCTGTAGTTTGCGACTTATCGGCACGCGTTGGGCCGCTGAGGAGTCGGGTCGCATCTCGTTGCAGAGAGCTCGAGCCCTTGGCCGAGATCGGCTACAGCCGAGCCGACGCTACTGACGTCCACCGCGCCATCACCAGCCCCTGGGGCCGAAGCAGGCACTGCCCTTGGGACATGGAAGAATCTCCCACCATGGCCTCCGATCTCATGGACACCTACCCCTCCATCTCCGACCTCGAGGCGCGGGCCAAGAAGCGCATCCCGTCCTTCGCTTGGGAGTACCTCGACAGCGGAACCGGCGACGACGCAACCGTGGAGCGCAACCTCTCGGCGTTGAGCGACGTCGTGTTCCGACCACAGCTGATGAAGGGCCTGCTCGAACCGGTGATCGAAACCGAACTGTTCGGCGTGACCTACTCGGCACCCATCGGAATCGCACCCATCGGCCTGACCGGATTGATTTGGCCTGGCGCCGATGCCGCATTGGCCGCGGCCGCAGCCACACGCCGTATCCCGTACACCATGAGTACCGTCGCGACTGAAAGCCCCGAGGTGGCCGGCCCCAACGCCGATGGCATGGGCTGGTTTCAGCTCTATCCGCCACGCGAAGACGCTCTACGGGAAACCCTGATCGACCGGGTCCAGTCATGCGGGTTCACAACCTTGGTGGTCACCGCCGACGTCCCAACCGCCAGTCGCCGCGAGCGCCAACGCAAGGCCCGGATCCGAGTGCCGCCGGCCATTGGCCCGCGCCTTGTCATGCAGTCGGCCATCAGACCGGCTTGGAGTTGGGGTGTCTTACGGCACGGGCTTCCCCGTTTTCGCGCACTCGAGGACTACATCGACAGCGCCACGATGGAGAACACGGCCGGGTTTGTTGGTGCCAACCTCGGCGGCACGTTGTCCTTCGACTATCTCTCTCGCGTCCGCGAGCAATGGCAAGGCCCCCTTGTCGTGAAGGGCATCCTCGACCCAGATGACGCCCAGCGCTGCATCGACCACGGCGCCGATGGCATCCAGGTCTCGAACCATGGCGGACGCCAGTTCGATGGCTCGATCGCGGGCATCGAGGCGTTACCCGCCATCGTGGATCGTGTTGGCGATTCGGTGCCCGTCTTGTTCGACAGCGGGGTCCGCTCAGGCACCGACGTCGCCCGTGGATTGGCGTTGGGCGCCAAGTTCGTGTTCTGCGGCCGGGCGTTCATGTTCGGTGTGGCGGCATTGGGCGCCAACGGCGGTGGCCACGCGTACGACATCCTCGCCGACGGGCTTCTCAACACGATGCACCAGGTCGGCTGCGCGAGCCTGAGCGAACTATCCGACCGCCTCGTCGCAGCCCCTTCGCGTTGACCCGGCAATAGCGGAGCGGAGCCTCACGAGAACCGGCCCTGCGGCTGTAGCTCCCGGCACCAGTTGCGCGACCAACAGCGAGATCACCACACCAGCGCGGCCGGTGCCTGTTCGGGTACCGCCGGCGAATCCGGGTGAACGGGATCGACAGCTCGATAGGGCTCGCCCAGTGGTGGTCGAGAATCGCTTTGACCCTTGTTGGGCCACATCGACATCGCCCGCTCGGTCTGCGCGGTGATGGTCAGTGAAGGATTGACCCCAAGGTTGGCACTGATGGTGGACCCGTCAGCCACGTGGAGGCCCGGATGGCCGAATACTCGCTGGTAGGCGTCCACCACGCCTGTTTCGGCCGAGTCGCCGATGCATGCGCCGCCCAGGATGTGCGCCGTCGTAGGCACGTCGAGCAGCACCTCGTTGATGGCACTGGCGGGCGCTCCGCACATGATGTCGGCCGCGGCTCGAGCGGCGTCGTTCGCCTCTGGGATATAGGTCGGATTGGGCGACCCGTCGCCTTGTTCGGTGGTCAGCCTGACCGAACCGTTGCGGCGCCGGCGCCACCGGATGCTCAAGCTGTTGTCGTGGCTCTGCATGATCAACAAGATCAGCGAACGCTCCGACCAGCGGCGGACCGAAAGGCTTCGCAAGAAGGCGACCGGATGTCGGAGCACCTGACCCAAGAATCGAACCGGCCTCGGGACTCGACCCCCACCATCGACCAGCACGGTTGACAGCAAGCCCATTGCGTTGGAACCCCGGGGGTAGCGCACCGGCTCGATGTGGGTGCGGCTATCGGGGTGGATCGACGACGTGATTGCGAGCCCGGTTGAGTAATCGCGGTCGACGGCCCCGATTGTCTGAGCGCCCAAGATTGCTTCGGAGTTCGTGCGAACTCGGACGCCAAGCCGTTCCGACAGATTTGGCAAGTGTCCGCGCTCTTTGGCCGATGCCAAGACCTTCAGCGTGCCGAGCACGCCGGCTGAGACAACGACCTGGGCTGCGCGAGTGGTGCGGCGCTGTTTGCGGATCCACGCGCCCGAACGCTCGCTCACGATCTCATAGCCACCGCCGTCGAGCGGGGTCAGATCGACCACGTGGCGATCGGGAAGCACTTCGGCTCCATTCGCCTCGGCGAGGTATAGGTAGTTCCGGTCCAGCGTGTTCTTGGCGTTGTGACGACATCCCACCATGCACGCACCACATTGGATACATCCCGAACGCGACGGCCCCTCGCCACCAAAGTATGGGTCGTCGGCCTCGACACCCGGCTCACCGAGGTAGACGGCAACGTCGGTGGCGCGGTAGGTATCTGCCACGTCGAGCCGATCGGCCAGGGCACGCATCACGTCGTCCGAGGGTGTGTCGTCAGGGGCTCGCGTCGCGCCGAGCATGCGGCGGGCTTGCTCGTAGTGCGGGGCCATCTCGTTGCGCCAATCGGCGATGTGCGCCCATTGGGAATCGGTCCAGAACGGATCGAGCGGCTCGTACAGCGTGTTGGCGTAGACCAGCGATCCACCGCCCACGCCAGCGCCTGACAAGACGAGCACGTCACGAAGGAGTGTCAGCCGTTGGATACCGCGCAGGCCGAGTCTCGGCATGAACAAGAACTTGCGGATCCGCCAGTTGCTCGTGGGGTAGTCCTCGGCGTCGAACCGGCGCCCGGCTTCGAAGACGCCGACTCGATAGCCCTTCTCAGTTAGCCGCAGGGCGGTGGTGGAACCGCCAAACCCGCTCCCGATCACCGCGACGTCGTAGTCGAACTCACCATCACCTCGCGCCATCTCGCCACCGTAGCCACCCCACCCGCCAACCTGCCCAAAACCGGGTGACGCACCGTGCCTGGGGGCTTAGCGGATAGGGCGGGGGTTGTGGTGGGTGGTTGCCCAGTCGAGGAGCCGTGCGGTGATCAAAATGGTGACGGCGAGGCAGATGGCGGCGCGGCGGTCTGTGGAGCGGCGGAGTTGTCCGTGGTTGGACAGCCAGGAGTTTGCGGCTTCAACAATCCAGCGTTTACCGAGCCCGACGAGGGGGCCGGGTCCTTGGTTGGGTTGGCGTCGGGCGATCACGTCGAGGTTCGCGATGCCGTAGGACGCGACGACGGCGGGGGCTGATTTGTAGCCGAAGCCGCGGTCGAGGTGCAGGGTGCCGATGACGGTAGCGAGGTCGGCGTCTTGGAGTTGTCCGAGGATGGGTTTGAGTAGCGCGTAGTCGTTGCGGTTCGCTCCGGCTGTGACCCAGGTCAAAGGGATCCCGGCTGCGTCGACCGCGATGAGCCATTTCCAGCCTTGTTTGCCCCGGTCAGTGGGGTTGAACCCGGTTTGTTCACCGCCACAGGGTGCTTTGTGGTTCGATCCATCGATAGCAACATTGGTGAGGTCGAACCCCACGATGTGGTCATAGGCGGCGAGCGCATCAAACACGCCGTTGGCGATCCATTCGTCGCGGCGGGTACGCAGCGTCGTGTCTGACACCTCGTGGTTCATCAACACTTCGACAGTGGTCCACGCCGCGCCAGTCACAAGCCGGATCAGGATCCCACGAAAGCACACCCGGTCAGTGTTGTTGGATAGCACCCGCGATCAAAACACGGGACAACACACCACCGGGGGACGGTCACCTATCCGCGCGGCCCCCAGGCACCAAGTGTCACCCGTTGGGTGGGTTCGGCGCAGGGTGGCTGTCAGCGGGGCGGGCTAGGTTCGGGCGATGGATCTGCCTGTCAATCCGCCGGTGAAACCCATGTTGGCGAAGGCCGTGCATGAGCTCCCGCCCGGCGATGAGGGTGACCTCTATTTCGAACCCAAGTGGGATGGCTTCCGTTGCATCATCTTTCGTGACGGCGACGAAGTAGAGCTGGGCAGTCGGAACCAGAAACCATTCACCCGGTACTTCCCCGAACTGCCCGGTCCCATTCGGGAGTTTTTTCCCGATCGGGCCGTGATCGATGGCGAGCTCGTCGTGCCAGGCAGCGATGGTCTCGACTTCGATGCCCTGGGCCAGCGCATTCATCCCGCCGCCAAACGAGTCAACATGCTGGCTGAGCAAACGCCGGCCAGCTTTGTGGCATTCGACCTGCTCGCACTCGGCGACGAAGACCTGACCAAAGAACCGTTCAGCGTGCGCCGCCGCGTGCTCACCGAGGTGGCCGCCGGCTTCGGCGGCCCCATCATGATCACCCCGAGTACGACCGACCGTGCCGAGGCCCAAGCCTGGTTCGACCGCTTCGAAGGCGCAGGCTTCGACGGTGTGATGGCCAAGGCCGCTGACGGCGCCTATCTCCAAGACAAACGTGCCCAGTTCAAGGTGAAACAACAAAAGACCGCCGACTGTGTCGTTGCCGGCTACCGGATCCACAAGTCGGGCGATGGAGTTGGCTCTTTGCTGCTTGGCGCACACGACGACGAGGGCGAACTTCACCACCTCGGCGTGGCGAGCAGCTTCAAGGCCGTCGATCGGCCGCTGCTCCTTGAGAAGTTGACCGAACTCCACCTCGACACGATCGCCGATCATCCCTGGGGTAGCTGGGCCTCACAGACAGCCGAAACCGCCGACGGCCGCATGCCCGGTGGCCCCAATCGGTGGAACGCACAAAAGGACATGAGTTGGGTTCCGATCGCGCCGGTTCTCGTCGCGGAGGTTCGTTACGAACATGCAACAGGCGGCCGATTCCGGGGCGTGGCTCGTCTCAGCCGCTGGCGCCCCGATCGTGAACCGGCATCGTGTCACGTGGCCCAACTCGACCACGGAGTGCCCGACGAGATTCGTGCCATCTTCGGATAGCGCTGCCGGCAAACGCCGGTAGGAAGCCAGCGGACCGGAACAGGCGATGCCCACCCCAGCCAGCGCGACCAGCCGTTCAGTCCGAACGAAACGCTCGACCGAGACGAACGCAGCCCGACCCCCAGGTCCCAGAACACCACGCCCAACACGCCACCGGGCCCCAGAACATCACGCTCAAGGCCAGCGGGTGCCAGACAGCAGCCCGACCATTGTCAAGGAACTCACGAGATCAGGACAGCTGACCCGCAATCGGCCATCCCCGGGCGTCACCGGTCGTTGAGCCCAACGAAACGCGGCGGCGAATCCAAAGCAGCCTCACCAAGCAGCCTGACCAAGGGGGGCAGACGTTACCGGTCCTAGTGGATCTGCCCGGAGGCCTTGCTGGGGGTGAATCTGATAACCAGCCGCTGGTCGTCCACCATGGCCTGGTTAAATTCGTCCCAGCCGGGATGGTCCTTGCCCTGCACGTCACGAAGCAACGTCGCGAGCTCGGCAACCGTGTCGTCGTCGGGAGATGCCGCAATCGGGGACAGCTCGACGTCGCCCTCGAACGAGATGTAGGACCACGTGTCGGGCGAGGTGATGTGGACCACCGCTCTCGGGTCGTGTTCGAGGTTGCGAGTCTTCGCTCGGTCCCCCGTCACCGAGATCTTGATCACCCCGTCGGTCACCGCGTATGCGATGTCAGACGACTGTGGTCGACCGTTCGACCTGATGGTGATGAGTACAGCGCTATGACGTTGCGCGGCCCACTCGAGTGCGGTTTCGATGTCCATCTGCGAAGTCTTCCACGACCCAAGCCATCGATTCTCCGAAAGGCTCGACTGTCGGGCTGGAATGTGCGACGGTCTGCCCTGTCACAGCGTGGTGACGGAGTTCGACTGGCTACCGGTGTTCATCCGCACCACGGAGGTACAAATCTTGCGTCGCACGAAAATTGTCGCGACAATTGGACCTGCGTCGTGGGATCCCCCGACGCTGCGATCGATGATGGAAGCTGGGCTCGACGTCGCCCGGATTGGACTCGCCCACGGCGATATCGATCAGCACATGGACGTGTACAATCGCGTCCGCCAAGCCGCCGCCGACGTGGACCGCGAGATCGGTGTGCTCGTCGACTTGCCGGGGCCCAAGGTGCGTTGTGCCCCGTTCGCCGAAAGTGGCGTCAATCTCGTGGAGGGGACGACCATCCGGATCGTGAGCGGCGAAACGGCCAGCTCTGCCGAGGTCATCGAGATCGATATCCCCGAGGTCATCCGCGACGTCAACGTCG
>CAWKYX010000056.1:0-16191 GCA_963854265.1 Acidimicrobiia bacterium
GGGAGAGGCAGCGAGATGTCGTCGAACGCGATGGTGAGCTTCATGCCCGAAGTCATCAGTGCCGAAAGGGGTTTGCTGTCGCCGAGGGGGTTCTCGAGTGCGTCGCGAATGGCTCCGTCTGGGTTGGGGAGACCGTCGAGGGGTTCGGCCGGGTAGATCACACGGCTACGACCAGGGGGCAGCTTCTCAAGGCGGAAGCCTTCGCCGTGGTGGAACAGGATTGGGGGAGTGGATCGATCGACGTCGAGCACGAGGCCCGGGCGTGGATGACGGTGGCTCTCGGTCGCCATTTGCTAGTTCCTCATGCGCCCGAGTGGTAGCACCTTGCGTGGCGCACCGGGCGACTTGTCGAAGTTCTCGATCAGCCAGCCCCGGCGTCGCGCCAGGGTGGCCAGTTTGGTTTCAGGGTTTACAGCGACCGGGAAGCCGACGGCTTCGAGCATCGCGAGATCGCTTGTGGAGTCGGCATAGGCGACAGATTCGGACATGTCTATGCCCTGCTCCTTGGCGTATTTGGCCAGCACCGAGGCCCGTGTCTCTCCGATTGGGGGGACTGCGCTCATCTGGCCGGTGTACATGCCGTTCTCGACGTTCAGCGAGACGGCCAAGATGTCGTCGAAAAGCGGCCGGAAAGGCTCGACCGCGAAGTCGAGTGCCCCGGTGATCAGGACGGTCCGGTGACCGGCTGCTCGGTGGGCACGGACTCGTCGCAGGGCTGCAGGGAAGGACTTCGCAAGAATGAGTTCGCTGAACATTTCCCACGAGTCTTCATCGATCTGATCCACCGGAGCGTCTTCGTATCGGCGATAGAAGCTCCGGAGGAAGTCACTGCGGTCTCGGCGGTCCAGTGCCAGCAGGCCTGGTGCCTGCAGGACTGTCTTGCCGACCATGCGGGCGCGCTCGCCCGGCGGCAGCCGTTTGGATGCCAGGTAGCCCCACGACGAGACCACGTTGGAGGCAATGAGGGTGTTCTCAAGGTCGAATGCTGCCATCTGGCGCTCGGGCGCCAATACCTGGGTCCGGAGGCGTTCTGACCGTGACGGTGTCGCTCCGGTGCTCGGTGCAGTCTTGACGCGTCCCATGGCAAGAACCGAGGGCAGGTGCGTCTCATAGACGTACCGGTACCAGTTGATGATGCGCGGGTCGAAGCAGAACTCTTCTTGATCCTCGGAGGTGAGGCTGTCCCACACCCCGAGCAAACGTTCAACGCCAAAGAGGGCCTCGCACTCGACGTACTTGCCGTAGAGCGTGACGTACCCCATGGCTTTCTCGATCTCGTCTCGCTTCTCTTCGAAATCGGCCGCGAGCAGGGCCGTGCGGCCTCGTACCGGCAGCTTGTGCAGCGTCTTCTCGGCGAGTTCGAGCGCACGCTTGGCTCGCGAGAGTTGCGACACAACCCGGCCGCGGCCCGGGTAGGTCCAGCGCGCGGGGGAGATTGGTTGATTCCGATCGTCGTAGATCGGGTTCTGGCCGAAGAAATCGTGGATCAGGTCCGTCAGCGTCGAGATCGCCACTGGGTTGCATCCTCCCGATGCCACGTGCACGATGCCGGTTTCTGACGTCGGCTCTTGCGCCGCCACGGCGACGATTGCTGCCGCAACGAGATCGACCGGAATGACATCGATGATGCCCTCGGGTATGCCGGGGAACTCGCGCAATGTCCCGCGGCCGTAGTTCATGATGATGGGTTCGGCCATCCGAAAGCCGCGGATCCAGCCTGGCTTTGGTTCGGCCCATGCGGACTCGATGATTGACGGGCGAACGATGCTGAGTGGGATGTCGCCGCGCAGTTCCTCGAAGGCCTGTTCTGCCATCGCCTTCGTGAACGCGTAGGCGTCGGGGAAGCCGAGCGAAGCGGCGCGTGTGCGGCCGGCTTCGACCATCTGGTCTTTGACCCAGCGCTCGCGCAATTGTTCGGTCTTGGCGGACAAGGCGGGTGTTCCCGCTGCGCCGAGCTCGGCTCGGGCTGCCGCGCCGAAAGCGTCCAGCCGTTCGATGCGGCGGCTGTCATCTTCGACGTAGGAGCGTGTTCGGCGTGCGGCGTCGACTTCGGCGCGCCAATCGAGTGCGACATAGAACGAGCTCTCGGACAACGCGATCTCGGGTGCGTCGCCTTTGCGGCTCCCCGCGACGTAACACGTGCTGACGGCGACGAGGTGAGGGGTGACTCCTAACTCATGGAGCGTCGAGACCAGCCGCACCGGGCCCATCAGGTTGACCTCGGCGGCACGGTCGAGTGGTTCGTCGAAGGACACCGCGGCAGCGCTGTGAACCACGACGTCGCAGCTCGCGAGTAGGGCGAGGCCATCGTCGTCGAGGCCGAGTCGATCGATAGAGATGTCCGCTGCTACGGGATGAATCCGAGCGTTGGTCAGCGCGGTGAATCCGTCGGCCCCGTGAGTCTCGCGGAGGCGATCGAAGGCATCGTTGCGCAGGATGTCGCGGTCGACGCGGCGTTCGGCACTTCGACGGCCCGGCCGCACCAACAAGACCAGCTCGCAGTCGGGGACGCCTCGCAGGAGTCGCTCGACGAGCGCGGTCCCGAGGAATCCCGTGGATCCGGTGATGGCGATGCGCTTTCCCGCGAGGGCCTCGGCAATGGCTGACACACCCCCTTTCTACCACTTGGTAGACACCGACTACTATCTTGGTCATGAGTACTGCCGACCGCATCCTCGATGCCGCCATGCTGGCGTATGGCGGACGCGGCTATGACGCCACCAGCCTGGATGACCTTGCGGCCGACCTGGGGATTCGCAAGCAGTCGATTCTGTACCACTTCCCCTCGAAGGATCAGCTGCTCGATGCGGCCGTCGACAGGGCAGTGGGGGAGCTGACCCAGGTCCTGTGGGACGTCATCGCAACCAGCGACGATGGGTTCGATCGCGTCGAGGCGATGGTGCGCGGAGTTTTCCGGTTGGCTATGCGTCGACCTGAGTTGCTCGGCCTGCTGCGCGAAGTGACGCGTCTGGGTCCGCCGGTGCTCAATCGCGCGACCGATGCCCTCGACCCGCTTATCAAAGGCGCCACCGAGTGGCTGCGCGCCGAGATGGCCGAGGGGCGTGTCCGCAAGTCAGACCCTCAGCTCCTCGCCTTCTCGGTCTATTCGACGGTGATGGGCGTGGCCACCGAGATCGAGGTTCTTCGAGCAGTAGGAGTCGAGCCATCGGCGCGCGAGGCGGCGCTCCGCCGACGCGAACTGCTCCGTTTCTTGCGCTCGGCACTTCAGCCCGCCGCTGATGCTGGTGAAGAACTGCGGTCCTGAGCCCAGCGCTCAGTCGGTGGCGCACACAAAGTGCGAGTCCGCCGCACGGCCATGTGTCAGGCGCCAATGTGGGGTGAGGTGCACGGGGAGTTCAGCGCATGACCCCGGGTACCCACTGCGGCTGTCAGCCGATCCAGCCGGCGGGGTGCGTGTTCGGCCCGCCCCCTCCGGTTTCGTCGAGCAGCGAGCGTAGGCCGCCCTCAAGGCGTGTCACGCGCCGACTGACGGCCTGAAGGCGATGGAGGACCTGCAGCGTGGTCTCGCGATCGAGCGCCTGCTCGCCGGGACGCAGCATGGCAACGCTGCGTCGGAGTTGTTCGATTTCGTGTTGGAGCTGCATGTCCATCGCTCCAGTATCGAACATATGTTCGAGCTGCGCAAGTGCTGAGAGGGGAGCGACCAATCAGTGGTCAGTGCGGCGATGCGCAGCACGTCGTGCATGGCGCTCGAGCGCGAGGTTGACAAGGCGGTCGATGAGCTGTGGGTAGCCGATGCCTGACTCGGCCCACAGCTTTGGATACATCGATATCGGCGTGAACCCAGGCATGGTGTTGAGTTCGTTCACCAACCAACCCCGGCCGGCGGGTTCATAGAAAAAGTCTGCCCGTGCGAGGCCTTCACAACGCAGCGCCCGAAATGCCCGACGCGCGATCTGTTGCATGGTGGCCAGCTCATTTGACTCGAGCGGCGCAGGGATCAAGAGGTCTGCGCCGGCCGCGTATTTGTCCTCGTAGTCATAGAAGTCGGCGCCCGGGACGATTTCGCCCGCAACCGAGACATCGAGGTCGCGATTGCCCAACACCGAGCATTCGATCTCGCGGCCGGTGACGGCCTCCTCGACGACGATCCACTCGTCGTAGGTGGCCGCCAACTGGAGTGCCGCTGTGAGTGCTCGATCGTCGGCGACTCGCGATACCCCGATTGACGACCCCATGTTGGCCGGTTTGACGAACATGGGCAGGCCCAAGTCGGCCACGAGCTCTGCCTCGAGGCCGGGTGAGAGGTCATCGCTGTGAAACCCGCGCCAACGAGCCTGGGCAATGTCGTGTGCCTCGAAGACTTCCTTCGACTTGATCTTGTCCATAGACAGCGCCGAGCCCAAAACGCCGCTTCCCACATAGGCGACGTTCCTCAGCTCGAGGAGGCCCTGGATGGTTCCGTCTTCGCCTTGGGGTCCGTGGAGAACCGGAAACACGACGGGCGAGCCGGCAGCGGTGTTCGAAAGAAGCGCAAGCGGGTCGACGTGGGAACCGCTGGCATCGAGTTGATCGGGCAACGCGTCGGCTCCCAGTTCGAGCGCCTCGCTGGCCGCGTCGCAGCGGACCCATTCGCCTGCGCGTGTGATGCCGATTGGTTCGACGGTGTACTTCAGGGGATCGATCGCGGCGAGCACGTGGCGCGCTGAGGTGCACGAGACATCGTGTTCGGCGGACTGACCACCGAACAGGACGATGATCCGGCGCCGGTCGGGCGCTGCGGCTAACACGTCATTTGGCACCCAACGAAGGTACTGGTCCGATTGGGTGCGATGTGGCCATGGGGGACAGGTTCGGTCGCGGGGGGACCGCAGAGCGCATTCACCCGGGACGAGGCCGCGGCCGAACCTGTCCCCCATGGATATGTGGCAGAACGCGAAACGGGGCCCCGCTAGGGGCCCCGTTCGCGTGCTGTTGACTGTTGTGGCTAGACGAACGCCGAGGCGAAGACCAGCGACACGATCGTCATGACCTTCAACAAGATGTTCATGGCTGGGCCGGAGGTGTCCTTGAAGGGATCACCGACGGTGTCGCCGACAACGGCCGCATTGTGCGACTCAGAGCCCTTGCCGCCGTGGGCGCCCGCTTCGATGTACTTCTTGGCGTTGTCCCATGCGCCGCCAGCGTTGGCCATGAAGATCGCCAACGCAAAGCCGGTTACCAGAGCACCGGCGAGCAAGCCGCCGAGGGCGTCGACATTGATGAACCCGACGACGAGGGGCACAACCACGGCGAGGGAGCCGGGGATGATCATCTCCTTCAGTGAAGCATCGGTGGAGATAGCCACACATCGGGCCGAGTCGGGGTTGACGCCTTCCTTGCCTTCGCGCAGACCTGGGATCTCACGGAACTGGCGCCGAACCTCTTCGATCATGGCTGCCGCAGCGCGGCCAACCGCGTCGATGGTGAGTGCCGCAAACAGGAACGGCAGTCCCGCACCGATGAAGAGGCCGATGAAGACATCGACCTCGCCAATATTGAGGTTGAGTGACCCGCCGTCTTGGGCGACCGCGAGCTCGAAGCTCTTGAACAATGCAAGAGCGGTGAGCGCAGCCGAGCCAACAGCGAAGCCCTTGGCGATCGCTGCGGTGGTGTTACCCAGCGAATCGAGCGCATCGGTGACTTCGCGCACCGATGGGTCCAGGTTGGCCATTTCGGCGATGCCGCCGGCGTTGTCGGCGATGGGCCCATAGGCATCCACCGAAACCACGACTGCCGTTGTGGCCAGCATGCCAATGGCGGCAACGGCGATGCCATAGATGCCGCCGCCTTCGCCGAGCGTCTGTTCGCCGCCCCAATACGCCACACCCACACCGATGACGATGAGGCCAACAGAGGACGCCACCGAGATCATGCCGGCGCTGATGCCGGCCAGAATCGTCGTTGCCGGGCCGGTCTCGGTCTGTGCCGCAATCTTCTTGACCGGGCTGAAGTGGTCGGAGGTGTAGTACTCAGCTGTCTTGCCGAGGGCCCAGCCGACCACGAGGCCGCCGACCACCGAGATGCCGAGGCCATATTCGTTCCCAGCGTCGTTGAACATCCAGTACGAGACCCCAAAGGTGGCCACGATGGTGATGCCCATGGCCACGTTGGTGCCCAGGTGGAGCGCCCTGCTGAGGGCCTTGCTGTCGGTGCTATCGCCGCCCTTGACCAGGAACGAGCCGATGATCGAGGCGATCATGCCCACGAAGGCAATCGCCATGGGGAACATCAATAGTTCGATGACCCCGTCCATGCCCGCATCCTCGGCAGCGAGGCCGCCGGCCACGCCGAACGCGGTGAGCGCGACCGGAGCGATGATTGAGCCGGCGTAGGACTCGAAGAGGTCAGCACCCATGCCGGCCACGTCGCCAACGTTGTCACCAACGTTGTCGGCAATAGTCGCCGGGTTCCGGGGGTCGTCTTCAGGAATGCCTGCTTCGACCTTGCCGACGAGGTCGGCGCCGACGTCAGCGGCTTTGGTGTAGATGCCGCCGCCAACACGAGAGAACAGGGCGATCGATGACGCACCCAGACCAAAGGCCGTGACGACTTCGAACGCTTTGTCGACGGCAAACCATTCGACGAAGATCAGGTAGGTCAGCATCAAGCCGCCAAGCGCGAGGCCCGCGACCGTGAAGCCCATCACAGCGCCGCCACGGAATGCGACCGGCAATGCCTTTGCCGGCCCCTCCCTGGCTGCTTCGGTGGTGCGGGCGTTTGCCATGGTGGCCACGGTCATGCCGATATAGCCGGCACCACCTGAGAGCACTGCACCCATGAGGTAGCTGATTGGAGCCAGCGGGTCGATCACGATCCCCAACAGGATCATCATGGCGACAACGAAGGCCGAGACCCAGGTGTACTCGGCCTTGAGAAAGGCCTTTGCACCGTTCTGGATCTCGGTCATCAAGAAGACCATGCGGTCATTACCCGGAGGCGCTGCCTCGACGAGCTTGTAGTAGTAGCCAGCTACACCTAGTGCTGCGACAGCACTAATAAGAGCCAGATAGGGAATCGCTTCCAATGTCGTTTCTCCTCGTTGAGCACACGAACAACCGAAGGACAGTATCGATCCGACGGGCGCGGAACCAAGTCATTCCGCACGCGGCAATATCAATTCTGCCATGACCTGGGAGGTCTGCACGCGATGGCCTGCGGTAGGTTCTGCTCTCATGACTGGATCCCATCGGGCGCTGCGCAGCGAGTTGCGCGCGACACGTCGAGCATTGGGCGCCGACGCGCAGGTGGCTGGAGCTGACGCTGTGGCTCGCCGGCTCTGGCCATGGTTGCGCTCGAGCGGCCCGGGCATCGTGGCCGCGTACCTCGCCACCACCGACGGCGAGCTCTCGCCTGGGCCATGCGTGAAGCTCTTGCGTGGCGCTGGGGCGACGCTGGTGTTCCCGCGCATCGCCGACGATGCCATGACCTTTCATATCGTCGGCCACGACGACGACCTCATACCCGGCGAATGGGACCTCTTGGAGCCTGCCTCAACCGCGGGGTTGGTCGACGCGGCCGCCATCGATGTGGTGCTGGCACCGCTTGTTGCGTTTGATGACCGATGCGAACGGATGGGGAGAGGCAAGGCCTACTACGACCGCTGCTTCGCGTTTCTCGCAGAGGTCGACCGACCAGCGCAACCAGTGTTGATCGGCCTGGCCCATGATTGCCAGCGTGTCGAGGCCCTTGATTGCCAACCTCATGACGTCAGACTTGATGCCGTCGTGACGCCGTCGAGCATCGTGGGCACGCTGCCGAGCTGATTCCGCTCTGGCACCGTGCTTCCAAGTGGGCACCGTGCTTTCCAAGTAGACGGGATCGTCGCAATAGCGACGTGGTGGTGGTACGAATGAGCTGTGCATGTCATCGTGGTCGGAGCGGGCGAAGTCGGCTCCTATGTAGCAGAGCTCCTGACCAGAGACGGCAATGATGTCGCGGTCATCGAGACCGATCGCCAGCGAAGTGGCGATTTGGGCGATCGGCTTGACGTCCTAGTCGTGAACGGCAGCGGCACACATCCCCATGTTCTCGAAGAGGCCGGGATTGCCAAGGCTGACCTCATGGTGGCGGTCACGTCGAACGATGAGGTCAACCTCATCGCCGCTCTGCTTGCCAAACAGGCTGGCGTTGCCCGCGCCGTCGTGCGCATCGAGGCCAAGAGCCTGCGTGGTCGGGATGCGCAGCGGCTCCGCCAGGCCATCGGTGCCGACCTGGTGATCGATCCCGACGCAGAGACTGCGGCCGAGATCCTGGAACTTCTCGAGGCGCCTGGTGCCACCGAGATCGCTCAACTGGCCGGTGGCGAGGTGATCGTGATTGGAACCACGCTTCAATCCGGAGCCCCAATGTGCAACCAGTCGCTCTCCGAGCTTGGTGAGCAGTACGAGCCGGACTGGGACTTCTTGGTGGCGGCACGCACCCGAGACGGTGAGACCGTGATTCCTCGTGCGGACGAGCGCCTCCAAGCCGATGACCACCTGTGGGTCGTGGCCAAACGGCGGAGCAAACGAGACGTGCTCAAGCTTCTGGGCCTTCAGACCGAAAGCCACCGCCGAGTCCTGTTGCTGGGTGGCGGCCGCACCGCCGAGATCGTGGCTGACAGCCTGTCGGAGCGTTCGGGCTCGGTGACCCTGATCGAGCGCGACCCGGCGCGTGCGCGCCAGTTGGCCGAGACGCTCGATGGTGTGCTGGTGATCGAAGGCGACATCACCGACGCGGAGCTTCTGGGTGCCGAAGAGGCAGGCAGCTACGACGCCGTGCTTGCGTTGACCGGTCAGGATGACGCCAACATCTTGGCCTGCCTGTTCGCGAAGTCCCTGGGGGCCAGTGAGACGATCGCCGTGCTCCACCGCCTCGCGCTCCGTGAACTTCTTGAAGACGTCGGGATCGACGTGGCGTTGTCGCCCCGCACAGCCAGCGCGAACGGGGTGCTCCGCTTCGTCCGTGGTGGGGTCGCCAAGGTCGCCACGTTCCTTGCAGCCGATTTCGAGGTGATCGAAGTCGAGGTCGCGGGCGGCAGCACCGCTGACGGCGAGGCGATCTCGAACCTGCGGCTTCCTCGAGACGTTCTGATTGGGGCGTTCGTACGCGACGGCAAGCCGCAGATCGGCCGTGGTCGCAGTCAACTCCGTCAGCGTGACCACGTGATTATCTTCCTGCGTCCGGAGAACGTCGATATGGTTCGCCAGCTGTTCGAGTGAGCACTTCGATCGCGCGACCCAAGCCCCGGCGGGTCGACGTATCGAGCGGCAGCCGTCGTGGGATGCTCGTTGGCTACCCGATGGCGCTCGGAGCAGCCCAGGTCGGGCTGATCTTTGTGGTGTCGGGCTTCGTCGATCTGTTTGGTGATGCCGATGTCGCCGCGCGGTTCGTCGTTGCGGGCGCGTTGATTGGCGCGTCCGGCTGGGTTGGGCTCAGACGTCTCCCAGGCCCGTCGGTCACCTCGGCGCCGACCCTGATGACGATGACAACGGTGGCGTTTCTCACATTGATCGCCGGGGGTGCGGCGGCGCATTTACTGGCGGACGTCACCAACGGCGTCGATGCGGCAGTGTTCGAGGGGACAGCCGCCGCCACGACCACGGCCATGACCGGTCTGGATCCCGATGGGTTGCCCATGGGGCTGCACATGTTTCGTTCGCTCATGCAGTGGACGGGCGGTCTTGCGGCCCTTGTTGTCGCACTGATTCTTGTCCCGCTTGTGTTCGGTGGTCGTGAGCTCATCAGGGGCGGTCAATCCGAGCGGGGCGATCGGGCGATAATCACCGGCTGGACTCGCGGCGCGCGCAACATTGTGTTGGTTTACGGCGTGTTCACCGTCGTGATGCTGATTGCCTACCTTGCGGCTGGGATGGGTCTGTTCGACTCGGTGGCCCACGCTATGACGACCGTCTCGACGGGCGGACTCAGTACGCGCACTGCATCGATCGGAGCATTCGACAGCTCCGCCATCGAGTGGGTCGCCGTCGGCGGCATGGCCGTCGCTGGCCTCAACGTTGGGGCAGTCTGGTGGGTCGTACGCGGCGATCACAAGGCACTGCGCCGGTCCAGTGAGCTGCGGGCATTCTTGATCGTTATGGTGTTGTCGATCGTTGTTGTGTCGCTGTGGCTCAACAACGACTACCCCGCCGCTGAGTCGATACGTACGTCAGCGGTCGCGGTGGTGTCGGCCATGAGCACGACCGGCTTTTCAACCTCGTCTTGGGCTGCGTTCGACAACGGAGCGCAAACCTTGCTCGTGGTGTTGTTGGGAATTGGGGCGATGTCGGGCTCCGCCGGCGGCGGATTCCGATACATCCGCGTCATTGAGGCATTCCGATTCGCGGCTCGAGAGCTAAAGCGACAGCTGCATCCTTCCGCAGTCGGGGTCGTTTGCCTCAACGGTCGAGCGGTGAGCGAGCGAACACTCGAACGCCTGACCGCCTACATGGTCGTGTTGATCCTCGTGGTAGCGGCGGGCGGCATGCTGATTGAGTTGGGCGACAGCCAAGTCACGCCGGGCGCGGCCCTGGCATTGTCGATCTCGGCTGTGTCGACGGCAGGGCCGCAGGTGATCGACCCTGTTGCACTCGGCGACCTGGGTCCGGTCTCGAAGCTGTCGATCGCGGTGCTGATGTTGCTCGGCCGGTTGTCGGTGTACATCGTGATTTTATCGATCATTAATGCCGTGGCTCGGGTTGTCAGCACGGTTCAGAATTACCGGTGGGCCTGCTCATGATCGGGCCTGCCCACCCCATTGAATCACCAACTACCCACGTTATTGGCCTTGCCCTGATGTTCTTGGCGCCCGGGCTCTTGTTTGCGGCAGCAATTGAATGGGGCTCGTCGACATCGCACGACGAATGGCCCCTGATCATCTCAGCGATCATCTGCTTTGTGGTCGGGTTCGTCCTCAACCGCTCAACGGTGCTCGGTGACGATGTGCGTGCAGTCTCGGTGTTCTCGATCGTCGCGTGGACCTGGATTGTCTGTTCCCTGTTCGGCGCGCTCCCGTACCTACTGGGATCGATGTTCGCCTGGAGCAGCTGGGACGGCGCACTCTTCGAGTCCATCTCCGGATTTAGTTGCACCGGCTCCACCGTGCTCCACGACATCGAGTCGCATGGCAGGGGCGTGCTCATGTGGCGCCAGCTCACCCAGTGGTATGGCGGCATGGGCATGGTGGTGTTGGCTGTCACGGTGCTGCCATATCTGGGGGTTGGCGGTTTGGCCTTGATGACCGCCGAGGCTCCGGGTCACAGCTCGGACCGGCTCGCCCCCAGAGTCAGCGAGACCGCCCGCCGCCTGTGGCTGGTCTACTGCGGCATCACCGCCGGTGTTGCCGTTGCGATCTGGGCTCTCCCCGGAGCGAGTCTGTACGACGGTGTCGCCCACGGGTTGACAACGGCGGCGACAGGTGGCTTCTCCACATACAACGTGTCGGCCGGGCACTTCGATTCGGTTGCGATTGAAGCAGTGTTGATCGTCGGGATGGTCTTGTCGGGAATCAGCTTCGCGCTTCACTATCGCGTGGCAACCGGCGACCGGATGGCATATTTCCGCTCCACCGAGACCATGACCTACTTACGCGTCCTTGGTATCGCATTCGTGATTCTGACGTTTATTAATTGGCGCCAGGACCTGGCATCGCTGCCCACGGCCATTCGCGACACGGCGTTCACGGTCGCAACCCTTGGCACTTCCACCGGATTCGGAAACGTGCGTCCCGACGGCATTGGCGACTTTGTGATTTGGGGCGGGGCGACACAGATCGTCTTGTTGGTGCTCATGTCGGTTGGCGGGTGCGTGGGTTCGACGTCGGGCGGGCTCAAGACGTTTCGGATGCTTATCGGCTCGAAGCATCTTGTCCGGGAGATGCGCCGGCTTCGTCACCGTCAGGGTGTGTTTCCGATGAAGCTCGGACGCGATGCTGTTCCCGAGGAGATCGTTGCTTCGGCCTTCGGGTTCTTGATCTTGTTCTTCGGTTGCGTGTTGGTTGGGACGTTGCTGGTGGCGGCAACGGGCGCCGACCTGATCACATCTGCGAGCGCCGCTATCTCGGCGATGAGCAACATGGGGCCAACGTTGGGTGATGCCGGCCCGACGGCAAACTTCACGGTGTTTACCCGTCCGGCTCGTTTGATTCTCGCCGGGCTCATGCTCATCGGGAGGCTCGAGATCTACGCCATCATGTTGATGTTCGCATCGAGCGTGCGTCGCTACAACCAGACACGTCGCGGGTTTATATCGCGGAAAGTATCTCGCTTGCGCTGCTGATCGAGCGGCTGCATCGGAAGCGGCCGATCGGCCCGCTACATCGCGAAGTACGCGCCCAGCGCCGCGACGAGTCGGGCGGGATCTTCGACACCACACAGCTCTCGGGCCGAGTGCATCGATAGCTGAGCGATCCCCATGTCGACGGTCGTAATTCCGAGCTGCGCAGCGGTCACAGGCCCAATGGTTGACCCGCACCCGAGGTCGGTTCGGTTGACGAAGAGCTGGAAGGGAATGTCTGCGGCGCGGCACGCTTCTTCGGCGATGGCTTGTCCAATGGCGTCGGTCGCATATCGCTCGTTGGCATTCCGTTTGATGACGGGGCCTCCGTTGAGCGAGATCTGATGATCAGGCTCGTGACGGTCCGGATAATTTGGGTGGGTCGCGTGGGCACCGTCGGCTGAGATACACGAAGACGCGCTCAGCACCAATGGAAGCGTGGAGGCAGTCCCGCCGAGGGTCTCGTGGATCCGGCCGAGCGCTTGCGGGAGCAGCGAGCTCGCGGCTCCCGTCGATGACACGCTGCCGACCTCCTCGTGGTCGAACAAGCAGATCACCAACGTCGTATCGGCGGCGGTGTCAGCACACAGGGCGCTGACAGCGGCGTAGCACGACGCCAGATTGTCAATTCGGGGTGCCGCGTAGAAATCATCCGCAGCGCCCAGAGCGCCGCTTGGTGTCAGGTCGTGTGCCATGAGGTCCCAACCCCGAAGCGCATCGACGGCGACGCCCGCTTCGTCAGCAATCCATTCGGCGAATGCGCCAGCGCTCGATGTGCCCTGTCGCCAGATGGGGGCCATGTGGGATTGCTTGTTGAGCTTCAAACCCCGGTCGCTGATCTCGCCATCCAGGTGGATCGCCAGCTGTGGCACCCGAAGGACCGGCCGATCGATCAGAACCAGATGCTCTTCTATGCCGGCGGTTCCCGCCACGGCGAGGCGACCTGAGAGACCAAGGTCGCGGTCGAGCCAGCTGTTGAGGAGCGCTCCGCCGTAGACCTCGACACCAAGCTGGGCGATCCCGGCTGCCCCGGTATCGGGTTGAGGTTTGATACGGAGGTTTGGGCTGTCGGTGTGGGCGCCGACGATCCGGAAGCCAGCCTCGGCTCTCCCGGAGCGCCATGCAACCAGGCTCGCGCCGCGACGAAAGAAGGCGGTGGGCTCGCTCTTGGACCACATCGACGATTCGTCGAGCTCAATGAACCCAGCCGCCGCCAGCGACGCCGCGGCAGTTGCAACCGCGTGAAACGGCGATGGCGAAGCATCGATGAAGCCGCCCATAGCTGGGTGAACGATGTGATCAGGTCGCGTCATGTCCCTATGATGGCAACAACGGGCGCTCGACACACGGTTGTCTGGTTGGGAGTTTCTTTGCACATGGCTGTGCGTGGAACTCAGCAAGTTGGCCCGGAGGTGGGCACGGTCGGTAGCATCTGATTTCCCCGTGGAGTTGGGTCAACGCCGCCCCAACGCTTCGTCCCGATGGATATCTGCCCAACGGACCTCTGCCCGACGGACTGCTCGCGTCTGGAGACTGATGCACACGCTCGACCACAACCCCGATATGCCCAAGGCTCAAGGCCTCTACGATCCGCGCAACGAACACGACGCATGTGGCGTCAACTTTGTTGCGGACCTCAAGGGGCGCCGCAGCCACGACATCGTCAAGGCTGGGATTGGCGCGCTGTGCCAGCTGGAGCATCGTGGTGCGTTGGGGGCGGACCCCGACACCGGCGACGGCGCCGGCATCCTGATTCAGGTTCCCGACCGCTTCTATCGCGACGTTGTCCCGTTCGAGCTGCCGGCGGCAGGGAGCTACGCCACCGGGATCGCGTTCTTGCCGCAGAATCCCGTCGAAGCCCAAAGGGCCCAAGACCAGATCGACGCCCTCGTTGTCGACGAGGGGCTGCAAGTTCTTGGATGGCGCGAGGTCCCCGTTGCCCCCGATGGTCTCCTGGGCCCGGGCGCACGGGCCACAATGCCCCAGTTCAGGCAGCTGTTCTTGAGCGCGGACGGTTTGGAAGGTCTGGCGCTCGACCGCCGGGCCTATGTCGTGCGCAAACGGATCGAGCACGAAATCACCCTGGCCGCGGGTCCCGACGAACGCAACGAAGCCATGGGCGGGATGTCCGAAGCCCACGATGGCGTCTATTTTCCCAGCCTGTCGTGCCGCACGATCGTCTACAAGGGAATGCTCACCACCGCTCAGCTGGAACCCTTCTACCCGGATCTCGCCGACGAGCGTGTTGAAAGCGCGCTGGCCTTGGTGCACTCCCGGTTCTCGACCAACACCTTCCCGTCGTGGCCGTTGGCCCACCCGTATCGGTTCGTCGCGCACAACGGCGAGATCAACACCGTTCAGGGCAATCGCAACTGGATGCGGGCCCGCGAAGCACTGCTGGCGTCGCCACACCTGCCCGCTGACATGGATCGAATCTTTCCGATCTGCACACCAGGAGCCTCCGACACCGCCGGTTTCGACGAATGTCTCGAACTGTTGGTCATGGGCGGCTACTCGCTCCAAGAAGCCGTCCTCATGATGATTCCCGAACCATGGGAAAATCACGGGTCGATGCCTGACGAGCTCAAGGCGTTCTACCGGTACCACGCTTCGATCATGGAGCCTTGGGATGGTCCGGCATCGATCATCTTCACTGACGGAAGCGTGGTTGGGGCGGTCTTGGACCGCAACGGACTGAGACCTTCGCGTTACTGGGTGACCGAAGACGACATGGTGATCATGGCCTCCGAGGTGGGCGTGGTCGATGTGGACCCGTCCAAGGTCGTCGAAAAAGGCCGGCTACAGCCCGGCCGCATGTTCTTCATTGACACCGAGCAAGGTCGCATCGTGCGAGATGCCGAGATCAAGGCTTCCGTGGCCGCTGCTCGGCCGTACCAGGAATGGCTCGACGCAGAGCAGCTCGACCTGGCGGCGTTGCCAGCCCGAGCGCTCGACCGCTCCGAAGATATTCCGCTGCGAACACGTCAACAGACGTTTGGCTATACCCACGAAGAGCTCAAGCTGCTCCTCGCTCCCATGGCAATCGATGGCAAGGAAGCCATTGGATCCATGGGGACCGATACTCCGATCGCCGTCTTGTCGGGCCGATCTCGGTTGCTCTACGACTACTTCCAGCAGCTGTTCGCGCAGGTAACGAATCCGCCGCTCGATGCAATGCGCGAGGAGATCGTCACGGCGACATACGGCTGGCTTGGCCCCGAGCGCAACCTGCTCGACCCCCAACCCGAGTCCTGTCGCCAAATCTTCATCGAACATCCCGTCCTCACCGACGAACAGCTCGCCAAGCTCATCGATATCGACGGCTTCGAAACCGGGGCAAACGGGGTCGACCATTTTCGCACCCGTGTGATTTCGTGTCTGTACCCGGTCGACGACGGTGGCCCCGGCCTCCGAGGTGCCATAGAACACATTCGCGGTGTGGCCGCCCGCGCTATCGACGAGGGTTACAACCTGCTGGTCTTGTCGGACAAGGGCTCGAGCGAAACGCATGCGCCTGTTCCGTCCCTCCTTGCGACCGCTGCGGTGCACCACCATCTCGTTCGGAAAAAGTCGCGCACCCAGGTGAGCATCATTGTCGAGTCCGGCGACATGCGCGAGGTACATCACCTTTGCCTACTGCTGGGTTATGGCGCCAACGCCGTCAACCCATACCTGGCATTCGAGTCGATCGATGACATGGTCGACCGCGACCTCAACGGCTTGGGTTCGTCGTCGATCTCGCGCGAAGAGGCGCACAACAACTACGTCAAGGCATCAGACAAGGGTGTGTTGAAGGTCATGTCCAAGATGGGCATCTCCACTGTGCGTTCCTACGTGGGCTCGCAGATCTTCGAGGCCATTGGTCTGGGTGTCCCCCTTGTGATGGACGCGTTCACCGGCACCATCAGTCGCTTGGGTGGAATTGGGTACGCCCAG
>CAWKYX010000057.1:0-16182 GCA_963854265.1 Acidimicrobiia bacterium
CGGTGAGCTCGTTGCTGAGGTCACGGGTCTGGGCTTTGTCGAGCGCTGCGAGATCCTCGAGGCTTGTGATGTCGTGTGTCTCGAGCCAGCGCATCATGGTGGTTCCGATGCCCTGCACTCGGCGAAGTTCGCCGTTGTCGGGAGGCTCGGCGATGTTGTACTTGCCGGCGGCGTCGAGCATCTGCTGGGCGCGCGGTTGAAGCTTCTTTCGGATTCGCTTCGCCGATGGGGCGCGCTGGTCGGCCCCAACCTTGGCGACGTTGTCGGCTGTAAGTTCGGTGAGGTCCAGCAAGGAATGGATCCGATGAGACCGCAGGACCCGGTCGACCTCGGGTCCAATACCGCGAACGAACTGGAGGTTGTGAATGGGGATCAAAACGCTGACCCGTCCGGTCAGGTCGATGATGTCGGCATCTCGGTTTTCGAGAAGTGGGCGGCCAGGTTCGCTCCGGTCCATCTGGCTCTGGGTGCTGAAAGCATCGGCGGTTGTTCCTTGCGGGGTGCCGAGGCGCAGCGGCGGAGCGTCACCGGTCGGGCGACGGAGCTCGATGACATCGCCGGGTTTGTCGGCTCCAACATCGGGAACGGGTTCGAGGGCGGTCTGCGGTGCGGTAGTGCTGGTGGACCTGGCTTCGGCGGTGCGTACAGCGCGACGACGAAAGCCGATGCCCACGAGGAAACCTACGAACAGTCCCGCGCCTGAAACTACGATCCACGCCGCTGTGGTCATTGCTTGAACCCTTCGCCCACGAACGCGGCTGCTCCAAGCCACGCAACGGCGCAGCCTAGTGGCCTCGGGCCGTGGTTGCGGGGTGAACTTCGTGACCACAGCGCGACTGCCGACGGCGCCGCTGGAGGTAAGCATGCAACCTGCTCTACCGTGGGCTTCAATGCTTGACGAACTGCGCTCGTTACCACCGGCTACGTGGCCGCGATCGCTCGTCTACGGAGCAGTTGCCGCGGTGCTGATCGCCGTGCCTTCAGACTTGATCGACACCCGCTTCTTTGGCCGACCGATCGAGACAAAAGCCATCGACTACGTGATCCTGGCCGTGACGGCGTTGCTCATCGGTCTGATCTTTGCGATCCGTCCTGAGGCTGATCAGCAGGCGGTCGAGGCCCAAGAGCGAACAACAGTCTGGGGCGGGTTCGTGTCATTTCTGGCCGTGGGGTGCCCGGTCTGCAACCAGGCTGTTGTGGCACTGGTCGGTACGTCGGGCGCACTCAGCTGGTGGGCCCCGGTCCAGCCGGTCGTTGGCCTGTTCGCTGTCGCTCTGTTGGTCTACACCCTACGGAAGCGCTTGCGTACCTACGATCTCGCGGCGTGTCCCGTTCCCGCCGGCGTCTAGTGCGGCGGGCGGCCCGGATTCGCGTTCACGTGCGGGCTACTCTCGATCTCAACCCCCCCCAACATGGCAGTCGGTTGGCCCCAGGAGACCCATGACCCTCGACATCTGCCCGGGAAGTCGTCATCGTCGGCGACCGCTCGTCGCTGACCCATGAGTCCGCGTAACGACGTGGCCAGAACAGTTACCGACAATGCTGCCGCCAGCAGATACGAGCTCCATCTCGATGGGCGGTTGTCCGGCATCGTCGACTACCGAGGTGTTGGCGACGACAACGATGCTGGGTATCTACTGATCCCACACATCGAGGTCCTTCCCGAGCTGCGCGGCCGTGGGTATTCCGCGCCTTTCCTCGATGAGGTGCTGGCGGATATCGACCGGAGAGGCCTCAAGATCGTTCCGCTGTGCTCCTATGCCCGTGCCCACGTTGCCGATCGGCCGCATCTGCAGGCGATGGTCGCGAGGGGGGACTGATCACTGAGGCGACCGCAAGGCATGGCCGCTGCCGGCCGGTGCTGTCATCAGGTCGGCAGGCCGTCCGGCCTGTAGCCGGGTGGCTTGGGGTCCGCCTGGCCTAGGCCACGCTGAAGTCGTAGGCACTGGGGTCGATGGATCCCGATGTCCAGCCGACACCATCTGCGTTTGTTTGTTGTTCTTGGTCTGAGCCTTGCCTTGACGGCAGCGGGTTGCGGTGCCGAAACGATTCTGGTTACGAAGCCCAGCCTGGCGCCAACGGCCGCGGACGCGGATCTCGGCCAATCTGACGCCACGGAGGGCGGCACCGGATCAAATAGCGACGAGTCCAATGCTTCCGAGCTGACCGACCCAGCTGACGAACCCGATGGCGGCAATGACAGCACTCTTGATGCCGAGGAACTTGGGTTCGATTTCGGAGCCGACGATGGCAGCGCCTCGAAGGACGATTCGGCCGATGACGAAGCCTCCAGCGGGTTCGATGTGGCATTTATCCGCCAGGTCGTTGAGAGCACCGAGGCTGCGGAGTCCTACCGTTTCGAAGCGCGTTTCGGTCTCAAGATCTCAGACCTCACCTTCGAGATGAATGTGTCGCCAGATACCCCGATCATGTCCGGAGCCCAAGCAGGGTCGTCGCCTGCGGCGCTGCTCGAAATGTTGTCGCGAGTCGGGACCGTCGAGGAGCGCGGTCGTGCCGACGTTCGGGGGGTCGCTCCACCCATCTGCGCGCCACGGTCACAATCAGCGAAATGCTGGAGGCCGAGGGCATGGACCTCACAGACTTCGTCGAGTTGTCGGGTGACGTCGCTGCGCTCGACGCAGTGCTGCCGTTCGATCTCTTCGTTGACGACGCGGGTCGCGTCCGCCGGGTCAATCTCACGATCGACCTCGAGACATTGGAGTCGATGGGTGCAGCGGAGCTCCCGCCCGGCGCCAGGTTTTCCATGACGTCAACGGTGGACTTCTTTGACTTCGGATCCGACGTCGTTGTCGAGTTGCCCCAAGCTGACGACATCACGCTGGACCTGACCGACAGCCTCGAGTTGCTCTTCGGCTGAGAGGTTGCTCTGTTGCTCCCGGGCCTGAAGTGGCCATTGTGGCGACTGATCTGAATTCTCGCGAGATTCTTGACCAACGGTCAGCGTAGCCACATGGCCAAGATCCAGAATGGGGCAACATGTCCCGTCCACGCGCCAGTCGAACGCGCCGTCTCGTCATGGGCGGCTGTGCTGCAGCCGTCTTTTGTCTGATGGTCGCCGGGTTGGCGGAGGCGTCGGATCCAAATCGAGTTGGGGACCACCCGCCAACCGATGCCGGAGATGAGGGTCAGGTGCCCCCGCAAGATGTGCAGCCGAGCGCGCTGGAATTGCTGTCGATGGCTGAGTTGGACGTTCTGGTCGAGCGGTTCCCGTCGCACGAGCCCATCAAAACTCGCGACGAGCGCGCCGACGTTACGCTCGGCCCGGTCGCTGCGGGGCCCCTGGCGTCGACGTCACCAGCACCTGTGGCGAGGCCCGAACCGGCTGAGCTGTCCCTTTCCATGCCGCCAGTAACACCACGAGCAACACCGCCGATCGTCGACCCAGGTCCGACCGACGGCGAGCTTGAGGTGTTGCTCCAGGAGTTGGTGGCCGAGATCGAGGGACAAAGCGCGGGTGTCGTCGCATCAATTTCTGTTAGCTCGGCAGAGCTGCAAGCCGGCGTCGCGGCAGATACGTCTTTCGTGGCGGCCAGTGTTGCCAAGCTGTTCTGGACGGTGGCCGCGGTCGATGCCGTGGGGCCTGGCCTGGTGAGTGCTCATGTCGAAGCCGTGTTCGGATGGTCCGACAACGAAGCGGCGGGTTTGATGATCGATCTCGTAGGCGTCGATGCCATCAACGCCTATACCACCGACCTCGGCCTCGATCGGACGTACCTGTCCTCTTGGGACTATGGCAAAGATCGCTATGCCAACGATCGTTCGGCCCGCGGGGGGAACAACACGACGTCCACAGGAGACCTCGTCTCCTTTTTGGACCAACTTGCTGCGGGCCAGCTTCTGAGCGCTGAGGCCACCGGGACCGTGCTTGGTTGGATGACCGCGGCCCCGGATCGGCTGAGCGCGACCCACCCATACGGCGCTGCGCTGGTAGACGCGCTACCGGCGGTTCCCGCGGCGTTTGCGAGTCACAAGGCGGGATGGCTTCCCCCGGGCTGTTGCACGCTGATCGGCAATGTTCTGACCGCTGCCGGACTCATACCGCTTGGCGATGGCTCAATGTTCACCATCGCAATCGCCCTGGCCGACGGCGTCGGCTACGACGCCCAGGTGCAATGGGCGGGGGAAGCTACCTGTCGAGTCTGGGCGCTGTTGTCTGAGGCCGACCACGTCGATTGTTCCAAGACGGAGAGTGCCGCCTCGCTATGATTCGACGGTGCCGCCGAGCGCGTCGACCAGGAAAGCGAGCTGTAGTTTGAGGAGGTTTTCGGCCACCACTTCCTGCGGAGTCATGTGGGTGATGCCCGATAGGGGTAGGACCTGGTGCGGCCGGCCTGCCTCCAGAAGGGCTTGGGACAGCGAAAGCGTGTGCGCCGCGACGACGTTGTCGTCCGCGAGGCCATGGATCAACAACAGCGGCCGCGTCAATGACGATGCCTCCGCGGTCAGGTCGGTGCGTTCGTAGTTGGCAAGGTCAACCACGGGATGGCCTAGGTATCGCTCGGTGTAGTGGGTGTCGTAGAGGCGCCAGTCGGTGACGGGGGCGCCGGCGATGGCCGCGTGGAATCTGTCAGGCCGCCGAAGCACAGCGAGGGCTGCGAGGTAACCACCGAATGACCAGCCGCGAATGCCGACGCGGTCGAGGTCCATCCCCGGGTAGTCGGCGGCGACCGCCTCGAGGCCTTCGACCTGGTCGTCGAGGACCGGCTGTGCCAGGTCGCCCCACACGGCTCGTTCGAACTCCGGCCCGCGCCCGGGCGTGCCGCGGCCATCAATGATCACGACCGCGAATCCCTGATCGGCAAACCACTGCGACGCGCCATACAACCCTCGGCTGCGCTGTACCCGCTGGGCGTGTGGTCCGCCGTAAGGATCGAGGAGTACCGGTAGGGGAGTGTCTCGGTCGGCGCCCTCGGGAAGTACAACTGCAGTGTTGAGCGCCGACTTCCCGGCCCGGTGAAACACCACGTTGGGAACCAACACAGGTGTCTCTGCCACCGACTCGATCGACCCGACTGGCGTGCCACTGTCGACAACGATGGTGCGCTCACCGTCGTGGCCCATCCCCGCCGAGGTCATCACGATCACGTTGCCGGCGGTGGCAGCGGTGTGGACCCCCGGATCGGTCGTGAGGGCGTTGACGGCTCCGTCGGGCGATACGTGGAAGAGATGCACGTCGGTGGCCTCGGTCGATGCCGAGATCAAGACGCCGTCGTGGTCAGCTTGGAGAACTTGACGAACTTGGAGCTCGTCGGGAGTCAGGCTGTGGCCATCGAGGACCAGACGTCGAGCTGCGCCGCGATCCTCGACGGTGAGGACTTGTCCGCCAATCCAAGTCGGCGTGCCGGCGACGATGTCGATCCAGCGGTCGTCGATCCAGCGGTAGACCTCGCTGCATTCACCGGTGACCGCATCGGCGCTCAGCACAGCCATGGTTCGCTGATCGCGGGTCTGGACCACCAACGTGATGGTGTCGCGTGGGGCCCAGGAGGCATTGGCGAGATATTCCCACGAGCCAGTGGGGTTCCACGCAATCTCGGCTGAGGCGCCGCTGAGGCGGTGGACCTCCAACCGGATGTGGGCGTTTGGGGCGCCAGCCGCGGGATAAGCGATCTGATGAGGATCTGTCTCTGGCGAAATGGGCGAGGCGATGTGCCATCGAGGCACCTTCGTGGTGTCGGCCCGGGCAACCAGAAGCTGATCGCCAGCGGGGCTCCACCAGTAGCCGCGCGAGCGCCGCATCTCTTCGGCCGCCACGAATTCGGCCAAGCCATAGGTCACGTTGGGGTCGTCGCTACCCACGATCAGGCGATCGTCATCCTCGAGGCTGGTGACGCGGAGGTCCCCGTCGGAGATATAGGCAATGGTGGCCCCGGTCGGGTCCGGCCGGGGGTCGAACACGCCATCGGTGCTCGGGAGTCGAGCCGTCTCACCGGTTAAGAGGTCGGTCGTGTACAGCTTGCCCGACAGGCTGTACACCGCTCCGGTAACCGCAGGGTCGGTTGTGTAGCTGACGATGCCGCCGCCGGACTCACGGGCTCGTTCTCGACGTGCACGCTCTTCGGGCGGCAGTGCGGAGTCATCGCCTTGGCCGAGCAGATCGACAGGATCGGCCACGATTTCGGCCTTGTCGCCGGCGACGTCATGGACCCAAAGCCGATTGATGGGGTCGTCGCCCGCGAGGGATCGGAGGAACGCTACGCGTTGGCCGTCTGGTGAAACACGGAACCCTCGCGGCGCCCCGAGGGTGAATCGGCGGGTCCGGGCGTGTTGGCGGGGGAAGTCGGCTCGACTCATCCCCAAGGTGTATCAGCTCGGCGAAGCGATAGCGGCCGTGGCGAGCTGCTTCTCATGGGTGTCTTCTTGACGGTCGGAAATGGCCCGGACGACCGCCCACGCCGCGACGGCGGCCAACGCCCCAAAGGCAATCGCGATCATGTCGACGGTGTTGGCTTGCAAAACGCGTCCCGGACTTCGTAGCTGTCAGCAGAATTGATCGCTGATTGGGCCCAAGACTGCACCAAGCGCATGACCGACAGCGATACCTGGAAAATCCCCCACCAGACCATGATGAGGCCAGAGCGCGAACCCCACTTACCTGGCTCGCGGCTCGAGGTCCAGATTTCTTGTGCCATCTTGTACGGGACGACCCATGTTGCAAACGGCACGAACCACCACCAGATCGCCGACTTCTTGTTGCGGTCGGTGTCGCGGTTGCTGAGTGCAGGGAGATTCGAATAGCACCGGTAGAACCAGGCCACGAACACGCCGATGGTGACGAGCGTCAACAAAAGGTTGAGGAGGTTGAATGCGGCCAACATGTCGTCGGCCGAAGTGGCGTCGGCGAAGTCGCCGGTCCCATCAAGGAACGCGGTGGACGCGGAGCGTACGCGAATAACGGCGAACATTCCTAATATCGTCAGGACAATCCACGTACCGAAGATGACCTGCAGCGTGAACGCCAACGGCCGCGGCGACACAAAGCTGGCCGGGAGTGTGGGGGCGGTTGTTCCCGGTGCATACGGCAGCGACGTTCTCGCCGGTGCGGGCGGGGGCGGGGGTGGAATGCGCGATGCATCCGGTGGGATGTCGACACCTGGTGGCGGCTTGGAGAAGTCGTCGTTCATCAGGCGTCACGATCCATGACACCCGAAGGTACCGAAGGCCCCCACTAGCGGGAAATGGGCACATCTCTCTGCGTCATGGGCCGCCCAGCCCAGTACCCGTTTAGACCCACCCAGACCCCCACCCCGCTTCATGCGATTGGTGGTCCCCCTTCGCGACCGCGTGGTTCGCAAGACTGTCACCACCGATTACGCTCGCTTGAAAGCCCAAATGGAGGCCAGATGGAGCCCGTACCGTTCACTGCCGATCTGTCTACCGAGGTCCTTGACGATCTCCGGAGTCGCCTGAGAGGCACCCGCTGGCCCGGCACGATCGGCGCGGATGACTGGGCGTACGGCGTACCCCAAGCCTGGCTCCAAGACATGGTCGAGTACTGGGCAGAGGAGTGGGATTGGTCCGCCCAAGCCGAGGCGATGAACGCCTGGCAGCACTACCAGGTCACGATCGACGGCATCCCTGTGCACTACTTGCACGCCCCGGCCCGCGACAGCGGGGCGCCCCCGCTTGTGCTGACCCATGGCTGGCCATGGACCTTCTGGGACTTCAAAGACACGATCGGGCCCCTCAGTCGTCCCGAGGACTACGGCGGCGATGCTGCCGATGCGTTCAACGTCTATGTACCTTCACTGCCGGGATATGGCTTCTCGACTCCGCTGACGACAGCGGGGGTTGATGTTGCTCGAGTCGCCGAGCTCTGGGTTGCTTTGATGACTGATGTGCTCGGCTTCGAGCGCTTTGCCGCGCATGGTGGCGATTGGGGCGGTCTGGTCACAGCCCAGCTCTCGCATGCCCATGCGGACAAGATGATTGGTACCCACTTGAGCATCGCGCTCATGCCTGGCATCAACCGGCGAGAGCTCTCTCCAGACGCATGGGCGGACGACGAGCAGTGGATGATCGAGCGCAGCGCCGAGTCCGAGCCCACCATTCGGGCCCACGTGACCGTTCACTTGCTCGACCCACAAACGTTGTCCTACGGCCTCATCGACTCTCCGACCGCGACCGCCGCCTGGATCTGGGAACGCCGTCGCAACTGGAGTGACTGCGACGGTGACGTGGAGACGGTCTTCGACCGCGATCATTTGTGCACCACAGCGGCGCTGTACTGGTGCACGGGTGCGATCCACTCGTCGCTTCGTCTATACCACGAGCATTTCAAGAAACCGTGGCCGTTGGTTCACGATCGCAAGCCTCGACTCGAGGCACCGACCGCCTTTGCGATCTTCCCCAAGGACGTCGTGCATCTCCCGCGTTCGGTCATCGAGGAGAACAGCGACCTCCGTCGTTACACCGTGATGCCCGCCGGCGGGCACTTCGGCGCCCCCGAACAACCGGCGTTACTGGTCGATGACCTCCGAGCGTTCTTCGGTCCGCTGCGGTAGGCACCCGGGGGGGGTGCGGGACTGAGGCCGGATGTCCGTTATCTCAGTCGGGCGCGGCGATCCCGGAATCGGCGACTGTCAGAGATTGACCATGGCGCGGCGGGACTCCTCGAGGAGGGCATCGATCCGGGTCTCGAACCCGGCCATCTCGTCGCCGATGTCCTTGTCGCCCATAGCGCCGGCCACGAACCGAGTCCGGACCCCTTCGCTGATGGCGGCGAGGCGCCAGAACTGGAAGGCCACGTAGTACGGCAGGTCCGAGAGGTCTCGATCGGAGTTGCGGCCGTAGCGAGCAATGACTTCGTCGGGGGTTAGGTAGCCGGGCGCCAGCGTGGGGACGTCACGCATAGCGAGGCCGCCACCCCCAGGCTCGCCCCACCACATGAGCATGCCGCCCAGGTCCGCCAACACGTCGCCCAACGTGCATAGTTCCCAGTCGAGGACTGCGGCAACGGTGTGGTCGCGACCGATCATGCAATTGTCGAGCCGGTAGTCGCCGTGTGCGATGCCGGCGCCTTGTTGGTCGGGCATCGCCGCGTCGAGCTGGCTGTGGAGTTCATGGAACAGTGGCAGGTCACGGTCGGAGCCCTCATCGATCTGGCGCTTCCAGCGCCGCAGTTGCCGCGCAAGGTAGGCCTCCTTGCGGCCGAGGTCGCCCAGGCCGACGGCGTCGGGGTCGACACGATGGAGTGCAGCCATGACATCGACCAGCGATTCGCTCTGGGTGCGGCGTTGGGCGGGGGAGAAGGGCTCGGCCTTGTCGAGGGTGGTGATTATGAACCCGTCGATGAAGTCCATGACGTAGAAGGGTGCGCCGATGACCGACTCGTCGTCGCACATGCCGACGACGCCGGGAACCGGGACATCGGACCATTCGAGGGCCGCAATGATCTTGTGCTCGCGTCCCATGTCATGAGCGGAGGCGAGGACGTGGCCGGTGGGGGGCCGGCGCAAGACCCACCGGTGGCCGGCCTCGTCGGTCAACACGAAGGTGAGGTTCGACCGGCCATGGGCCACGAGGTCGAAGTCCAGATCGCCGGTGACCTCAACACGGTCTTGAAGCCAAGACGTCACCTTCGCAACATCGATTCCGGTGACGTTCTCGGTGGCCATGGCAAGCAGCGTAGGACTTGGGTGCGGTTGTGCTCCAAGCCGGCGGCTTGGAGCCGAGCCGTAGCCGCGGGGCTGGGAGCGTGAGATGGGCGTAGGAGCGAAGTCATACGACTGCTACCTACCGACGGAGCTCTTTAGTCGGGGATGGCGACGAAGTCGATGAGCTGCTCGACGGCGTTGATGATGGGAGTCTCGAGGTCCTTGTAGGAGTTGACCCGGTTGACGGCCTTCTTCCAGAAGGTGCCCGAGTTGTCCTTGGTGGCGCCGAGTGCTGCCATGACACCTTCCTTCCAAGGCTGGCCTTTGGGAACCTCGGGCCAGGCCTCGAATCCCAGCACTTGGGGCCGGATGGCCTGCCACACGTCAACGTACGGGTGGCCACAGATCAAGACATTCGGATCGTCTACCTCGCTGGCGATGCGGGTCTCTTTGGACCCGCTCACCAGGTGATCCAACAAGACGCCGAGGCGACGTCGTGGCCCGGGTTGGAACGAGCGAACGAGATGTGCGAGGTCATCGGCGCCCTCCATCTGTTCGACGACGATGCCTTCGATCCGCAGATCGTCGCCCCAGACCTTCTCGATCAGTTCTGCGTCGTGCACTCCCTCGACATAGATCCGGCTGGCCCGCGCGACTCGCGCCGGGACTGCACCCATGTCGATCGAACCCGACGCCGTGAACGTGGGTACGGCGTCCTCGGCCGGTCGAACCAGCTGGCGCAACGCCACGGGCTTGCCGCCCGAAGAGAAAGCGCCATCTTGGGGCCGCCAGGTGTGGTCCCGCCCGGATTCGTCGCGCAGGATGATTTGTTGCCCCGGGACATAGCGCATGACTCGGCCGACGGTCTGGCTGCCCTGGTGCATCAGGGTCATGCCGATCTCGACGTTCATGGGGGTCGTCGTGGCCCCCCGCTTGGGTGCGCTGTCGAGGTCCATGGGTTCGGAAAGGATGCCGTCGCTCACCCGACCGACAGTAGCGACGGCGGTCGCCCACGCGGTGGCACAGTGCCGGCGTGCGCTATGGAGCGACCGAGGCCCGCAACGCGACGTGTTCCTCGTCGGTCCCGAGGGCGATCAAAACGTCGCCAACCGATGGGCTTATCGAGAGGTCCGGGTGGTGCACGAATCGTCCCGATTGTTCTCGCAAGGCGAGGACGGTGACTCCGCCGAGTTTGGCATCGCGGAGGGATCGCTAGGGCCATTGCCCTATATGAAGGCAAGAAGATTTCTTGCGCCGCTGTTGCACAATCGAAGTTCGAGATCTGCGGCGCGCCCCCGCCGGTCCGGGACGCGCCGGTACGCTGTCGATGTGGGACGGCCGCCTCTACCCCCGCCACCGCTGCTCGACCCCGCCTGGTACCCCGACCCAACCGGTCGATACGAGGCGCGTTACTGGGACGGCCGCAGGTGGACGAGTCACATTTCGCACTACGGCGCAACGGGTGCCGATCCGTTGTTGCGCGCCCGATTCGATCGCTGGTGGATCCGCGGGACGATGCGTCTCGCCATGTGGGGTGCCGTTGTTGTCGCGGGGACCTGGGCCTTCAACGAGTACTGGCCCACCAACGAACGTGATCTGGTGGCGGACGAGCAGCTGGCTACGGCCGCGGTCCTTTCGCTCAGCGACTTGCCCGACACCGGGTGGAGGCCGGGAACGGCCCCGTTGGTGTCGCCGCTCTCGCTCAGTGTCGACGACGAAGGTCTGGTGTCGGTGCTGGCGTGCGAAACGCTGACCGACAATGTGTCTGACGGCGCTGACGAGCCGCGGCGGACGGTCTCGTTCGTTTTGCCCGACGGGTTGTCCACTATCGCCCATGCCACCACGGTCGGCGACGGGACGGGGTTTGGTCGGAGTTATCTCGAGGCCATGGGCGCCCCGGAGGCCGGAGCCTGCCTGACAGCGCTGTGGGAGGCCGCCTTCCCAGGCGAGCTGACCGTGACCTCGACCACGGTGATGACTGCACTCTTTGGCGACCAGACGGTCTGGTGGCGCCTTACTGGCGAGGACACGAGTGGCCCGTTCTTGATCGACAGTTTTGCAGACATCGTCATTGTGCGGGTCGACTCGGTGGTCACCGAGTACGTGTTTGGCGGATCGCTTTCCTCGGTCGGGGTCGACGTCCAGCGCGATGTGATTCAACTCGAGCTTGCTCGTGTCAGAGAACTTCTAGCGGCACGTTCCGCGGCGGAGAACGCCGACGATGAGGGCGATGCCGACGACACCGAGGATGACACAGGCGGCGCCGACGGCACCGCCGATGACGGCGCCGATTCGGCCGACGACAGCACCACCGATGGCCAGTAGCCACAGCGAGCCGGACTGGTCCGACGAGCCAGAAGGCAACTCCGGTGCGAGGGAGCCCTTCTTCTGGCTCTTCCTACTTGTGGCGGGGGCGGTCGCTGCATTGGCGATCGCCAGCTTCAGTGACGACAGCACGGAGGCAACGTTTGCCACCGGCGCCGAGCCCGTCTCGCTTGGCGCGGACCCGACGCCCGTGCCATTTCCAACGGTCGAAGCCACTCCGCTCCCGGCTGAGGTCGCCGCGATTGTCGAAGTGTCCTACGCCGTGGACGCTATCAGCATCGATGGCACTGTCCCGGCCCAAGCCGTTGCAGATGCGCTTGTCGCTGCGGCAGCGGAGTTGGTCGGCCCAGACGCGGTGACCGCGATGGTGGGCGTCGACGAGGGGAGCTCGCTGTCGACGGGTGCCATCATCGTGCGTGGCGAAATCGACGACGAGGCCGACCGAGGCCCCGTCGTCAACGCATTCTCCGACCTCGGGCTCATCGTGGACGATCGGCTGATCATCGCCGGCTCGGACTCCTCAATCGCTCAAGTCCTGGGAGCCAACCCTGATCTCCAGCAGTTCACCGACTTCATCACTGCGGCCGGCCTCTTGGCCGATCTCGAGGCCGAGTCAGAAGTTGGCTTCACGCTCTTTGCTCCCACCAACGCCGCCATCTTGGGGCTCGACACGATCGCGCTAGACGAGTTGGGCGACGCTCAGGAGCTGACCGGCCTGCTGCGCTATCACCTCGTTGTGGGCACCATCACCACGCGAGATCTGGCGTCGGTAACGGCGTTGACGTCGGTGCAAGGTGAGTCCATCCCTGTCGAACGCATCGACGGTGTTTTCCGTGTCGGTGATGCTTTGGTGCTCGAGGGTGACGTCGACGCCACCAACGGCGTGGTCCACATTGTTGATGCGGTCCTCTTGCCGGGGACATTGCGGACCGAGGTTGCGCTTAACCAGATCGTCACGCTCGACCCCATCTTGTTTGCTCGGAACTCTGCAGAAATTCTCGAAGCGTCGTTCCCGATCCTCGATCAAGCCGCCGATTTGCTGCGCGAGAACATTGCGGGCCGGGTCGAGATCCAAGGCCACACCGATTCTGACGGGCCGGCCGAAGTTAACCTCGATCTCAGCCAGCGCCGTGCCGATGCCGTCAAGGCCTACCTCGTCGATCAGGGGGTCAGCGATGCCCGCCTGAACGCCTCGGGCTATGGCGAGACCGCCCTGAAAATCGACCCCGAAGCCAGTGCCGACGACAAGGCAGCGAACCGGCGCATCGAGTTCCGCGTCAACTAACCGGGACCCTGTTTGGGTCGGTCGGAGAGATTCAGAAATGTTTGATGTTTCTGCCCTTTGACCTGGGAAAAGTGTCACACCCCGTCGCTAATGTTGGGGTATGAGCTTGGCGGAGCAAACACCTTTCGAGGGGTCTTTCAGCGTGAGTCCGGGTCCGGATCCGTTTGGGGTTCTGGAGGCGGCGGTTGCCGGTGTGCGGGCCCATGTTGAGGGTCTGCGTCGTGTGGGTCTGGGTGGTTCGGGGCTGGGTGACGCGGTCGTGGCCCTGGTGGGGTTGCGGTTTCAGGTTGAGTCGGTGGAGTTGACGGCGCTTGAGGGGTATCGGCAGTCGATGGACTGGTCTGTCGATGGCTATCGGAGTGTTCAGTCCTGGTTGGGTGACCGGTGTCGGTTGTCGAAGGCGGCGGTTGGTCGCCGGGTGGGGTTGGGCCGCAAGCTGGAGTCGATGCCGTTGACGGCTGCGGCGTTCGCTGCTGGTGACATCAGCCTCGATCATGTGGATCGGTTGTGTCGCGCGAACAAGCCTGACCGGGCCGGAGCGTTTGCTCGGGCTGATGGTTTGTTGGTGTCGAACGCGACACGGTTGCCGTTCGCTGATTTTGCGAAGACGGTGGCCCGGTTCGAGCAACTCACTGATCCTGACCCGGGTCCTGATCCCACGATGGAGGGGCGCAAAGCTCATTCGTCACGGCTGCTCGATGGGATGGGGCGTGTTGATGCGTGGCTCGACGCCGTTGGTTGGACCACCTTTGATGGGGTGTTGCGTCGGATCGAGAAGGAACTATTCGAAGCAGACTGGGCTGCCGCGAAAGCTGAGCACGGGCCCGGTGTGTCGTTGGATCAACTTGCGCGGACACCGGAGCAGCGTCGAGCCGACGCGATGGTCGAAATGGCGTCGCGCGCTGCGTCAGTCCCCGCCGGGGCGAAACGGCCGCTGCCCGTGGTGGTCATCCAAATGGACTCCAAGACGTTCGAACGCGGCGCCGACAACGAATTCGATGTCGGCGACGGGCCGCATGACCCGGACATGTTGTGCGAGCTCGCCGATGGCACACCCACCACCCCGGCCATGGCCGTCAAAGCGGCGCTGCGAGGTCACGTGCAACGCGCGGTTTATGACTCGCCCGGCGTGATCTTGAACTACGGCCGGTCCGTGCGCTTCGCGACCGGAACATTGCGTGACGTGATCAAAACCCGGGACCGCACCTGCACCGGCCCAGGGTGTGAGATCGCTGCCGATGACTGCGAAATCGATCACATCATAGAATGGCAACACGGCGGCGACACCAGCGCCCACAACGGCAACCTCAAATGCCGATGGCACCACAGCTGGAAACACCTCTACACCATCACCAAACACCCCAAAACCGGCAAACCGGTCTGGCGACTCAAAACCAAACCACCCCCGCAGAAGTAGCGGGCCTCGCCCATATCGAAACAGCTGGGCCGGGAGGCCAGTCCGTTCTGGATGCCAACCGTGCCTCTTCCGGCAGCGGACTGACGCTTACTCTCGTGAGCATGAGATCGCGGAGATACCGAGGCTTCTGTATGGTGATCTTGGTCGTCGTTATCGCTGGGGGGGTGCGCCGCTCCCGATCCTGGTGTCGAGGGTCTCTCTGACGATGATGGCAATTACTTCCCCTGTGGTGCCGAGCGGCGTAGCAGTGGGCTGGTGTCTCTCGACCAGGTCCTGGGACCAACCTTCCAGACCGGGGAGTCGGTAGTCGTCGTCACGCGATCCAAGACGCTGTGTGCGCTCGATGCAGCGACGGGCACGATCCGGTGTACGCGGATCCTCACTCAGCAACAGCTCGTCGACGCCGAGGAATCACCGGAAGGTCTCCTTCTCTTGGAAGTCAATGCTGGGTCGGGGTGCTCCTAGCCCGAACCTCCGAGCCGCACATTGCGCCCAGGGTCTGGCGGGGGCAGGGTTGGAGGAATCGGTCGCCGCGGGAACCAAACGGCACGTTGAGCGGTTGCTAGTACACGGTTGACTACCGTGGACAGAAGTTCCGATGCCAGGAGGCACGACGATGAGTTTGTTCGGACGAGACAAGGCACAACTCCCCAGCTCCGATGAAGCACTGCCGGGGCGATCAGAAGCCATACCGCTGCCCGCGCGGCACCTGCTCCTTGACGCTCCGCTCGATGGGCCGTTCGCTGACAACGCGCAGAAGGCCGTGTTCGGCATGGGATGCTTTTGGGGCGCCGAGCGCAAGTTCTGGTCGCTTCCTGGTGTCATCACCACCTCCGTGGGTTATGCCGGCGGGATCAGCCCCAACCCCAGCTATCAAGAAGTCTGCTCGGGCATGACCGGTCACAACGAGGTCGTCCAGGTCGCGTTCGACCCAGATCAGATCTCCTACGACGATCTCCTGAAGGTCTTCTGGGAGAGCCATGATCCCACCCAAGGCATGCGCCAGGGCAACGACCGGGGCACGCAGTACCGCAGCGGCATCTACTACTACGGCGACACCCAGCGCGACGCAGCAGAGGCCAGCAAGGCCATGTTCCAGGCTGAGCTCAACGGAGCCAGCTATGGCGAAATCACGACCGAGATCATCCCCGTTACAGACTATTACTTTGCCGAGGACTATCACCAGCAATACCTGGGCAAAAACCCGAACGGCTACTGCGGCTTGGGTGGAACCGGTGTGAGCTGTCCGATCGGGCTGAGCACCACCGACAGCTGATCCGCTGCCGCGCTGGCCGCGCCCGGCCCGGGTGGGGCGCAGTACATGTCCCTGACAGGATGAATCCGTGATCAGATGCAGGCCGTCCGTGCGTGCACGGCGGCCTCGCCAGGTTGTCGGGCCACCGTTCATGGACCGGTGCCCTGTCAGGCAGGGGAGAACGCTGCCTCGATGACCCAGCCAGTGGCGCCGCCCCAGCTGATCTCCATCCAGACAATCCCGGCTACGTTGGCGCGTCGCCCGGTTGCCAATACCCCGGCAG
>CAWKYX010000058.1:0-16149 GCA_963854265.1 Acidimicrobiia bacterium
GATCATCCGAGATTCCAAGACGTCGTCAACCGTCACCACGTTTTGCAGGAACGCATTGGGATTGTGCTGGGCATGGGTCGAGGCCGCGACCTTGATCTCGGCCAGCTGTGCGCTGGTGGTGCCGAACTCGTGCATGTGGCGTTTGGCGGCCATGGCGTATCCGCTCAGGATGTTCATCCCGAACATGTTCTCGAAGCTCGCCTCGGGGGCGTCATCGAACCGCGCCGCTCCACCCACACCAGCTCCGCTCCGTGGATTTCCGGCCAACGAGATCAGCGCGACATTGGCGTGCCCTGCGGCGATCGCCTCGGCGGCATGACGAACGTGCACCAAGTAAGAGGAGCCGCCGGTCTCGGTGTCATCGATGTGGCGACAGTCAAGGCCCAGGTACTCGACCATCGACAAAAGTCCGAAGCCTGGCGCGTCGCCGGCCGAGTAGTAGGCGTCGACATCGGCCATGGTGAGGCCGGCGTCGGCCAAGGCCCCGAGCGCGACCTCGGCATGGATTTGGGCAACAGTCTTGTCGGGGATGACTCGCTCGGGATGTTCGTAGACGCCGGCGATGTGCGCAATGCCACGCACGTTCACCTCGGGAGCGCCGTCTTTTGAATCGGACGCTGAGCGCTCGGAACCATCAATTCGATGTCACGTTCGGCGCCTCGGTGATACCGCCATCGGTCAGTTCCTTGGCAATGTCCTCGCGCAGCACGAACTTCTTGACCTTCGTGCCCGACATGGGCCATTCGGTCACGAACCGAACGTAGCGAGGGACTCGGAAGGTCGCGATCTGACCACGGCAGAAGTCGATGAGTTCTTGCTCGGTGGCTTCGGCGCCGGGCTTGAGCTCGATGTAGGCCGCGGGGACCTCGACGTACTTGTCGTCGGGAGCGGACACGACCTGCGCGATCTGGACCGCCGGATGGGTCAACAGGTACCCCTCGACCTCGGCAGCCGCGACATTCTCGCCACCCACCTTGAGCATGTCTTTCACCCGGTTCACGAACGTGACTCGGCCGTCGGCGTCCATATGGGCGACATCGCCGGTCTTGAAGAAGCCGCGCTCGTCAAACGCACTCGCCGTGGTCTCGGGATCACGGAAGTAGCCGTCGAAAGCCATGGGACCGCGGTACCAGAGCTCGCCGATCGAGTCGGGAGGCAATAGTTCGTCAGTGTCGGGATCGTGCACCTCGCACTCCATCCCCAGCATGGGCATACCACCCGTGGTGGTCCGGAGTTCAAGCGAGTCGTCGAGCTCGGAGAGCGACAAGAACGCACAGGCCTCGGTCTGGCCGAAACAGCTCACCAACGTTGCGCCCGGAGTCTCTGCCTGGATCTGACGAAGGCGTTCTTCGACCCCGGCGCACAACAAGATGCGGATCTGATCGAAGTCGCCCTCGGTCCGGTCGGGCGAGCCAGTGATGGGAAGCCAAATGGTCTCGAAACCCGGAAGCGCGACCGTGCACGGCTCATCTCGTATTTGTGCAGCTGCCACGGCCGGGTTGAAGAAGCCCACATGGACAAACGTGGCTCCGGCATACAACGTCGCTAAGACGAAGGCGACGCCGCCAATGTGGAACATGGGAAGCGCGGTCCACACCTTGTCTTCGCCGGTGATCGGCATCCGAACGTTGCAGGTAGCGTGGCCGAAGCGCATGAACGCTTCGTGGCTGAGCATCGCACCCTTGGGCGTCGCCGTGGTGCCCGACGTGTACATGATCACCGCGGTGTCGCGCACGCGCACCGATTGCTGGCGCAGCAGAACGGCATCGTCACCGATGCTGTCACCGGCAACGTCGAAGGTCGCCCGATCGAGCATCCCGTTTGATCCCTCGGCATCGAGCACGACGACGACATCCAACTCGGGTGCATCGACAAGCTCGAGGGCACCGGGCGTGCCACTCGCGATCTCGGGGAAGGTTTCGTGGATGAGCTCCACGAAGTCGGTGCCGCCGGTTGGTCGAGCGGTCAGGATGACCTTCATCCCGGAGTGCACCACGATCTGTCGCAACTCGACCGGCTTGAACCGAGCGTTGATCGGTGCGGTGATCGCGCCGATCTTGGCGGCACCCAACATGACGGCGATCGTGTCGATGCACTCATGGAGGAAGTATCCGACTCGATCGCCTCGCCCGACGCCAAGACTCAGAAGACTTTTGGAGATCTGCTGCGCCCTGGCTGCCAAGTCGCTGTAGGTGTAGCGCTCGTCCGGGAACACCACCGCCTCACGGTCGGGATGTTCGGAAGCTCGACGATCGATAAGGTCGCCGAGCGAGGTGACGTTGATCCAGGATCGGTCGCTCATGCCACAAAACTAGACCGGCCGCCGAGCCAACGCCGACCCGCCGCTACCGGGGGGCTAAACGACCCGAGCCTGCCAGCGTGAACTGTCCACCCAGGGACGCTTTACGCTGGCAGACACGCTGCCTGGTGCCGCCCTAGCCAGAGAACAGGGCCGCTCCGTCGACGTCGTCGAAACGCTTTTGGCCAATCAGGGCGAGGGTGCGGTCGACGTCTGCGTCGAGGATCGACAGCACACGGCGGACGCCCTCTTCTCCGCCGGCCGCCAAGGCCCAGAACCAGAGGCGGCCGCCACACGCGGCGGTGGCCCCAAGTGCTTTCGCCTTCACGATGTCCTCACCGCGTCGCACCCCGCCATCGAGGAACACCTCGGCCTTGTCCCCAACGGCATCCATGACTCCAGGCAACACAGCCGCAGCCCCGGGAACGCTGCTCATCTGGCGTCCGCCGTGATTGGAGACAATCACGCCATCAGCGCCGTTGGCAACCGCCGCTCGAGCATCGTGAGGGCTCATCACGCCCTTGACCAACAAGGGCCCGTCCCATCGCTTTCGGATCATGGCCAGGTCGTCCCATGTTCGCGCGGGGTCTGTGAGCTCACGGTTGGTGTACTCGCCGACGCTGCTGGCGTCGTCGCCCGGGGCCAGGCCGCTGAGCGAGGCAAACGTGACCTCAGGGCCGTTCAGCAGGCGCCACAACCATGGCAACCTCGTAGCCGCATTGGCGGCATTACCCGCGCGGACTCGCACGGGCAGCGACATGCCATTGCGAAGGTCCCGCTCGCGTTTGCCGACGACAGGCACGTCGATCGTGACCACCAACGCCTCATACCCGGCGGCCTTGGCACGCGAGATCAGCGACTGGACAACTTCTTCGCTCTTCCAGAGATACAGCTGGAACCAGAGACGGCCCGTCGTTGCCTCGGCAATCTCTTCGAGTGTGTAGCCCGATGCCGTACTTATGGCGCAGATAGCGCCGGCCTCCGCGGCGGCGCGGGCCACCACCGGCTCGCCATCGGGATGGACAACGGTGGCCAGACCTGATGGCGACAGGATCAGCGGGAGACGAACGGGCTCACCGAAGACCTTCGTGCTGATGTCGCGGTCGGCGACATCGACCAGGAACCTGGGCTCGAACAAGACCTCGTCGAGAGCTGTCCGATTGGCACGCACGGCAAGCTCTCCGTCGGCACCACCGTCAACAAAGTCCCAGACCATCTTCGGCAGTCTTCGGCGAGCTGACTCGCGAAAGTCGTCAACGGTATGCAGCGCTTCGACGCCGCGCGGACTGGGGGCAAGCATGGCTCGGAGTCGTGAAAGTTCCATCAGGTCCGTCCTGTAGTGGTGGGCATTTCGGTAGGTGGCGTGTCGCGAACTTTGAGCCCGCCGCGTCCCGCTATCGCCCAGACGGGGACGGCGACCGCAAGCAGTGTGGCTGTGGCGGCCCAGCTCCACGCGAACGTGCCCGTGGCATCGGCCAGCCAGCCAAACACGGCCGGCGATACCAAGGCACCAACGTAGTAGCCGGTCATCGTCACACCAGTAGCCCGAGCGATGGCATCGGGCGCGCGGTCCACGACCACCGCATGCATGGTGCCAATAGCGGCAAGCTGCGCGCTCACGCCGATGAGTACGCCGAAAGCCACAAAACCAACGCCGATCGCGTCGCCCATCAGCACCAGGAGCGTCGCGACTGCATTGATCGAGACCAGCGCCATGAGTCGACGGATCCGAGCCTCGGGGCCCACACGGTCAGTTCTCAACGAGGTGGCGATCATGAACACGACGCCGCACCCCGACGCAGTCGCCGAGACCGCGCCCGCCAGGCCCGCTGACGCATCGAGGGACTCTTCGAGATAAGCCACGATCCAGGAGTACAAGGGTTGGGACCCTGCGATCAACAGCAGCGCTCCGAATGCGAACCATATGAAGCCGTCGGGCAGCTCGGCCCGCGAGCGTTCGACGTGGACAGGCCGATCGTCGGCGAAGGTGAAGAACGCGATCACTGCGGCCACCGCGGCTATCGCCCCGGTCACACTCAGGACCGCTTCCCAACTGCTCCGCGACGCGGCCCCAGGACCGATAGCCGCGGCGAGCATGGCCATCACCGGAACACCTGCGGTCTTGATCGACATGGCCAGCGTTCGGCGCTCCGGGGGAACAGCCCGACCAATGGCCACATTGGTGCCGGCGTTCACCAGCGCATAACCCGACCCACCAATGACGCCTGCGAGCAAGAGTGCCCAGTACGCACCAATAGCGGCGCTAAGGAAGGCAGCTATGGCGACGAGGACCATGTCGATTGTGATCACAAGCCGGGCCCCGAAGGCCTCGGTTGCCCGACCACCCAGCACCGACCCGAGGCCGGTGAACCCGAAGTACACGCTGACGAGAAGGCCAACTTTGCCACGGCTGATGTCGAGATCGTCCCGTAGGGCGGTGGCCAAAAATCCCGACAAGAACCCGAGCGAAGCACCAACTCCGATACAGACCGCAGAAACGACGACAATCCGCGCTCCCGCAGCGTCGATCCGGGGGGCAGGAGCCGTCACGAACCCATGCTCAGCTCTTGGGCAATGGTCTCGCGAAGGCGGATTTTCTGGATCTTCGTGGCCGACATCGGCCACTCGTCGACGAATCGTACGTACCGCGGCACCTTGAAGCTGGAGATCTTCCCGGTGCAGAACTCGATGAGCTCTTCCTCGGTGGCCTCAGCACCATCAACGAGCTGGACGTATGCAGCCGCAACCTCCAAGTACTTGTTGTCCGGCGCTGCGACCACTTGGGCCAACATCACCGCGGGGTGCTGTGAGATCAGACCTTCGATCTCGGCAGCAGCGACGTTCTCGCCACCGACCTTGAGCATGTCCTTGGCCCGGCCCTGATAGGTGACACGACCATCGCTGTCCACCGAACAGATGTCGCCGGTCCGGAACCAGCCGTCGGCAGCGAAGGACTCGGCATTCTTTTCGTCGGCCTTGTAGTACCCCTCGAACACGCAATAGCCCCGAATCAGAATCTCGCCGGGCTGGTCGGCGGCATCAAGGATCTCGTCGGTCTCCAGGTCACGGATCTGGACCTCGATGCCGCGGAAGGGGCGACCAGATGTTGTGACCCGATGCTCGAGCGAATCGTGGATGTCGCCCAAGCAACTGACCCCGCCACATTCGGTGAGCCCATACGCGCTGATCTGGATTGTGGTCGGCATCCGTTCTTGCATCGACACCAAGACATCAGCCGGGCCCACGTTGTTGACGATCCGAATGGACAACGCGTCGTCGTCCCACCGTGGGTGATTGAGGAGCGCCTCGGTGATGGTCGGAAAGCTCGCCCAGCTATGGGTCGCGCCCTCACGCAACATGTAGTCGATGGCGATCTCGGCATCGAAGTGTTCCATCGACAACAGCGCCGCTCCCGCGTCCATACAAGCAATGAAGGGGAACACGAAGCTCATGTGGAACATGGGGAGCGGATCCCACATGCGATCGTCCGGGCCCAGAGCTACCCGAGTGCGCCCTGCCTCCATCCCTGGTCTTACCAGCGCCTCGTGCGAGATTGGGCAGCCCTTGGGCATCGCCGTAGTCCCTGACGTGTACATCATCAGTGCGACATCTCGAACAGCCAGGCGAGAACGGCTGTCCTCAATCGCGGCATCGCTCACCGAGTCCGCCAGGGCGTAGAACTCGTCTCGTCCCATCATCCCGGGTGGGGTCCGGTCACCAATCAGCACCATCGACTGCAATAGCGGTGCTTGATCCAGGGCCAGCGCCCGCGGGTTGGCCTGTGAGGCCAAATCGCTGAAGCCGTCGTTGAGCAGCGCCACGAAATCGATGTGCTCGACCACGTTGTCGGTGGTCACCAGCGTCTTGAGATCGGCGTTGGCAATCACATAAGCAAGCTCGTTCGCCTTGTACCGAGCATTGATGGGCACTGGCCAGGCGCCGAGCAACTGCGTGCCGATCAAGAGTCCGGGGAACTCCTGACAGTTCGCCATCAAGATGCCGACCTTGTCGCCTGCGCTGACACCGAGCGCCGCCAGCGACCGCGCCGTCCGAACACACTGTGCATAGAGGTCGCGGTAGCTCGTCCGCGAATCGGGAAAGACCACCGCATCACCATCGGGGTCTCGCTCAACGGCGCGCACCAGCAGATCTGGCATGGTGTAGACGTCGGCAACGACACTCATCAAATCTCGATTCCTCTAGGGATGACCATGCAGCGAACAGTCGAACAAGTTGCCCGGGACCACTTGGCGGCGGTCGCCAGTGGCGATGTCGAGGCCATGGCGTCGGATTATGCCGAAACCGCCGTGCTCGACCGAGCAGGCGACCTCCATCAGGGCAAGCGCGCCATCGAGGCGTACTTCAGATCGGTCCCGGACCGGCTGGGCCAAGCGGTCGTCGTCTTCGACGGACTCGACATCGAAGGTGAGACTGCCACGTTTCAATGGCATCTGGAAGGCGGCGCCACGGAGGTATCCGGTACCGATGTTTGCCTGATCAAGGGCAACGCCATCGTTCATCAACGCGTGCACCTGAACGCCACTGATTTCTGAGCGCGCCACCGAGTTCACAAAGTCACCCGCGCCGGGGTGGCCGGTGTGCCGACCAGTTCTGCAACAGCGACCCGAGATCTACTGGCTTCACCCGGTCCGACCCTCCATGATGCCGTCTGCTCCACCGAGCCATGACGCGACTCCCGAGACGGGGATTGCGCAAACAACTGACTCGACGATTTCGGCCTCTGTGGCACCGGCCTTGCGCGCTCCATTGGCATGGACGTTCACGAACCGCGATGAGAACTCGGCGGCGTTGATCGTGCAGAGCAACAGCTCGACATGCTTGGCCTCGAGCAGGTTCTCGGCCAACGACCACTCGCGCATCAACACGTAGCCCTCGAGGGCGCGGGGCGCCTCGTCGGCCATCACTTCGATGTAGTCGGGAACGAAGCCGAAGTAGTCCTGGAAGTAATCCAGGGCTGCCTGGCGATCGAGCTCGAACTCAGGCGACTCGTCGGTGGGCTCGCCCACCTTTTCGCCGAACACCTCGTCTATGGCAGCGCTGAACTTGCTGTACACGCCTTCGCCACGGCTGATCATGACCGCCAGCGCCGCGCCACGCGCGTCGGAGAGCTTCAGGCCAAGTTCATGGGATCGCTGCATCTCGCGCATCAACTGCGCGTCTTGGCCTCGGACTGCTGCCGCGGAAGCCATATACAGGGCCTTGGCCCACGCGGCACAAGCGCCATCGTGGTCGGTCACGTCGCGGATACGGGCATAGCCCTCGGCGAACTTGTGGGTCAGCGCCGCGATCTCGCGCGAGTGCAACGCTGGGCTACCGGACTGTTGGTGGTTTGCATTGGCCATGGCTGGCCCTCCTGTTTGAAGTTCTTTGCTGGCGATACGTCAGAGTTTGGCGACCTCGCCACCATCGATGACGAAGCACGCCCCCGTCACGAACCCCGACAGTGGCGACACGAGATAGGCGGTGAGAGGTCCAATTTCATCGGGCGAACCCATCCGACGCAAGGGGATCTTGCGGAGCCGAGCGTCGAGGGTGGCCGCATCTTCGAAAACGGCGGCCTGAGCATCGGTTTCGAATGCCCCTGGAGCAATGGTGTTGACCCGGATTTTGTACCGGGCCCACTCGCCCGCAAGCGCCTCGGTGAGGCGCATCATGGCGCCCTTCGACGCTGAATACCCGGCCAGCAAGGCCTTGCCCTTGAGGCCCGACGTCGATGCAATGTTGACGACCGAACCAGCAACCTCGGCGGCAATCCAATGACGTGCGGCAGCCTGGGCCAACGCGGCCGGCGCAAGCAGGTTCACGGCGAGTGTCTCTTCCATCACCGAGAGGTCAGTCTCGACCAGCCGACCGGCAGGAGCGATACCAGCGTTGTTGACCACCGCGTCGAGGCGGCCGAAGGTTTCGATAGATGCGTCGGCCAAGGCGGCAACGGCCTCGCGGTCGCGCATGTCACACGTGACGGGATGGATGCGGCCGGGTGCCTCTGCGGCTAGAGCGTCCAACGCCTCGCGACTCCGGGCGGCGGCAACGACGTTGGCTCCCTCGGCCACCAACGAACGCACCATGGCGGCACCGAGTCCACGGCTGGCGCCGGTGACGATGACGGCCTGGCCGGCAATGGCGAGATCCATCAGGACACCTCTCGAACAAGACGAGCAGCAATGCCCAAGCGGAGCACTTCGGAGGAGCCTTCGTAGATCCGCATCGGACGGGCCTGTCGGTAGTACTTCTCGATCTTCGATCCCCGAATCAGCCCCCAGCGACCCATGCACTGCACGCAGCGATCGACCACCCGAGAGGCTGCTTCGGTTGCGTGGAGCTTGGCGAGCGAGCTGCGGTCGAGCGTCTCAGCTGGGTCGTCGGCCGCCATCGCAGCGGTCTGATAGGTCAGGAGACGAGCCGATTCGAGGTCGGCCCACGAGTCCGCCAACAGTGTCGCTACCGGGCCATGGCGCGCCAGCGGTCGACCGAACTGCTCGCGGTCGCGAGTGTGGCGGACGGCTTCTTCGAGCGCACCCTCCATCAGGCCGACAGCGGCACCGGCCACCGAGATCCGAAACACGGCCAGCGTGGCGAGCACATGCCCAAACGCCCGACCAGGCTCGCCGAGGCGTGCGGTCGTGGGCAAGACAACATCGTCGAAGGTGAGATCGCCGAGCACGTGCGGCGCGATGATTTCAGGGGCGGGTCCAACGGTCAGGCCGGCAGCATTGGATGGGACGAGCAAGAGCGAGTAGCCGTCGCCGTCTTTGGCGAGGGTCGTGTAGAAACCTGCGACGCCGGCATTTGATATGAACGACTTCGCACCGTTGAGTACCAACTCGCCGTTGCGCTCGACGACCGTCGTCATAATGCTTTTGAGGTCCGAACCAGCAACGGGCTCGGTGAGTGCAAGCGCCGCGAACGTCTCGCACCGTGCAACCCTCGGGAGCCACTCTTCGCGTTGGGCCGCGGTCCCGGCCCTCGAGATCGCATAACTACCAATGCCCTGCAGGGCAAACAGCGAGTCCAGGTGTGAGGACGTCTTCATCAGGGCCTCGCGTGCCAGACAGACCGCAAGTGGGTCGACCGACTCGAACCGGCCCCCATAGGCGGCGGGCACCATGAGCTCGCCCAATCGGCTGGCGCGCAGTGCGTCGGCGATGCCTTCGTGCAAGGTCGAGGATTCGTCGGCTTCCATTGCGATGTCCTCGACCGAGCTCGCCAACGATCGGGCTTCGGTGACCACTTCGAGGTGGGCGTCGCTGAGGTTCACAGACCCGTTCATCGAAACACCACTGCACGCATTGAATCCCTCTCGGTCCACGGCTTGGCCTCACGGGGATCGCACGGCGACCCCGAGACCAGATTTCTGCATACTATCCCCGTCAATTTTGAGGCGAGAAACCCTGGCCTGGCGTGTTGGGCTCACCGGGGAGACGTTTCACTGTCGCAGAAACGAATTCGTGCTTATGATTTCGGCACACGACGGGAGCAACCGATGACAACAACGGACGAACCAACATCGACCGCTATCACTACCGAGGAGATCGAGGCCGAGCTTGTGAGGCGCGGACACGTCGTGACGTCATGGGACGGTCTCGGCGCCGTCACTCTCGAGGCCACAGGCGCGGTAACCAGCCAGTACCGCATCGGCCTACCAAGCGAAGATGCCTCACCCACGGTGTTCAAGATCTATTTCCCGCCGGGCTGCCGGATCGAGGCCCACACGCATGCGTGCGACTATTCCGAGATCATCCTGCAGGGCTCCCAGAAGGTCAGTGGCAAGTGGCTCCACGAAGGTGACGTCCGTATTGGTCTGGCCAACAAAGGCTACGGCCCGCTCATCGCCGGACCCGAAGGTGTGACCGTTCTGGTGCTCTTCGCCAACGGCCACTGGACGCCAACCCAGATCGGCGCCGGAGACGGCTCCACGCTCGTGTCACCGGAGCTCACCGCCCGATTCAGCGCTGCCAGCGACTGACTCACAACCACAACCCAACACAAAACGCGTTCAGATGGGGACAGGGCCCCATCTGAACACGAAGCACTACCCCCGGGGGGACCGACCGCGGGGCGGCGGCGCCTCGGGTTCTCAGTACGTAATGGCTCGGGTGGGGCAAAGAGTCGCTGCCTCTTCGAGCAACGGTTCCTGGTCGGCCGCCGGGTACTGGTCGATCACCAACCCCAGTTCTTCGCCCAGGTCAAAAATGGCAGGCGCAACACGCATGCAGTAGCCGGTGCCCTGGCAAATTTTTGCATCGATGCGCACATCGAGACCGCCCGCCATCAGAGGTTCCGCAACACGATCGGGAACCGCCCGTAGGCGTCGTGGTAGCTCATCTCGGTATAGGTAGGCAGATCGTCCGGGTCGAGCTCGGCTCCCGCCTCCAACAACGCGGACATGATGTTGACGAGCGTGCCGTCGGTGCCCTCGTCGTTGTCGGTGCGAGCTGACAGGCCGGTCACGAGCGTTCGGCCGATGCAGGTGTGCTCGCCGCCACCGAATGCGAAACCCCACGGCTTGACGTCACCCGAATCCCGGTAGGGGTTGTATGACCGCGCATCGTCGCCGAACACCGAGACATCTCGATTGGCCGGCGTAAACAGGCATGCCACACGCTCGTCTTTGGCGATCTTGACCCCGTTGCTGAGTTCCACATCCTCGATGGCGATCCGCAGCAGCGCCGGTGACGGCAGATGAAGTCGCAGCGTCTCGTGCGATGCCATCTTCAAGAAGTCCTTGTCCTGCGCCTTCGGCAGGTCTTCCGGGTGCTCCGCGAACCATTCGGTGAGGTGCATCATCATGTGCGGCAAAGCATGCGTTGTGGTCTGCGTCGAAGCCACCAGGTACAACGCTGCTTCGCGAATCGGGAGCTCTGCATCCCAAGAGTCGTCCCAGTGCAAGTAGAGCAAGGTCAAGAGGTCGTTGGGGAGTGCCTCGCGTTCGATCTCGCCCGCGTGGAACTGCGCGATCAGTGCTTTGCGACGCTCGACCGACGCTGTGTAGAAGTCACGTTCGAAATCGGCCCGGACGGCGAGAATCCGCTCGATGACCGAATCATGATCCTCGGTGGACCATTCGACGGTGGCCCCAACGCCGATCTGTTCGTTGTAGGACCGGAAAGCATCGGTGCGCTCGGGCGTGTCGACACCATCGATACCGGTCGTCACCGCCGAGATACGGGCCAACATCGTGCGCAGCAAGCTGCAGAGATCTGCACGCACGAGGCCGTCGGCGCCGCGATCGGCGGCCGCCTCCTGCAACGCCTTGTCGATCAGCGGGACGAGCTCTTCGCGCTCGTAGTACTCGAGCGCAGCCTTGCGGAACAGCGGGGCCTCTAGCCGGCGCCGTTCGAAGTGTCGTTCGTGATCGATCGTCAACAGCGAGTCACCGAAGAACGGCTGACTCTCTTGATGTGAGCCCTGACGGAAGCTCTTCGACCGAAGAATCTCGTCGACATCGGTGTACTTCGTGAAGTGCTGGATATCGGCGATATGTGGCGCCGGTTCCATGTCTCGAATGCTGGTCACGTCATCCCCCTGGGCCGCGCGGGCCGCTGATCTCGGAATTCTCCTGAACTATTGCCATCCAATACTAGGCGGCAGCGAAAACGTCGGACGACCCGACTACCGCGACCGTCGACGAAGGGCACCTCAGGTAGACGTCGCACGACGTGTGGCTTGGGTGGTCAGCGCTCCAATAACAAGCGCCATGCCCACCAGCTGGAGTCCGGTAACCGACTGATCCAGGAAGAAGTACGCCATGAGGGTCGCGTTGACGGGGACCAAGAGCTGAACAACGCCGATCAGATTCAGTGGTGCCTTGTTCTGCGCGAAATTCAGAAGGACATGACCAAGGCCGGGGGCCAACCCGACGGCGAGAATCCGAAGCCAGTCGGCGCCGGTATCCGGCGGGATTCGCTCGCCGGACACGATCACCACGACCGTCAGTAGTAGACCGGCCCACAGGAATACGCCCGTCATGAACGGCATCACTTCCACGGTCTCGAGCACACGCTTCCCGAAAATGAAATAGCCGGCGCCGACGATGACCGAGCCCCCGGCGAGGAGATCGCCCCGAATATCGCCCGTCCCGCTCGAGTCGCCGGCCAGGACCAGCGTGACGGCGCCCGTGATCGCAATGGCCGACCAGAACACGTCTCGCCTGGTGACGACTTCGGCAAACATGAACCGGGCACCCACCATCATCACCAACGGCTGCAGGACGGTGATGAGGCTGGCGTTGGCGACACTGGTGAGCTGCGCGGCCCAAAAGAACAGGCCGATGCTGGCACCGAAACAGAGGCCGACGGGAGCCGTTCGTCGCACGGCCTCCCAGGTCATGGTCTTGCGCGTCATCACAATCGTGGCGAGGACTACGAAGCCCACCCATGATCGCCAGAACGCGAGCGAAATTCCGTGGATTCCGGCTCCAGCGACGATCACCGGCGAGAGCGAGACCAGCCAGAATCCGGCCGCCGAGCTCGCGATCCCTTTCCGAACGAGACGCACGTCGGCATCACCTGTTGCCGACACCTGCTCGTTCGCCATCGGCTCCGCCATCTCTTTGTTCAGATGGGGACAGACCCCATCTGAACGTCGCTGCGCGCACCCTAGAGCTCCGGCCCATCCGGTGCACACCAATGTTGTCGATGACCCCACCCGAAATTGGGGGATGCCCCGTGTATCGGGCCGGCCAACATCGTGGTCCAATCGCGTCTCACGACAGATCGGCGACGCCATGGCACTGGTCGGCCCAACCATCACAAACCGCGCACGCATCGCGACGGCGACGCTTGGGAGCATCCTCTTCTTGGCGAGTTGCGGGACCACGCCTACCGGCGTGATCTCGGGGGTGGGGCCCGACGAAGCACCCTCGGTAACACGAGCACCGTCGACGCAACCCACAGCCACTCCCAGGCCGGTGACATCAACAGTCACGGACACGGACGATCTGGCCACCTCGACTGTCACCGACGTCGGCGATGCGGCGACCGAGTTGCCGATCGAACTCGTGGCCCTCGACAACATCGACCTCGACGCCGTGTTTCGGCGGGGGTGTCTTGCCTGGGACTTCGCCAATCCACGCGATCACTCAGCGATCAACGACCCCATCGCCAATTTCTTGGACAGCGGGCGCGGTGAACTCGACGGCGATGTCTTCGACCTCAAGAGGATCCAACAGGCCGAAGACCGACTCACCAAGGACGCCTGTCGGGCCGAAACAGCCCTCGAAGGGTGGATCAGCCTCTCGCAATCCCTTGGCCTCACAAACGCTGAGTTCTCCGATCTGGCCGACGCGTCCTGCATGAACTACTCGAGGAGTCAGTCCTTCCGAAACGAGCGGGCGGGGCAACACCGGTTCATTCTGCAGGTATTCGGTGTCGACGATCTGACCGACCTCATCGACCAAATCTGTGACGGCATCGTGATCGCTGTTTGAGCTGGCTCAGCGGCCGAGGATCATCGCGTTGTGGTACTGCGCGCCCGATCCAGCGCCGGTGACGAACACGTGATCAACGTCCGCCACTTGCCCGGGACCGGCGATCCCACGGAGCTGGCGCACGGCCTCGACCACCTTGAGGTTGGGGCCCCCGTAGCCCGTGTGACTGAACGACATCAGGCCGCCGTCGGTGTTGATGGGTACTCCCCCATCAACACCAATGCCCTGCTCGAACAAGAAGTCGACGCCGTCGCCGTCGGGGCACAGGCCCAGCGTCTCGATCTGCCGTACGACCTCCCAGGTGTTGATGTCGTAGAGCTCGAAGACGTCGATGTCAGCCGGCTCCAGCCCGGCCATCGCCAACGTGCGGGCGTAGGCATCCGCACCGACGCGGCCCACCTCGTCATAGCGAGGCGGGTCGACATATTGCTGACGGTGCCATTCTGACCCTCCGCCCACGATGTGCGCCGGCGGGTTCGGACAATCCCGAGCCCGCTCCGGCGACGTGACCACGAACGCCGAGGCACCCTCGGTGGCCAAGCACAGGTCGAGCAGGTGGAAGGGATCGGCAATCATCGCTGAGGCGGTGATGTCCGCCGGCGCGTATGGGCCCCGGCCGGTCATCACCGCATTGGGGTTGGCGGCGCCGGCGTTTCGGATGGCCGCAGCGATGGCCGACATCCGATCACGATCGGGTGAGAACCGGTGCAGATAGACCTGGGCAATCAGCGCGAAGTGGGCCGCGGTCAACAGGCCCCAGATGGACACGAACTCATTGTCGGGTCGCGTGTAGGAAGCAACCTTGGGTCCGCCGAGCACGCCTGCCTGGCCGCCAACCACGAGAGCCACATCACACTGCCCTGTTGACACTGCAGCGGCGGCGTCCATCGCGCCTGGCACACCCTGGGGATAGGTGTCGCCGATCCAGCGGAATGGCTTGCCGAACAGACCGGTCCAGTCCCACGCACCCGGGCCGAAGACGGTCCCGCCAGGTCCTGGCCATCTCGCGGCGATGCCGTCGACATCCTCGATGGTCATGCCCGCATCCTCGAGCGCCAACATTGCTGCTTTCACACAAATCTCGACGTTTGTACTGTCGATCGACTTCGCCTGCTCGGTCAATCCAATGCCGGCAACGGCCGCCTGGGGTCGTCGCGAACTCACCGACGCACCGCTTGCCTACGCGCCGCTCGACCAGCCCAGCTCTGCTGACGCGCTTGCCCACTCACGAGACGCCCACTCGAGCTCTGCCCACTCACGAGGTGCCCACTCAAACCTTGCGCCCGTCGCCCCAGAACCGGTCCCGGATCTCGTTCTTGGCGATCTTGCCGACCGCGTTCTTGGGGAGTGAATCCATGAGCTCCACGCGTTCGGGGATCTTGATCGACGTGAGCTCCGACATGCGGCAGTGCGTCCGGAGGTCTTCGGGGTCGACGCTCATCCCGTCCTTCAGCGCCACCACCGCAACGATGGCCTCGCCCCACTCCTCGTCGGGGATCCCCACGACCGATGCCTCCAGCACCGCATCGTGGCGGTAGAGAACGTTCTCGATTTCGGTGGGCGCGATGTTGAGCCCACCGCGGATGATCAGGTTCTTGATGCGGTCGACGATGAAGATGAACCCGTCGTCTGAGACCTCGGCGATATCGCCCGAGTGCATCCAGCCGTCGATCAGCACCTCACTGGTGCGTTCGACGTCTCGGTAGTACTCCTTCATAACGTGCGGGCCGCCGAACACGACCTCGCCGCGCTCGCCCGGGGCAATGTCGTTGCCCTCGTCATCGACGACGCGCACGTCGACCGCAAACGACGGCTGCCCACAGGAGGACAGCAATTCGGGGCGTCCCGCCAACCCAGCAACATGATCTTCCTTACGCAGGATCGTGCCGATCGACGCAATCTCGGCCATGCCGTAGAGCTGGTTGAATATCGGTCCGAATCGATCGACAAGGTCGGCCAATCGGTCCGGCGAAATCGGCGACGAGCCGTACCCCAGGGTGATCAATCCGCCGAGTTGCACGTCGCTTTCGCGGGGCAGGCGGTCGAGCATGCGCATCAGCTGTGTGGGAACCAAGAAGCTGTGGCTGACACCTTCTTCTTCCACCATCCGGGCGAACGCCGCCGGCTCGAAGGATCGGCTGTCGCGGAATCCAAGGGCGGCCCCAACCAGAAGGCACGGGACGATGGTGATGTTCACGCTCGAGTTGTGCGGGATCTGGACGAGGTAGCGACTGCCCCGCTCTATTTGGTACTCGAGACAGGCGACCGTGCCGTGTTGGAGCGCCCGAGCGTGGTCGAACAGCACACCCTTCGGCCGACCGGTCGTCCCGCTGGTGTACACGATGCAGAAGTCGTCGTCGTGGCGCACCTCGTGGAGCGATACGGGCGCCGTCTCGACCGC
>CAWKYX010000059.1:0-16136 GCA_963854265.1 Acidimicrobiia bacterium
GTCCTTGAGATACCGAGGGAAGTTCCGAACGGATCGGCCGAGGTCGGCGATTTCGGATTCGGCCGTCAGGACCAGCCGACGCAAGGTGGACTTTGCCACAGCAGCAAGCGCGAGTGCCGGGTGAATCAGCGTCCCATCGGCGAGTTCGGAGCGCTGGTCGGGATCGCCGAAGCCGATGGGCAAGGAATATGGATCGACATCGTCGGGGAGCAAGGCTCCTTTCGCCTCACACGCCAACCGAGTGATCATGTCTTCGGCGACTCGTTGGCTGAGGACGATGTGGATGAGCGGTGCAGGGATGGTTCCGCCAATGCGGGCACCGCGGCCAACGAGATTCACCAGAGCATCGACATAACGTTGGGCGTGGGACCGAAGCGGCGGGGCCTCAGACGACGCAGGGTTGTCTGATTCGGCCCGAAGAAGACGTGCCGCCTCTTGGCCCAACGCAGAGCGGACAAGGGCGCCGGCGAGTGGATCGAGATCGAACGACCCGGTGGCCATACCGTCGCCTTTGCGACGCATCGACAGGCGACGAGCTGCAACTTGGCGCTTTGGTTCTTCGCCATCGGGATCAGCCGCCAGCACCCAGTATTCGACGACGGCGCAGAAGTCTGACCACCCCAAGTGCTGGGCTTGCTCGATGAAGAAGGTCTGGGATTCGACCATGGCTGAGTGCGTTCGGGCGTTGTCCTTGGCTTTTAACAACTGAACGTGACACCGAGCGATCAGTCCAACGGCAAAGGCATTGGCGAATTCCGGGAACCGAGTAAGCCACACGCCGGTCGCTCGGTCGCTGCCGACCACCGCCGGATCTACACGAGTTCGTGCGCCGACGAGCGCGGCCACGGATCGTTGTGAGTCCAATGCGGCCACTCCCGAGGCGTGGGCTTCGGCCGTCGCCGCGCACAGTTGTGCCTCGAGCCTGCTGCGCACTTGTTGCAACGAACAGAGGTGGTTGGCCAGCTCGTCTGAGGACAAGCATGTCAAGGGCAGCGCCGAAGAGGTGTCGAGCGCGTCGTGGAGTTGTTCCAACGCCTTGGTGGGTGAATCGATCAACGCTGATATGTAACACCTCCTCCAGAGCAGATCCGGCGAGTGACACCATTTCAGCGGAACCAGAGTTCGCTGAGAACAGAAGTCACAGGGACAACCGGGCGACCTGACAGGTCGAGTTCACATGGATGTCAGGTCACCAAGTGCCCGGGGAAGCGTGAAGTCACTCTATCGAACGTACGTTCGATCCATAAGGGAATGGCCGGATTTCTTTGTGTCGCACCGCAGGGTTGGGTGCGCCGTACCGCGCTGACCAAGGGCGGCCCTCATGCTCCCGTCTCCGGTGTGATCATGAGCTCCCACAAATGACGGTCGGGGCCGCCACGAAAGGAGACGCGACGTCTGCCGCCGCGATGGTTGATCTTGCCGTCGTCGCGCTGAATGGGCCCGACCGATAACTCGTAGGGGAGGTCTTGGTGGAGCTGAACATGTCGTCGGCCCGCACGTTGGTGGTCTCGATGTCAGTCATGGCGTCGGCGGTCGGACCTCAAGTACTTGCGCAGGCAAGGGCGAGTCACGAGAACCCAAGCGCCCCAGAGCTCAACGTGAACGGCGACGGTGCATTTGGCCGCTACCCTGAGCCAGGCTCGAATGGCCGTCCAGCGCGACGATGCGAGCATGCAAGGACAGACGGTGAACGTCTCGAAAGCAGCCAGCACGGCTTTCGGTGTTCACCAAACTGGAGGAGTGCGAGAGCGGCCGAATCGGCACGCTTGGAAAGCGTGTGTGGGGAAACTCACCGTGGGTTCGAATCCCACCTCCTCCGCGCTGTTCGCTGACGCTCGCTAACCGCCTTTTGGCCTGGCGGCCAAAACGCTCTATCAGGGACGCGCACTACTTAGGACCGCGTGGCATCAGAGCGGTGACATCACGAAACCGTGGCAGACCGGCGCTTAGGTGATGAGGTGGGAACCGGTGGATTCACTGAGGCTCGGTACGGAATAGGGCTGTGAGACGCCGCTGCGATGGGTCGAACGATCCCAAGAACCGCCCGCGACGTAACGAACCCGCTGCCACAGGCGATGATCTGGTCATGACGAATCCTGTGCTTGTATCCCTCGGCAGACTCCGGCAGACTCCGGCAGACTCCGGCAGACTCCGGCAGACTCCGGCAGACTCCGGCAGACTCCGGCAGACTCCGGCAGACTCCGGCAGACTCCGGCAGACTCCGGCAGACTCCGGCAAGCCGGCCTGATGCGCCGCCTCGCCACCCGTACCGGAGTGCTCGCCGTCGTGGGTGTGCTCGGCGCGGCCGGTGTGGCTGCAGCGGCCGTCGGCGTCCCAGTGCCGGTGTTGGGCGAGGTGCTACCTGAAGGCGGCCCGGAGTTCGTGGACGTCGAGGAAGGCCTGGAGTCGGACGAAGAAGCCGAGGAGACCGTCGCAGAGTCGCAGGAAGAAGCCGAGGAGATCGAGGCGGAGTCGGACGGGGAAGCCGAGGACCGCGTGGCGGAGGCTCCCGAAAAGGCCGAGGACGCAGAGAACGAGGTAGCAGCGGCCGCCCAGAGCGACTGCTTCAAGAAGGATAAGGATGGCGAGGAGACCGAGGGTTCCGGCCAACCGGATGCAGACGTTGAGTCGCCCGAGGTCGCCGGTGAGGATGAGTACGACTGCGGGGACGGCGAATACAAGAACCATGGCCAGTTCATGTCGGCCGCTTCCCACGACCGCAACCTGGCGGAGCTTGCCGACATGTGCGCCGAGGCGGAAGGTGAGCAGGCAGACAAGTGCGCTGCCCGACTCGCTGACAAGAGCGCGAAGTGGAATGCCAAGGATGCCGACCGGGTGACGAAGCACGAGGCCAAGGTGGAAGCCAAGGCCGAGAAGGCTGTGGCCCGAGCCGAAGCGAAGGCGAAGAAGGGCCCGAGTCGAGACTGATCACTCGCCTCGAGTCCGGCAAGTTCACGCTAGCCACTGCATCGCCAGGCTCTTGTGGGTGCCCAGGGTCGAGAACGGGGCCTGGGTTCGGTTCTGTTCAGGCCCAGCCGAGTTGTTGGAGCGAGTGGCCATCGTTCCAGATCTTTGTCATGTGCTGGATCCGGTCGCCGTCGAACTGCATTGAGTACACGTAGTCGGCGGCAATGGATTTGCCGGTAGGCGGGTCCAGGGGGCCTGGGCCGGTCTGTGTGATGTGGGCGGCTAGACCAGTGATAAGAGCGATGGCTTCTTCAGGCACCGTGTCCAAGATCTCGAGGTCCTGGAGTGCTCGAAGCCTTGATGCCGCGTTGGGCGGATGTGACGGTGTCATCAGACCTCTCAACGTCTCAGGCCTGGTTAGTTGGACCTACAAACGCCGTCCAATAGTCGAGCCAGCCAGCGCGTCGTGAGCGTGTCGCGATTGAAACTCCAACGGCTGTGCGCCAGAGTGGTCTGGCTACCCGGCTGGTGACCCATGGACCTGGACTACTCAAATATCGACGCCCAAGTGCTCACTGGGCTGCACTTGATGCCCGCTGGGCTGGGCGATCTCACCCGCGACACGGTGGTTAGCGTTCGGTCCATGCGAGCCGAGGCAGCTCCACCGCCCGCCGAGACGAACCTCTCGATCGAGGAACGCTGGCTCACGGCTGACCACGGTGAAGTACGGGTCGTGATCTATGGGCCGCCGCACCGTGAGGTCCGGCCGGGCCTGCTCTGGGTACACGGCGGCGGATATGTGATTGGCACGGCCGAGGACGATCGCGCTCGGGTGTTTGCCGAAGAGCTCGACTGTCGTGTGGTCTCGGTCGACTACCGCCTCGCTCCCGAGCATCCGTTCCCTGCGGGAATCGACGACTGCTATGCAAGCCTTGTCTGGATGGCCGAGCATGCCTCGGAGCTGGCGATCGATCCTGCCCGGATAGCGGTGGGTGGCCAGAGCGGTGGCGGCGGGATGGCGGCCGGGCTTGTGTTGTTGAATCGTGATCGGGGCGGGCCAGAGCTTGTTCTCCAGCTGCTCATGTACCCGATGATCGACAACCTTCACGACACGCCGTCGGGCAGCTACGCCAACCACCCGGTCTGGAACCGCGCAACCTCGCTGAGAGCGTGGGAGATGTATCTGGACGGTACTCCGGGCCTTGATGCGTCTCTCTATGCCGCGGCCACCCGCGCCGACGACGTCGGCGGCCTCCCTTCGACCTTCATCTGTGTGGGTGCCGAGGACCTATTTCGCGACGAGAACGTGGACTACGCGCGACGACTCATCGCAGCAGGAGTCCCCACTGAGCTGGCAGTGTTCCCCGGCATGTATCACGGCGGCGACATGTTCGTCCCCGACGCTTTGGTCAGCCGGCGACTTACCGCAAGCTTCATGCAGGCATTGTCCGACGCATTCGCGCAACCCAGGAGCTAACCATGAACCCTGTAGGAACCACCATCTTGTTGGAGAACGACAAGATGATCGTTTGGGACCTGACGCTCGAGGTTGGCGAGAGCACCGGCGTGCACCGCCATATACACGACTACCTCATCCACATCACCGAAGGCTCCACGCTGCTCGCGACGGACGGCAACGGCGAGAATGCAACCGAGGTCACCGTGGAGTCAGGCCAGACGCTCTACTTTGCGGTCGACGGCGACATCGCGTCGGCCGGTGATCTCGAGACCACCGCCGTCCACGATGCGAAGAATCTGGGCCCCGGCCGCTACCGCGAGATCATGGTCGAGATGAAGTAAGCGTCAGTGGGCGGCACGACGGCGCTGACCCGTAGCCCTAGAGCACAGCGAACACGGTGTTCGTGAACCCGGCCTGGGTGAGCGTCCCTATCCCCACCGAGACGATCTCGTTGAGCCACCCGTAGTCGGTCGACGCGGTCTCGAAAACCGGTGCTGACCGCAGGTAGTACTCGGACTCGTCGACACGTTCCCCCGCGCGCACGCTGGCATGAACCTCGGGCGAGACCTTCATGACCGCGCGATAGGAGACCAAGATGATCTCGCCGTCATGGGTGCGCAGCGCCATACGAATATCGCCGATACGTACACCGTCCGGGCGAACGATCATCCAGTCGCCGTAGCCGGGCAGAATCTCGCCCCGAATCCTCGGTCCCTCGAAGGACCCGCCGGCGATCCCCCCAACGAGCCGCGAGCCAACAGGCGTGTCGCCCAACTGGTGCACAGAGTTGAAGTCCACTTGGCCCTCCAACGTGAAGACAAGCTCACCGCGTAGCTCTGGCATTGGTCACGCACTCCCTCGGGTCGGGCGCTGGTCGGGCGCCGCCGACCCTATGGCGACCTCGGCATGTCAGCACCATTTCGTTCCACGATTGTGATTGGCGCAGTCATCATTGGCTACCCCATGTTCGGTGAGGTTCCGGGTCGACTGACCGCGAGCGGCAGTCTGATCATCATTGCCACGGGCCTCTACGCCGTGCGCCTCGAAGAAACCCCGGCAACCGCGCTATGCGATCCCCGTGCGAGTTGACATAATTGCGCCATGGATGACCGTTGGTTCACTGACTACACCCCCAGCACGCGTTGGCCGCACTACACGCGTGCGAATGCTGGAGAGGTCCTTCCGACGCCCGCTAGCCCACTCGGACAGAAGTACGCCCTGGACAATGGGATCGCGCAGGGAGCGGGAGTCGGGTCGGTCCGAACCGGGCTCTATGAGATCGAAGAGTACGACCGGGACCCACCCGACGTGTTCGGTTTCTTTGGCGGGTACTTCTACATCAACCTGTCCAATATTCGCATGCAGGCGGTGCGGAACCCGGCGGTGACCGTTGAGCAGTTGGACATGGCATTCTTCGGCGACCATCCCGATGTCCCGCCCTACGTTGCACATCCCGATGACGACAAACCTCATCTTGTTCCCAAGGTCGAAGCGCACACCGCTTGGGTCATGTCGACCACTGAATGGCCCGAACTCAACGACGACCGCGCTGTTGTCAACCAGCTTCGTGCCGATCGTCCCGACCTCACTTTGCTGACCGACCAGGAGCTCTTGGACCGAGCTCGTGTTGCTCAGCCGCTCATCGTCAGCAACTTCAGCCAGCACTTCCTCGCGTCAAGTTCGTCTGGGATCGCACCCGGGATTCTCGGAGCGGTTGGCGAGGCAATCGGTGACGCAACGATTCCCATGAAACTGTTGGCAAGCCTTGGCGATGTCGACTCCGCAGCGCCCTCACATGCGCTCTGGGATATGTCTCGGATTGTCCGAAAGTCACCCGCTCTGACGGCCGAATTTGATGCCGGAGTCGACGGCCTACTCGGTCGCCTGGGGGTCAACCCCGAAGCCGCTGAACTCATGGCCAAGGGTGCCGCGTTCCTGCACGAGTTCGGATCGCGCGGGCCCAATGAATGGGAGCTCAGCGCCCCTACTTGGGAGACGAAACCAGAGCTGGCGCTTGCCGCTCTTGATCGCGTCCGTCTGCAGACCGACGACCAGGCTCCCGGACGACGCGCGGAGGTACTTGCCAACGATCGCGAGGCCCTCGTCGTCGAGGTTCGGGCCAAGCTGGCCGAGATTGGTGACGCCGCGCTGAGTGGCATGTTCGAGGCCGCATTGATCGGCGGCAACATGATGGTGTTTCGCGAACGTACGAAGACGACGATCATCAAGGCGGTTCACGAGGGTCGGATGGTGTTCCGCGAGCTTGCTCGGCGCCATGTCGAGACCGGCGCGCTGCGCGATTTCGAACACATCTGGATGCTCACCGACGATGAGCTCTCCGACTTCATCGCCGACCCGCCCTCGTTCACCTCGGTCTTGGCGGACCGCTACCCGAAGTGGCTCGAGCTCTGGGAGGTTGAGCCGCCGTTCATCATCGCCAACGGTGAGGTGGCCCCACTCCATCAGTGGAAACGGCGCACCGACCCATCGGCACCGGCTGCCGTCGCCGGTGATGTCCTTGCCGGCATCGCGGGCTGCCCAGGCGTGGTCCGAGGCCGGGCTCGCGTGATCAGCGATCCGGGTGATCCGGGCGACCTGGGCCCAGGCGACATCATGATCGCGCCCGTCACCGACCCTGCGTGGACACCGTTGTTCATGGCCGTTGACGGTGTCGTTGTCAACGTCGGTGGCCAGATAAGCCACGCCATCATCGTCAGCCGCGAGCTTGCGCTGCCGTGTGTTGTTTCAGTAGCCGACGCGACCGAACGGATCCCCGATGGCGCAATCATTGAGGTCAACGGTGATGAGGGCACCGTTACCGTCGTCGAGGTGCCGTGAGGGTCACGCCGACATTCGTCACGGTCGCCAACGACGACATCGAACTGGAGGTTGCGGTCGCTGGAGACGGGCCACTGATTCTCTGCATCCATGGCTGGCCCGAGCTCTGGTACTCGTGGCGTCATCAGCTCGACCACTTCTCCGAGCGCGGCTATCGCGTCGCGGCGATGAACGTCCGTGGCTACGGAGCCTCGTCATCGCCGCCCGAGATAGACCGCTACTCGCTCAGGCAACTGTGCGGCGACGCAGCTGCGGTGATCGACGAACTCGGCGACGGACCCGCGATTGTCTGGGGTCACGACTGGGGTGCACCAATCGCGTGGAACACCGCACGGTTCCACGCCGACAAGGTGCGAGCCGTGGTGGGACTCAGCGTTCCCTATTTCCCCGTGGGCCCGGTGTCGCCATTGGCTCTGTACAAGAACTTGCACACTGACAAAGGGAAATTCTTTTATCAGGTCTACTTCCAGCAGGAAGCCGTGCCTGAGGCCGAGCTGGGTGCCGACTCCCTCGAGAGCATCCGCAAGATCTACTACAGCGCCAGCGGAGATGTTGTGGGCGTCGGGCTCATCGGCGACAAGGGGGTCGATGCAACGATGCTCGAAGGTCTCGTCGATCCCGACCCGTTCCCGGCGTGGGCCAGCGACGCTGATTTGGCGGTATACGCCGACGCTATGGATGCGAGCGGGTGGCGAGGGCCATTGAACCGATATCGCGCGCAGGGCATCGACGCCGCCGAACTGGGCTCGTTGCCGGACCCCAACATCGTCCAGCCGGCGGCGTTCATCGGCGGCGCGCTCGACCCTGTTCGCCGGTTTTTGTCAGGCGTTGACCTCTACGAGCTTGCCCACCGGTCATGCGACGACTTCCGCGGCACCACGCTCATCGCCGACGTCGGTCACTGGGTCCAGCAGGAAGCGCCTCAGGCAACCAACGAGGCGTTGGAGAACTTCCTGAACGATCTGGTCTAGCCGGGTTGCCTGGCAGCGGGTGACGGTTGGTGCCAGGCACCGGGTGTCACTGGTTTCTCGACTGGTCAGGAATAGAGCTGCGCAGCGTGATCACGTTCCGGGAACGACTGGTCTGCCTCCGCGCCACGCCCGCGATGGATCGACGGCCTCGGTGGCCGTCGGCACCCAGCCCCAGCTGCTCACGATGTTCATCTCGACGATCTTCCACTGACCGCCCTCGGGAGCCAGCTTCGCTTGGTAGAGGCCGCCCTGTGCCACGGCAGCACCGGTGAAGAGGTGGTAAGCGCTGGCCTGGGCCGATGTGGCGTCGGGGTTGACGCTGACGTTGACGTTGGTCATGTGGTGTCCGCCGGTGAGCATCGGGGACTCGGGCGCCCACTGCGCATAAAGGGCCTGGACCTCATCGGCGCCCGACAGCTCGATGTTGGTCTGCTCGCCGGGCGGGAAGTTGATGAGGTGCAGCTGCACATCAGCGGACAAGACCTCGGCTACCAGTTCGTCCAAAAGCCCGATGTCGACCAGACATGCATACCGATGCATGACGCCGCGTACCTCGTCGGCGGCCTCAAGTCGCTGGACCCGCGCTCGAAGATCCTTGAGTTCTGTTTCGTGGTCCATAAGCGAGCTCCCGAGTCCAGCACCATTTAGGTGGGCGGACCCTACACAGCGACCGTCGCTGATTCGGGCGAACTCCAGGGTCCGTAGCCGCCGACAATGTCGGCGACGTCGATGAAGCCCGCGCTCCGCAGGTCGACCGCATTGACCAGGCCGCCGCGGACTTTCGCTCCAATATTTTGCAACTGGCAGCCGATCGTCTCAGCGAGCCCGCCGATGACCTCATCACCGCGTTGGCCGCGGGGGAGGAGGACGGCGATCGTCTCACCGAGGACGAGCTCGTGGCCAATGTGGGGCTTCTCGTGTTTGCCGGCCATGACACGACCACCCACATGCTCGGCAATGCGATCGTTGCGCTGGCGGCAAACCCCATACAACGAGCGTTGGTGCGCGACAACCCGGATCTGTGGCCGAACGCCATCGAAGAGTTGCTGCGCTATGACTCCACTGTTGGCGTCATGAGTCGGAAGTTGAGCGAGGACATCGAGGTCGGCGAAATCACGATTCCTGCGGGTTCCAACGTGAGTCTGCAGCTCAATGCTGCCAATCGAGATGCACGCCGTTGGGTCGACCCCTATGAGCTTCGACTCGACCGGGACAACCCCCGCCCGTTGTCGTTTGGTCACGGCCTGCACCACTGTGTCGGCCATGCGTTGGCTCGCATGGAACTGCGGGTCGCTCTGCAGGCCTTCGTGGAGGACTTCGGCGATTACACCGTTGACACCGAGGCAACGCGGTGGCGGCTATCGACTGTGCTGCATGGTCCGACGACGCTCCCGATCACGGGAGGTTGAGCGTTCACGAGGCCGATGTCGCCATCCGGAGTGGTGCGCAGCGGTTGCATGTGGTGGTGCGACACCCGCAGCCGGCGTCTGGCGCCCGGACATAGGCTGGGGCGACCATGTCGTACCGCCGTCTCACTGTGCAGTCGCCTGTTGGCCGCCTCATACTGGTGGCGGACGATGAGGGCCTCACGCATCTGATGCTCGCCAACAATGACCTGGGTGCTGCGGGGCTCGATGCCGACGACGTGCCCGAGCGAGCTGACGATCCCGTCTTGGCCGAGGCCGCTGCGCAGCTCGACCAGTACTTTGCGGGGCAGCGGACAGCGTTCGACCTGCCGTTGCAGCCCCAGGGCAACGAGTTCGAGCTAGATGCCTGGATGGCGTTGGCCACGATTCCGTACGGGGAGACGATCAGTTATGGCGAGCAGTCCCGTGCCATTGGTCGCGAGGGTGCGTTCCGTGCAGTGGGTTCGGCCAACGGCCGCAACCCAATCGCCATCATCTTGCCGTGTCACCGGGTCGTGGGCGCCGATGGCACCCTCGTCGGTTTCGGCGGTGGCCTCGACGTCAAGCGCGCCCTCCTCGACCTCGAGTCCGGCGTCCAACGCCTTTTCTAGCCACCCACCCAACGAGTGACGCCTGGTGCCTGGCACCGACCGTCACTCGCTCGGAGCCTTCTGGTTAGCGGCTGGGATCGAAGTACGAGGGCGCGGTCTTGTCGTGGAACTCGATAATCTCGATGATGTTGCCGTCGATGTCACGGCCATACATCGCTCGCATGGTGCCACCCATGTCCTCGGCCTGGGGCACCGGGGCGTGGAAGGTCATTCCGAGTCCCTCGAGCCGCTCGACCTCGGCGTCAATGTCGGTGACCGACACGCAGAAGTGGGTATAACCGGCGTTGTTCACGGGCCGGTTGGGGACATTCGGCTCGCCAACCGGGGTCTGATATTCGAAGACTTCAATCAGCAGGTTCGCCGCGCGCAAGAAAGCCGACTTGGCTGAGGAGCCGCGCAGGCCGACGATGCTGTCGGTGGTTTCGTTGCCTGGTTCCCAGCCTCCCCGCGAGACTTCTTCGAAGCCGAAGGCATCGATATAGAACTGGCACAACCGGTCGATGCCGGTCGTAGTGATGGAGACGTGATGAATCCCAATGATCATCTAGCCAGTCTGCCACTTCGCCATGTTCTGGTCACTCGGAGAGCCTGCGAGCCGGCCCACCCTGGCCCGCAATCATGGTTCAGGTCAGGGCCGCCGGTATCAGCGCACTATGGGGTCAGCTTCGATCACACGCGGGCTGTGCAGTGCGGCCACCGGGCACGAACCGGCCCCAGCCGGTGGTTGCCGCCGACCGATCCCGCTTGGGTGAGCAACAGCGCCAGCATGCGACGCTGACGCGGGCCGCCAACGTCGATCGGGCCGGTGGGTCCGTCAAGCCCAACGTTGCCAAAGACCCGAATCATGAGCTCTGACTCGGGAAGCCGATTCGTCTCCTTGCAGTCCTGCACGTCGTCCATGGGCATCATTGTCTCGGACAGACATTATTACAGGCGCCTGTCAGCCCAGAGACACGCTGATCGGCGGCTCCCAAACCTGTCACCCGCTCTCCCGGTACCGGTGGCGCCTCGTCAGCCCTCGCCGATTGTCATAGCTAGCGAGCCATCAACGGAGCGCGTCGAGCTCGTCGAAGATCCGCACGCCATCAGACAACGACTCGATTCTGTGGCCCTCGCCAGGGAGGATCTCCAGGGTCACGTCCGCGCCCGCGTTCAGCAGGATGTCGTGGGTCTCCTGCATCGCAGGGATCCAGCCCATGTCATCGGCCCCAACGAAGAGTCGGACCGGTATGTCCACCATCGACGGGAGTGCGGCGCGGTCTTCGTCGCTGCGAGCGAAGCCCGGGAACACCAGCAGCGACTGGATGGAGCTTGGATCCTGTGCAGCGATCCGGAACGAGCTGATGCCGCCGTTGGACACTCCGACCAAATGGGGGCTCCCACCCTCGGAGACCACCCACGTGTCGACCCACGCGAGCAAGCCTGGTATCAGGGTCTCTGACCCCTGGAAGTAGAGCGTCGAGTTTGGGGCTGCTGGGCTGATGACCACCCAACCACGCGCCAGCGCTTCGGTTATATAGGTGCTTTCAACGATCCGCCGCGTCAGTTCGAAATCTTGCGATCCCGGTGCTATGGCCAGCATGACCGGCGCCGTCTCGCCGAGCTCGAACCCGGTGGGTACGACGGTCACGTAGTCGATGGGCGTGTCATCGATGACGACTTGCCCGGTGCCGAGCCCTCCTGGGGTGATGGCAGGCGCAGTTGTCGGTGCTTCACCGGCAGGTGGAGGCGACGAAGCCGTCTGGGACGCAGCGGGCGCTTCGGTGGGGGAGGCCGGCGCCGCTGGTTCGTCCCTGTTTGTGGCTGTGGGTTGAGCGCCAGGTGATGTCTGTTGAGCGTCGCCGCCGCATGCTGGCGCAGTCACGGCCATCACCAGTGCCAACGCAGCAGACCTCGGGCCGAACCTCACCTCACTAACGTAGGTGCGCTGCGAGCGGTAGTCGTGTCGCAGCAGCTATGTCTCCCTAGTGTCGGTGCCACTAGGTAGGTTGCCTCTATGTCCGCACCACCCGTGTCCGGCGACGCTCATCCGGCCGAACCACCAAGGCCCAGCCCCGCCGAGGTCGATGCCGAGCTGCGGCTCCATATCGAAGCCCTCGCAGGCCCGGGAGCCCAACCACGTCCCGAACAGACCGAAGCCGTGGCTGCGATGGTCGCTGGTCGTCGGCGGACCTTGTTGGTTGCTCGGACAGGGTTCGGCAAATCTGCGGTCTATTTCTCCGCCACGCGGATGCTGCGTGATCGGGGTTGGGGCCCAACTGTTGTCGTGTCGCCACTGTTGGCACTTATGCGAGACCAGGTCGCTGCAGCTCGGTCGCTCGGGCTGGTGGCCGAGACCATCAACTCGTCCAACCTCAACAATTGGGGCCACATCGAGGACGCCGTCGCGGCGAACGAGGTGGACCTGTTGCTGATCTCCCCCGAGCGCCTCGCGAATCGGGGGTTTCGAGAACGGGTCTTCGCCTCGTTGTTGCGGCAGCCGTTCGCGCTTGTGTGTGATGAGGCGCACTGCATCTCGGACTGGGGCCACGATTTTCGGCCCGATTACCTCCGCCTGCGCCACCTCATCGACGCCCTGCCCCCATGGACACCTGTACTCGCGACCACTGCGACGGCCAATCAACGTGTGACTGACGATGTCGCGTCCCAGCTAGGGGCCGACACGCTTGTACTGCGCACCAACCTGGATCGGTCGTCACTGCACCTGTCCTGCGTCGAGCTGGCCAACGATGCCGAGCGGCTGGTGTGGCTTGCGCAGAAGATGCCCGAGCTCGATGGGTCGGGCATCGTGTACTGCCTGACGCAGAATCAGGCTGAACAAACGGCTGCCTGGTTGACCGAGCGGGGCCTGACGGTGGCCGCTTACACCGGCGCCACCGATGCCGATCGACGTGAGGTGCTCGAAAATCGGCTTCGTTCCAACGACCTCAAGGCACTCGTCGCGACCTCGGCGCTGGGCATGGGGTTCGACAAGGGCGACATGGCATTCTGCGTGCATCTTGGGCTGCCCCCGACACCGGTGGCGTACTACCAACAGATTGGTCGTGCGGGTCGAGCGATCGACCGTGCCGAGGTGATTGCGGTTCCCCGCCCCACCGAGGATGCCGCAGTCTGGCGCTGGTTCGAGCAGGTCAGCCTGCCACCCGAGGAAACCTGCAAGGAGGTCTTGCTGCAGCTCAATACGAGTCGTCCAACGTCGATCGCGATCCTCGAGGCGACCGTCAACTTGGGCCGGTCCCGTCTGGCCACGCTGCTCAAGATTCTCGAGGTCGACGGCGCGGTCGAGCACGTTAAGGGCGGCTACATCGTGGCCGACACCGCTTGGCGCTACGACCACGAAAAGGTCGATCGTCTTCGCAAGCTGCGTCGCGAAGAAGCCGACGAGATGTTGGCGTTCGGACCGCTCGAAACCTGCCGACTGCGGTTTCTGCGTGAAGCGCTGGACGATGCCGAAGCGGTCGATTGTGGCCGTTGCGATGTTTGCCTGGGCCAGGACATGGCCGTGTCCGAACTCGACCCGTCGCTGGTGGCAACAGCGCATGCGCTGTTGCGAGGAGACGACGTGATCATCGAACCACGACGTCTCTGGCCGTCGGGGCTGGGTAATCCATCGGGCAAAATCGCGCCGGACCGACAGCTGCTACCTGGCCGGGCATTGAGTCGCCTGGGCGACGGGGGATGGGGCTCGGTCGTCGAGCGGATGTTTGCTGCCGCCGAATCCGTTGGCGCCAATCCGGACTTGGTCGCCGGCTCCGGCCTCGCGACGAGTGAGAACGCGAGTGTAGCCGACGTTCGGATTCCGGTCCCGGGGATGGAAGCTTCGGAGATGGAAGACTTGGTGCGGTCCATCGCAGGCATCCTCAAGCGGTGGGATTGGCCGGCCAGGCCAACATGGATCTGTCCTGTTCCTTCGCGCCGCCGCGGGCCCATGATCAACGAGATTTGCGCGGCCATCGGCTCGTTGGGCAACTTGCCGGTTCACCCAGCGTTGGTTCGTGTCGCCGAGGGCGCGTGGCAGGCCGATCAGGCCAACAGCGCCCACCAGGTCACTAATGTTTGGGGAAAACTCGCCGTCGATCAGGCTGCGTTCCCTGACAGTGATGTGCTGCGCGGACCCGTCCTTTTGGTGGATGACGAGGCCGACAGTCGCTGGACACTGACGGTCTGCGCGGACCAGCTGGTTGAGGCCGGTGCCGCCCAGGTCCTGCCCTTCGTGCTCCGCTCGCGCTGAGCCTTCAACGAGCCGTCCGCGAGGCCATCGCGCGGTCGTGCCTGGCACCGGCGCGCGATGCGTCGCTCTTTCGAACCGTCGCGCGGTCGTGCCTGGCACCGGCGCGCGATGGTTGCCAGCACGTCCAGCGCTTGGAATCAGGGCCGAGGGTCCCCTGGGCGAAATGAGTGAGGAGGCCGGTCTCGACGAGGTGGGCATCCGCGTCGAAGTAGGTGAGGTGGAGCATCACCTCGCCGACATGGTCGAAAATCCGATTTGGTCCTGAATTGCCAGGTTTCTCCTCGCAGTCGCCCCTGACTGCGATTAGAACGAGGGTATGACTGACTCTGAGAATCTTGCGGAATGCTGGCTTGATGACGAAGTGCGCGAGCAACTCCTCCACGAGCAGAACGAGTGCTCCTTCACGTGGGTTAACCAGGCTGGCCAACCGTTCGGGGTCGTCATGAGCTACATCTGGCGTGACGGGAGCTTCTGGCTCACGTCGGCCGAAGCACGTGTGAGGGTCGCAGCGGTGCGGCGCACCGAGTACGCGGCGATCACGATCACGTCCAAGGGCACAAGTTTGGGAACGGGCAAAACCGCCTCCTACCGCGGTCCCTGTGTGGTCCACGCAGATCGTGCCACCCTCGATTGGATGCTCCCGGAGCTTGCCGGCGCGATTCGGCCCGAGAGTGTCGAAGGTGCCGAGGCCTTCCTCAAGCACATCGACACGCCCAACCGAGTAGTGCTCCAACTCACGCCCGACTATCGGCTGGACTTCGACAGCTCCAAGATGTGGCAGCATCGCCCGGATGCTGCACCGCCAGGTCGGCTGTCGTGAAGTCTAAGCGGCGGGCGACCACCACCATGCAGTTCGTGGCGGCGGACCTTGGTCTGACAATGAAGGGTGGAGCCTTCCGCCGCTCGCGTGCCGCGGGTAGATTCGACGGTATTGACATCACGCTCACGCTGGAGCCCGGCCCGCTGCCCGGTCCTCCAACAACCGATGTCGAGACCAGCGACCAGACGCGATCGCAAGCCGCGACGGGGCTCTTGCACGAACGCTTCGACTGGACGCTTCGTGCGGTCAGCCACCACCGAGACGTCGGTGCGGGCTGGAGTATCACCGCGGGTGCCGGGCGTAGCAACAGCGACGCTGACGCCGAGGTTCTGGTCATGAACGACCGCGACTTCGACGACACCGTCACGGTGCACGCTGCGTCTCCCGACCACGCTCGCCGGGTACTCACGGCGAATGTTCGCGAGGTGGTGCTAACCCTGTTCGAGGCTGGCGTTGAGGCTGAAATTCGTGACGAAGAGATCGTGCTCCAACCTCGAGATGGAGCGCGAGCGCTGGCGGCACGGCTCCGTGATGCAGCCCAGGCCAGCCGCATGCTCCAAGAACGCTTGGCCGAACTCACCTAACCTGTTGCCGCGATGGGGGCACAGCGCCGATCGCCGTTTCGGCGCTGGCACCTAGCCTGGATCCACCGATCTTGGCAGGCGTCGCCGTCCAGGCTGTCGTGATCGCTGCCCTCTGGGCGGGTGTTCTTAGGCGGGCCAACGGCCACGCGGGCCCGTGGCGAGACTCACCGAATGTGGCCTCCTGAGGGGGACCGGGTTGTTGTACCAGTTGCTATGAGAGCATTTGGTTGTTCTGGTGGGTCCACCGTAGGGCGAACTCGGTTGGTGTGAGGTCGCCGTGGGCGGTGTGGGGTCGGTTGTGGTTGTAGT
>CAWKYX010000060.1:0-16050 GCA_963854265.1 Acidimicrobiia bacterium
GATGTTCTTGCGAGCATCGATTACCTCGCCACGATCTAGGCTCCCGCCTCGACTGACGTAAAAACACAGACCGAAAAATAACTAGACACAAACCAAACAAGGGGAAAATATGAAAACATCTAAAAAACTGCTGGTACTTCTAATGGCACTCGCACTCTTTGCTGTAGCTTGCAGCTCAGACGGAGACAGCTCTAGTGACAGTGTGGCCGACGCGCCTGATGCTGCCGAAGAAACCACTGATGCCGCCCCTGAAGCGGTCGATCAGACACAAGCCGGTGACCTCACCTTCCACATGATCACCCACTCCGACGACGGCCCATTCTGGTCAGTCGTCCAAAAGGGCGCCCAAGCCGCCGCTGACGACCTCGGCGTGACATTGGTATGGAAGCCGGGCGTCAACGACGCTCAGGTAATGGTGCAGGACATCGAGGCAGCAATTGCCGAAGGTTCTGACGGCATCGCCTCATCACTGCCCGACGCTGACGCATTGGTCTCACCACTGCAAGAAGCTGTCGCTGCTGGCGTTCCCGTGATCACTCTTAACTCGGGCTCGAACGACTACCAGGCTATTGGTGCACTGACTCACGTCGGCCAATCCGAAATAGTTGCTGGTAATGGTGCCGGTTTGCGCTTCAACGCAGCAGGTGCCACCAAGGTTCTCTGCGCCTTCCAGGAGCAGGGCAATAGCGGCCTCGCCGAACGTTGCAACGGTCTCGCTGAGACATTCGAAGGCGAAACCATCATCGAATTCATGGGCCTCGACGCTGACACCACCGAGCAGCAGAACACGCTCAACGCTTTCATCGCTGCTGATCCAGACATCGACGCCGTCCTCGGCGTAGGTCCGGTAATTGCCATGTCGGCACTGCGCGCTGTGCAAGACCTCGGCCGATCCGCCGACATCACCGTTGGTGGTTTCGACCTCACGCCTGAACTCCTCGCCGCAATCGACGCCGGCGACATAGCGTTCACTATTGACCAGCAGCAGTACCTCCAGGGTTACATGCCTGTGTTGCTCTTGTACCTAAACGTCACCAACCAGAACGTTCTGGGTGGCGGCCTGCCGATCCTCACAGGTCCGGGCTTCGTTACACCTGACAACGCATCTGCCGTGGTCGCATTGAGCGCCCAAGGCACACGCTGATCTAATTAGCACCACACGGTCAGTACATCGCTGATGTACTGACCGTGACGTGAACTGCGGTGGGGTAGGAACAGTCCTACCCCACCGCAGTTACACCATCTTCGCCCACCTACACTGGGCACCAACCGCGGCCACCTGGCGCATCATAAGTTCTTGCAAAGGATTCTGTGAACGATCAAGAATCATCCACCACCGCCACCGAAACACCAAGTGGTGATACCGCTACCGACGCGGTAGTCGCTGCAGCGGCGGCAGGCAGCGACGAGCGCCTCGCCTACCGCTCGGTTTTCCAGCGACTCTTCGTCCGCCCTGAAGTTGGCGGCCTCATTGGAGCTGCTGGCATCTGGGTCTTCTTCTGGGCCGTCTCGGAGACCTTTGGCACGGTCGGGCAAACCTTCACGTGGCTTGACACCGCCGCAACACTCGGCATTATGGCGGTTGCCGTCTCGATGCTAATGATTGGCGGTGAATTCGACCTGTCATCAGGTGCGATGACCGGCGCTATGGGTATGTCGATCATCTTCTTAGTCAAAGAAACTAGTGAACTAGGCGGTCTCGGCTTCCCGCTGCTGATCGCCATTCCACTCTCGCTCTTCGTCGCCCTCGGCATCGGCTGGCTCAATGGGTTTATGGTCGAACGAACCGGGCAGCCCAGCTTTATCATCACCCTCGCAACCTTCTTCGCACTCATTGGCCTGAAGCTCGGCCTGTCGAAGCGATTCGTCGGCCAGATTCAAATCGGGCGAACCGACGAGGCCAGCGACTTCGACTTCTTCCAACCGATCTTCGCGGCGGAGTGGGCCCGCAACGGGCACGTCTTCGAGCTTCGTGACCTCTTCTACATCTCGTTATTTGCCGCCGGTGTTGTCCTCACGCTCCTCTCCGTGTGTGAACTGTGGTTCAAGCATGCCGACAAAAAAAACCCGGCCGGCTTGACCGAGTTCATCGGCGGACTCGGACTCGGCATTGCCGCTGGGATTGGTCTGCACATCACCGACGGTGTTGGTGCCAACACCGCAATTGCTGCCGTCATGGCCGTAGCAGTCTTCCTCGGAATCCACGGCTGGGTCAGCTGGCGGTACGAGCCGGTCACCGATCGAGGATCGATCGTCCTTGACGAGCGAATGCGCCGGCAACTCGGAACCGGACTTGGGCTCGTAATGCTCGCCGCCGTGGTGGCGCTAGTGATCGATTCCTCATCGAGCCACGAGTTCTTCTTCCCGTTCACTACCCAGGGCATTCGGGTCATACTGTTCGTCCTCCTTGCCGCCGCAGGTATGGCCTTGCTCGCCATGGCGTCGCAGGCTGCCCTCTCGGCGAGCCCGGCCACGAAGGGTGCAGTCACCTCGGTACTGGCACTCGCCGTCGGCATCATCGCAGCCCTAACCTTCCTCGACTCCGAAGCCTCGAAATTCCGAGCCTCGATGTTCTCCGTCCTGCTCTTTGCCGCCATCGTCGTGCTCGTGTGGGGATTTGTTGCATCACGGTTCGTCGAACGTCGCATCAAATCAGACAGCGCTGACCGCCTCGGCGGTCGCATGATGGTTCTCGGAATCGTTACTATCTTCATCGGACTTGCCTTCCGCATGATGTTCATCACCGAAGCAGAACTGCTGGCCGAGGTTCCTCCAGCAAAGACGTCAATTCGCCTGTTCTGGTTCGTGTTATTCACCGTGACCATGATGTGGGTGCTCGCTCGAACCCGCTTCGGAAGCTGGACCATTGCGGTCGGCGGCAATAAGGAAGCCGCCCGTCAAGTCGGTGTGCCAGTAGCCAGGACAAAAACGCAGCTGTTCATGCTCGTGTCCGCTTCTGCATGGTTCGTTGGACTGTTGGTCGCATTCCGCATCAACTCGATCCAGTCGAACGCCGGTGACGGTCAGGAGTTCTTCTATATCATCGCCGCAGTGGTCGGCGGCACGCTGCTCACCGGCGGTTATGGCACCACTTTCGGCGGTGCCATCGGTGCATGCATCATGTCGATGCCGTTGGCGGGCATCTCTGCCGCTCGCTGGAACACCGACTGGAGATTCCTTATCATCGGCATGTTCCTCGGGTTCGCCGTGGTGTCCAACAAGTACATCCGCAACCAGGCCGAAGCGATACGCCGATGAACCAACTCTCTCACATGACCCTCGACTCGCGAACGGAGAAAACCAATGCCTAAGCAGCCGCTCCTGAAACTCGAAAACATCTCAAAGTTCTACGGCAGCATCACGGCCCTCAGCGGCGTGACTACAGAGGTCGCCGAAAGCGAGGTCACCTGCGTGCTCGGCGACAACGGCGCTGGCAAATCGACCCTCATCAAGATCCTCGCTGGCGTGCATCAGCAGACCGAGGGAACCATCCATTTCGATGGCTCGGAGGTCATGTTCGACTCCCCGCGTGACGCACTCGGCCACGGGATAGCCACCGTCTATCAGGACCTGGCGATGGTTCCGATGATGTCGGTGTGGCGCAACTTCTTCCTCGGATCCGAGCCGACCAAGAGCTTTGGTCCGCTGAAGTGGATCGACACGAAGGAGGCTAAGCAGATTTGCAAGGACGAGATGGCCAAGATGGGTATCGACATCCGCGACACCGAACAGCCGGTCGGCACCCTCTCGGGTGGCGAGCGACAGTCTGTCGCCATTGCCCGCGCCGGATACTTCGGTGCCAAGCTGCTGATTCTCGACGAGCCGACCTCAGCGCTCGGGGTAAAGCAATCTGGTGTAGTGCTGCGGCGCATCGTCGAAGCACGCGAGCAGGGCCTAGCGGTCATCTTCATCACGCACAACCCGAGCCACGCATTCCCCGTTGGAAACCGGTTCCTGATTCTCAACCGCGGTCACTCAATGGGATCGTTTGCCAAGGACGAGATCGATGTCAATGACCTGACACGACTCATGTCGGGCGGGGCAGAACTCGAAGCGCTCCACCACGAACTTCGTAATATGGACACGAAAATTGACGGTTAATGCGCCCTTCAATCTCACAGATCTAGAAATCTTGACGTTCGGCCGCTCGTCGGTCGACATGTACCCCGAGCAGCTCAACGTGAAGCTTGCCGACGTCTCAACATTCCGTAAATCAATCGGTGGCAGCCCTACCAACGTCGCAGTTGCCGCGGCTCGACTCGGCCGCAAGGCCGCGGTCATCAACCGCGTCGGCGACGACGCGTTCGGTGCCTATGTCCGTCAGGGCCTGCGTGACTTCGGCGTTCATAACGAGTTCATTTCGACCGATCCAGAGTTGCTGACCCCTGTCGTGTTTTGCGAGTTAATGCCGCCCGAAGAGCCCTCGATCTACTTCTACCGTGAGCCGCGCGGTCCGGACATGAACATCTCCATTGCCGACATGCCGATAGACACCATCGGCACGGTGCCGCTGTTCTGGCTGGCTGGATCGCGGTTCGCCGAAGAGCCATCGCGCTCGGCAGCAATGGCCGCACTCGAGGCCCGCAATCGCAAGCAACACACAGTCATCGACCTGGACTATCGACCGATGTTCTGGGACTCTCCGGAGCATGCCGCCGAATTCATCTCGCCAGCAATCGATCACTGCACCGTGGCAGTCGGAAACAAAGAAGAATGTGAGATCGCCGTCGGCACGCGCATTCCAGATGAAGCGGCAGATCGCATGCTTGAACGTGGCGTACAGATCGCCATTGTCAAGCAGGGAGGCGATGGCGTAATGGTCGCAACGGCCGACTCGCGCACCGTCATTGATCCGATCCGCGTCCCGGTGGTATGCGGTCTCGGCGCTGGCGATGCCTTTGGTGGCTCGCTGGCGCACGGGTTACTCGCAGGCTGGGAGCCAGCAGAGATCGTGACCCGCGCCAACGCTGCGGGAGCCATCGTCGCGGGTCGCCTGATGTGCTCCGACGACATGCCAACATCAGCGGAAATCGATCACCTACTCGCCACCGGCGAAGTCTCAGAACGGCTGATCTCGTGATTATCACCAACGAAAAGTGGAACGGCCTCCTCGAGACTCGTGCCACAAATCCAGATGCAATTAGCGCCGCTCTCGCCTCCCGGACTACTCGTTCGCTGCTCGCCGACGATGGCAACACGTTCATCATCGCGATCGATCATCCCGCCCGCGGCATGGTCGGTGTGTCCGGCCAACCGTTTGTTATGGCCGACCGTCGCGACGTGCTCGAGCGGACGATGACGGCACTAGCCGACCCCGGAGTCGATGGCGTCATGGCGACACCCGACATCCTCGACGACCTCGCACTCCTCGGTGCACTCGATGGCAAGGTTGCAATCGGTTCGATCAACCGTGGCGGCCTCATGGGCTCCGCCTGGGAACTCGACGATCAACTGACCGGGCACACGGTGCCATCTATTGTCGAGCAAGGCCTCGACGGTGGCAAGATGTTGCTCCGCATCGATCTGGACGACGAACGCTCACGGCCAACAATCGAAGCCTGTGCCCGTTGGATCACCGAACTCGCAGCCAGCAAGAAGCTGGCGATGCTCGAACCACTGCCGTACACCACGAACGCAGACGGCCAAAAGGTGCTCGACCACGACGACGATGCCCTCATCAAGTGTGTCGGGATAGCCAACGCACTGGGTGCGTCATCGGCTTACACCTGGCTCAAGCTCCCCGCGACATCGCAGGTCGAACGCGTCATGGCCGCAACATCACTGCCGGGGTTGATCCTCGGCGGGACACCCGGCCCCGACCCAGAGACGGCGTTCGACGAGTGGCGTCGTGCCATGGTTGTCCCGAACGTTCGCGGCCTCGTGGTCGGACGCTCTCTGCTCTACCCCCCCGACGGTGACGTCGCTGCTGCCGTTGCAACGGCAGCAGTGATTGTCCACCCACAATAACAAGGACCACAATGACCCGCGAGAAGATCGGCGTTGCCGTCATCGGCTTCGGCTGGATGGGCCAAGCCCACACGCGCAGCTACCTGCGTATCCCAACATTGTTCCAAGACCGCTCCTACGACCCCGAACTGATCATCATCAGCGACAATGTGCAGGATCGGGTCGACGAGGCTGTCGAATCGTTTGGTTTCCCTGAGGGGACAACCGATTGGAACGTGGCAGTCAACCATCCTGATGTTGATGTGGTTTGCATTTGCGCACCGAACATGTTTCATGAGCCCATCGCCATCGCGGCCGCCGCGGCCGGTAAGCACGTGTTCTGCGAGAAGCCGGTCGGCGGAACACCCGAACAGACCGTGCGCATCGAGGCAGCCGCCCGTGCCGCCGGAGTAATCACAGGCGTGGGGTACAACTACCGGTGGGCGCCATTGGTGCAGTACGCCAAACAGTTGATCCAGGACGGCTCAATTGGCGACATAACGAACTACCACGGTCGCTTCTTCACGATGTACGGATCGGACCCAATGGGTCTGCTCTCCTGGCGCTTCCAGCTCGATGGAGCTGGCCACGGCGTCTCGTCGGACATCCTCAGCCACTCGATCGATCTCGCCCACATGCTGGTCGGTCCGATCGAAAAGGTCGTGGGAACCGGCCACACCTACATCCCTAATCGTCCGCTCCCCCAGCCCGGGGGAACGCACTACGACCTCGGTTCGCCCGACGACCCAACCGGCGCGGTAGAAAACGAGGACTACTTCGGTGCCATGGTGAAGTTCGAGAACGGTGCACGCGGCACCTTCGAAGCAAGCCGCACCATCGTGGGTCCCGAAAGCCAATGTGCCTTCGAGATCTACGGCACAAAGGGTTCACTCAAGTGGAACCTCGAGACGATGAACGAACTGCAGCTCAACCTCGCTAGTGACAAGGCCCGCGGATACACGACGGTCTACGCAGGGGATCGCTACCCGTACCACGGCAACTTCGTGCCCGGCGACGCCAACCCGATCGGATACGAAGACCTCAAGGTCATCGAAGACTACGAATTTCTCTCGAGCGTTGCCGCCGGCCGTCAACACGTACCAGGATTTGCCGAGGCAATTGACTACGTCAGCGTCCAGTCCGCTCTGCTGAAGAGCTGGGACTCAGAGCGCTGGGAACCCGTCAAGCGTCTCGCTTAAACGAAGATCGAACGAAAGGAACCACCGAATGGGAACCCAACGATTGACGGTCGCTCAGGCGATCGTGGCACACCTCATAGCGCAGACCACTGAACTAGGTGACGGCAGCACTTCGTCGCTGTTCCCCGGTGTCTATGGCATCTTTGGCCACGGCAACGTCACCTGCCTCGGTCACGCGCTGGAAGAGCGCCAGGGCGAATTACCCACATGGCGAGGCCAAAGCGAGCAAGGAATGGCACTTGCCGCCACCGCATACAACAAGGCCGTTCGTCGCCGACAGATCATGACGGCGGCGTCATCGATCGGACCAGGCGCCACCAATATGATCACCGCGGCGGGTGTCGCGTACGCCAACCGACTGCCATTGCTCTTGCTCGCCGGCGACACATTCGCCTCGCGCACCCCCGATCCGGTCTTACAGCAGGTAGAACATTTCGGGGTGCCGTCCACCACGGTCAACGATTCGTTCCGACCCGTAGCGCGCTACTGGGACCGCATCACCACGCCCGACCAGATCCTCACCTCACTGCCGCAGGCGATCAACACCATGCTCGACCCCGCCGACTGCGGCCCGGCCTTCTTCGGTCTGCCGCAAGACGTGCAGGCCATGGCGTTCGACGTGCCGAACGAGTTCCTCACTCCGAAACACCATCCCATCGTCCGACCTCGACCCGATCGCGGCCAACTCGCAGCAGCAGTTGCGGCCCTACGTGGAGCCAAGCAGCCACTGATCCTCGCAGGCGGCGGTGTCCACTACTCCTTCGCCGAAGCAGCGCTCCTCGCGTTCGCCGAACAACATCGAATCCCTGTGGTCGAGACCGTGGCGGGCAAAGCAAGCCTGGTCGCCACCCACGAACTGAACGCGGGCCCCATCGGCGTAACCGGTTGTGATTCCGCCAATACACTCGCCGCTCAAGCCGATGTGATCCTGGCGGTCGGAAGCCGAATGCAAGACTTCACCACCGGTTCGTGGACGCTGTTCCAGCACCCCGACGTCACAATTATCGGACTCAACGCGGCCCGCTTCGACGCTAACAAACGACGGTCACTGCCACTAGTCGCCGACGCACGCGCCGGGCTCGAAGAACTCAGCGAAGCTCTCACTGATTGGGTTGTGGACGAAGCCTGGACCGAGCGCGCCGCCACGGAGCGCGCCGGCTATCACGCGTACATCGACAAAATCGCCGCCCCGAGCGATGCTACGGCACCGAATACGGAGCCTGTGTCCTACGCCCAGGTCGTCGGCGCCATCGACCGCACCAAACAGCCGGGAGACTATGTGTTGGCGGCCGCCGGTGGCTTCCCCGGCGAGGTCAACAACGGCTGGCGAGCCGCCGAGATCAACAGCTTCGACTGCGAGTACGGGTTCAGCTGCATGGGCTACGAGATCGCCGGTGGCTGGGGCGCCAAGATGGCGATGCCCGATAGCGAGGTCATCGTGTTCGTCGGAGACGGCTCCACGATGATGCTCAACTCCGACCTCTACAGCTCCGTCATCAGCGGTCACAAGATGATCGTGATCGTCTGCGACAACGGCGGGTTCGCAGTCATCAATCGCCTGCAGATCAATCAGGGTGGCGTGCCATTCAACAACCTCCTCGACGATTGCAAGGGGCCCAACACCGAAGTACGAGTCGACTTCGAGATGCTGGCCAAAGCCCAAGGGTGCAACGCCGAAACGGTGCAAACCATCACTGAACTCGAAGCGGCGATGGACCGGGCACGAGCGTCTGATCGCACGTACGTCATTGCGTTGCAGACGAATCCCTACCAGTGGACTGAGGGCGGAACCTACTGGGAAGTCGGCGTGCCCGAAGTATCTAATCGCCCATCCGTCGTCGCGGCCCGTGACGACGTCTTAACTGGAAAGCAAGGACAACGTCGTGCCTGATACAGAAGTTCGATTTGCCATTCTCGGCTGCGGTCGCATTGGCAAGATGCACGCCGAAATGCTCGCTCGCCAGATCCCCGGCGCATCAGTCAGCGTCGTGTTCGACGTGGTGGATGCTGCTGCGCAAGCCTTGGCCGTCGACGTCGGAGCGCGAGTCGCACCGTCACTCAACGATGCCGTCAGCGCGGACGACGTTGATGCCGTGGCGATCTGCACGAGCACCGACACCCATGTCGACGCCATGGTCGCATCCGCCGTCGCGGGCCGAGCCATCTTTTGCGAGAAGCCCATTTCGCTCAACCTGACCGAGGTCGACCGTGGTCTCGCTGCCGTGAACGCCGCCGGGGTCAAACTTCAGATCGGTTTCAACCGGCGCTTCGACCCGAGCCACAAGGCCGTCGCCAATGCGGTGCAACACGGAGCCGTTGGTGACGTGCACCTGTGCAACATCACCAGCCGCGACCCTGGGCCGCCGCCCATCGAATACATCAGCGGGTCGGGCGGAATGTTCCATGACATGACAATCCACGACTTCGACATGGCCCGCTACGTCACCAAAAGCGACGTCGTCGAGGTATACGCACGCGGTGCGGTTCGTGTCGACCCGGCCATTGGCGAGGCCGGCGACATCGACACCGGCGTTGTGCTGCTCACCCACGCCAACGGCGCTCTCACCACCATCGACAACAGCAGACGTGCCGCGTACGGCTACGACCAACGCGTCGAGGCATTCGGCTCCTTAGGCAAGGCAGCATCGGACAACTACCACGACTTCAACAGCGTGCTCGCCACCGAAGCTGGATACCGCCGTCCGCCGCTCCAGAACTTCTTCCTCGAACGTTACGCACAGAGCTACCTCGACCAATGGGCAGCCTTCATCGACTACGTGCGCGGCGACGGCGCTAGCCCGGCGTCGGGTGCCGATGGTCGAGCCCCACTCGTCATCGCCCAGGCGGCGCAACGCTCAATGGCCGAGAACCGCCCAGTACGCATCGACGAAATCGACACCTGAACGAGAGACCCAGATATGACCGAACCACTGTCACATTCCGGCCAACCACTACGACATGCCCGAACCGTCGGACCGATGCACGAAACCGACCTGGCTCACCACCGCACCCGCAACCCGGACGGCTCCGTCCGTATCGACATCACACCCGACAACGCCGGATGGGATTTCCTCAGCTTCGCGGTAGTCGAATTGACTGCCGGTGAAACTCACGAGTCCACGCGACCCGATGAAGAGACCGCCATCGTGCCGATCCGCGGCGCCGGCACCGTGACCGCCGGAGGACAGCGATTCGAGATCAGTCGAACCTCTGTGTTCGAAGAGATGCCTCACATTGTCTATGTCACGCCAGGTGACGCCATCGAAGTTGTTGCCTCCGAGGGAGGATTCGAGTTCTCGATCGGCTCAGCCCCGGCGGAAGGTAAGTACCCAACTCGCTTGATCGAGCCCAAGGAAATGAAACAAGAGCTCCGTGGCGGCGGCGCTGCTTACCGTCATGTCAATCATGTCCTGGCTCCACCAATCGACGCCGAACGACTCATCCTGTACGAGGTGTACGTTCCGCGCGGCACCTGGTCAGGCTGGGCGCCACACTGCCACGACGGTCGCGACGGGTCGCCCTACCTCGAAGAGGTTTACTACTTCCGGGTCACGCCAGACAACGGATTTGTCATGCAGCGCAACTGGCGCGACGACGAAAACTTCGATGAGTTGTTCAGCGCCAGGGACGGCGAGGCGGTGCTGGTGACCAAGGGATACCACTCCTCTGTCGCGTGCCCCAGCTCACACATGATGTTCATTAACTATCTCGCGGGCGAGTTGTACGACGACGAGCGTACGACGCCACCGTGCTTCGATCCGGCGCACCTCTGGATCCAAGACAACTGGGATCACGAGGCCTGGGACCTTCCCGTCGTTTCGAAGCCAGAATAATCATGCATGGCCTGACCGACAGTGCCGGTCGCTTCTCAATTTTGGCGATCGACCATCGCGATTCGTTGCGCCAGTTTCTCGCCCCCGCTGACCCGGACTCGATTGATGCTTCGACGATCACTGATCTGAAGATCGAAGTGGTGAAGAGCCTCGCAGATCTGGCCACTGGCGTGATGCTTGAGCCCGAGTACTCGATTCCGCAGGTACTCGATGCGGGCGCTCTGCCCAAGGGTGTCGGCTTCCTCGCCGCGCTTGAGGCACAGGGTTACCTCGACGACCCCGAGGCCGAACCGACACGGTTGCTCGAGGGATGGTCACCAGCACAGGCGAAGGCATCAGGAGCATCGTCGGCGAAGTTACTACTGCCCTACCGGCCCGACGGAAAGCTCGCAAGCGAGCAGGAGGCATTCGCCCTCCAGATGGTCGAAGAATGTCACTCACATGGCTTGCCGATCGCGCTCGAGCCACTGTTCTACGGACTGGCCTCCGCGGACCTGCGTTCCGAGCTAATTGTGCAGACCGCACAGCGCTTCGCCACCTTCGGGGCAGACCTCCTCAAGCTGCCCTTCCCTGGCTCGGCAGCAGCATGCGAACAAGTCACAACGGCAGTTGACGTCCCGTGGGCAATGTTGTCCGGAGGCGGGTCCTTTGACGACTTCGCCGATCAAATTGCGGTCGCCAACGCGGCGGGCTGCTCGGGGTTCATGGTGGGTCGTGCGCTGTGGGGCGAAGCTGTCCGAGCCCCGGCATCGGATCGCGCCGAACTGCTGCAGACGCTCGTCCGGCCTCGATTCGAACAACTCGTCGCACTCAATGACGAGGTGCGCTAGAGCTGAGCGGTGATTCGAAGCGGCGAATACCACCCAGTTCTAGGCGAATAACCGGTATCTAACCACCCTGCGGCCGCGTGTATGCTTGAAGAGTGACTGTTGAACCTCGCAACCGATTCATTGGCATCGACGTTGGTGGAACCAAGATCTTGGGCGTCGTGGCCGACGCCGCGACAGGTGAAATCGAAGCCCGCCACAAAGTAGCAACACCGAAGGACGACCCCAACCAGTTACCGATTGCCATCAACGATGTGGTCGCTGCCCTCATCGAAGAAACTGGCCGTCCAGTCGGAATTGGTGTTGGCGTCCCCGGACTCGTCGACCACCAAGGCGTGCTCCACTACGGCCCCAATGTCCCAGGAGTACTTGGCCTCGACATCGCGGGCGAGTTACGGATGGCGTTTGGTCTTCCAACCATCGCCGAAAACGACGCCACCTGCGCAGCCTTGGCGGAACACCGGCTCGGAGCGGCGATGGGGACCTCGCATGCGATCATTATCAATCAAGGCACCGGCATTGCAGGCGGCATCATCATCGGCGGTCGCATGCACCGCGGCGCCAACGGCTTCGCAGGCGAACCGGGCCACATGCTTATCAACGCCTCCGGCCACACTTGTGCGTGCGGCAAGATCGGATGCTGGGAATCTGTCGCCTCCGGCGCTGGACTCGCGAACCTCGCCCGAGAGGTCGTCGCCGAAGGCAATGGCGATCGGATAGTCGAGCTGGCTGGAAACGAGCCAGCGCACATTCGAGGCGAGCATGTAGCGGCCGCTATGGCCGAAGGCGACCCAGGCGCTGAAGAGGTCACCAAACGCTTCGTGCAATGGGTATCCGCCGGTCTCGTAAACCTCATCGCGCTGCTCGACCCAGAAATCATTGTGCTCGGCGGCGGGCTAACCGCAATCAACCGTCACTTCCTCTCCGAGGTACAACTCCGCGTTAATGAGACCATGATGGGAGCTGCCTACCGTCCCGTGGTCCCTATAGTGCCGGCCCGGCTTGGTGCGGAGGCGGGTGCGATCGGCGCTGCGATCAGCTCAAGTGACATGTTCCTAGGCCGCTAACGCGTGAGGGGGCAAACCCAGCGGCTTTTTATTAGAGCGCTCCAACGGCTATAGTTCAGGTCCATGAGTGGCTCCGACAAGATAAAATCGAACGGACGAAAAGCCCCGACGATGGAAGACGTGGCGAACGAAGCAGGAGTCTCTCGTGCTTTGGTATCGCTAGTCATGCGAAGGGCCCCAAACGTAAGCGAACAGCGCCGATCTGCCGTACTTGCAGCCGCCAAAAAGCTTGACTACCGCCCCAACGCTGTCGCTCGGAGCCTGGCACAGAATCGCTCAAACACCTTCGGTGTCGTCCTTGATGACCTCCATAACCCCTTCTTCGCCGACCTAGTCGACGGAATCCACGAAGTCGCCGACAAACACGGCTACCAGGTCCAACTCAACTCGGGGCGGTTACAACAAGACGGCGAACACCGAGCGATCGAATCGTTCCTCGAGTACCAAGTTGACGGAATCATTGTCCTTGGCACGCGAGCAAGTGCCGCCAGCCTCCAGTTGATTAATAAAGTCGCTCCTATCGTCAGTCTCGGCGCCAGTATCGAAGGGATCGACTCCGTTTTCAATGACGACGAGCGGGGTGCCGAGCTGGTGGTCCACCACCTCGCCGACCTCGGCCACACCGACATCGTCCACATTGCCGGAGGCGGCGGCGGTGGCGCCAAGCTCCGCCGCACTGGTTTCGAACAAACGATGCGCAAGCGCGGCCTGACCCCCCGAGTCGTCGATGGTGACTACAGCGACCTCTCTGCAGCCAGCGCCGTCGAGCTGCTCCTGGCCGAGCGCTCCATGCCGACGGCGATTTTCGCAGCCAACGACGTGATGGCCGTCGCGGTGCTCGATCGGTTACAGCACGCCAAACTTCGCGTCCCCCAAGACGTCAGCGTCATCGGCTACGACAACACGTCGTTGGCCGCTCTTCACCACATCTCCCTCAGCACGGTCAACCAGCCTCGCTTAGAAATGGGACGCCATTCGGCCCAGTGCTTGATCGAGCGCCTCGATGAGGGCCGAAAGGCGCCGGTACAACACATGGTCAGTCCAAGCCTGATCACTCGACTCACCACCGGGCCCGCTCCTGAACATCGACGCTCACCTTCACCTCCGAACCATCCGCATTCGCTTTAACCCTGGACATCTCATGAAACAACTAACCCACTGGATTGACAACCGCCTGATTAGCGGCACGAGCAAACGGACCTCCCCCGTCTTCGATCCAGCCACCGGCGCCCAGACCGGCGATGTCCACCTGGCCAGTCCCAGCGACGTCGACACAGCGGTGGCAAGCGCTACGGCAGCCTTTGCCACCTGGAGTTCGGTTTCATTGGCGAAGCGGGTCAACATTCTCTTCCGCTACCGCGAACTCCTCGACCACCACCGCAACGACTTGGCCAGGCTCGTCAGCGCCGAGCACGGAAAGGTCTTCGCCGACTCCCTCGGCGAGGTCCAGCGAGGTATCGAAGTCGTCGAATACGCCTGCGGTGTCCCCAGCCTGCTCAAGGGCGAACTCACACCGAATGTCGCCACCAACGTCAACGCCTACAGCCTTCGCCAGCCCATTGGTGTCGTGGCCGGCATCACTCCGTTCAACTTCCCGGCCATGGTCCCCATGTGGATGTATCCCATGGCCATCGCCTGCGGGAACACGTTCATACTTAAGCCCTCGGAGAAGGACCCGTCCGTCGCTTTGCTAGCAGCCGAACTCTTCGCCGAGGCCGGACTTCCCGAAGGCGTACTCAATGTCCTCCAAGGCGATGCCGAGGCCGTCAACCTGCTTCTCGAACACCCCGACATCCAAGCCGTGAGCTTCGTCGGATCCACGCCGATCGCCCGCCACATCTACGAAACTGCCAGCCACCACGGCAAGCGAGTCCAAGCCCTCGGCGGAGCGAAAAATCACATGATCGTGATGCCCGATGCCGATCTCGACGCCGCCGCCGACGCCGCCGTCAGCGCCGGCTATGGCTCCGCTGGCGAACGCTGCATGGCTATCTCTGTCGTTGTGGCGGTAGGCGACGTCGCCGACCGCCTCATTCCGGCCATCGAGCAACGCACGGCAGCTCTCGACATCGGTCCCGGTCTCCGCGACCCAGAGGACCCAGCGAACAGCCCCGACATGGGACCGCTCATCACAGAGGAGCACCGTGACCGTGTTGCGAGCTACATCGGCCTCGGCGAATCGGAAGGCGCAACGCTCGTCATCGATGGGCGAGATCTGACCGTCGACGGGCACGAAGCTGGCTACTGGCTGGGACCATCACTCTTCGACCACGTAAGTACCGATATGAAGATCTACCAAGACGAGATTTTCGGGCCCGTACTGTGCGTCGTGCGAGCCGATTCATACGAGGCAGCACTCGCCGTTGTCAACGGCAACCGTTACGGGAACGGCACAGCAATCTTCACGCAAAGCGGACCCGTGGCCCACGCTTTCGAGCGAGACGTCACCGCCGGCATGGTCGGCATCAACATTCCGATACCCGTCCCTGTCGCCTATCACTCCTTTGGTGGTTGGAAGGATTCACTGTTCGGCGACACCCATATCTACGGACCCGAAGGCGTGTTGTTCTACACCCAATACAAGGCAGTCACGGCTCGTTGGGCCATGCCCAGCACCAATACCTCAACCGTTGATCTCAACTTCCCCGGTCAGGAGCAGTGAGATGGCAATAACGGGAGGTCACCGTTGGTACGGCGCCGCCAATGTCGACGTCGACGACCTTCGATCCATCATTGAGAACGGCACCACCCATGCCCCGTCCGCCATCGACACCCAACAGGGCATACCCACCTACGAAGGGTCTGCACTACGTCTCGAAACCCAAACAGGCAAGGAGACAGTCACCGGGCTCAGCTCGACTGACCGGCAACTACTCGGCGAAATCGCAGACGTCCTGGCCAATGGACCGGGCATCTTCGTGGTCAAACGGGCCGTCGACCTCAAGTCTCTCGATCTCGCGACAACAGCATTCCTCGAGATGATCGCTGCCGAGAAGGGCACCAACCTCGGCGGTGGCGATCACTTCGCGGCCGAGGGGATTAACGACCGAGTATGGATTGCGATGGAGAAGCTGGCGATCGACCATCCGAGCGTGTTCGCCGAGTACTACGCCAACGAAGTGTTCGACGTCGTGTCGAAGGCGTGGCTCGGACCGGGCTACCAGATCGCCTCGCAGGT
>CAWKYX010000061.1:0-16030 GCA_963854265.1 Acidimicrobiia bacterium
GCCCGCCGACCGGGACCCAGCTCTGACCATGGATCTTGCGCTGAGTTTGGTTGCCTTTGCGTTCGGATTCGCAGCGAACTCTGTAAGGCTTCCGCCACACGCGGCTGACTCGTCGGCCTCCAACGACAATGCGAAGCGACGTGACCGTTCACTACTTCCGAGCAGCCCTCGTCTGCCATGAGGGACCACCGTGTCAAACCTGAATAAATTGAGCCACAGCCTCCGGGATCCCGTGGTGTCAGCGATGAGGGGACTTTTCTCACACGGCCCCACACCCCTGGCCAACACTCTGGACTTCGCTGGAGATCCTGGGCTCCTGGGCCCTGATTCGGTCTCATGGCGAGTGCTCGGCGACGCCGCAGTGTTCGTCGGAGGGATCCGGGCGCTTGTCATCCAATCCGCCCACGCTGAAGTCGTCGCAGGGGTAGAGGACCACTCGACCTATCGCTCCGATCCTCTCGGGCGACTGACACGCACCTCGGTGTATGTCACCGAAACAACCTATGGAGCCATGCCCGAGGTTGAATCTGCCATCCAAGTCGTGCGTCAAGCACACCGTCCCGTGCAGGGAACCTCCGAGCGGAACCTTCCTTACAGTGCCAGCCGACCCGGGATGGCGGCATGGGTCCACAACGTGTTGACCGACTCATTCCTCGCTGCCTACCAAGCGTTCGGCCCCGACCGGCTCAGCGTTGCTGACGCCGACCGTTTTGTCGCCGAGCAAACCCAGATCGGAAAGCTCCTCGACGCCGACCCGCTTCCCGAAACCGCAGCGGAACTCGCTGACTGGATCACCAACCACCCTGATCGTGTCGCCACCAACGCACAGGCAAGCGCCATCTCCTTTCTCCGCAACCCTCCGCTGAGCCCGCCGGTCAAGATCGGCTACCGACTGCTGTTCGATGCCGCTCTGACCACGATCCCCTCCGACATCCGGAGTCAACTCGAGGTCGAGCCAGGGAAACGTGCGGGCGGTATAGGTGTGAAGGCGACGAGTGCGCTTCGATGGGCGCTGGGCGCTTCACCATCCTGGCATCTCGCCTTGGTGCGATGCCACGCCCCCATCCCGGCCGGACTGTTCCGCCAACCACTCCCTCCACCCGGACCCGTCAAGTAGTGACGCAACTCGAACGTATCGGGATCGACCACATCGAGCACCACAACACCCACCGGCCATACCCGTCCCTCGACCAGCCATCCCAGACCTGGCAACCAGTGTCCCTCAACCGCCCGTCCGAGTCACCCGAGCGTAACGCTGGGATGGCTCATCAACGAACACCAAAGGGCCGCCTGAAAAGCCACGATCGAGTGTTGGGCACCCACAGGCTGCGTCACGATCGGCACGCAATGGCTGATCCGATGCCCCCGGTAGCGCCAGTGCTGACGGGTCAGCTCCCGGGCTGCTCGGCGCAGGCAACAAGGCGCTCGGCCAGCTGTTTCCAAATGACCTTGTGAATTGGCAGAAGAACCCACCAGTAGAGTCGGCCTGCGACGCCTCGTGGGGTGAACCGCGCAAGTTGCCTCAGCCGGGTTCGTCCGTCATCTTCGGCACTCACACGCCATTCGAGCCAGGCGCCGCCCGGCACCTTCATTTGCGCCCTGAGCCGGAGCAGCGACGATTGTTCGTACGCTTCGACTCGAAAAAAATCGAGGGCGTCGCCGACTCGCCGATCGTCTGGGTGTCGGCGACCACGTCGCATGCCGACTCCGCCGATGAGCTTGTCGAGCCAGCCGCGTAGCGTCCACAGAACATTGGCGGCGTACCAGCCGCGCTCGCCACCGATGCCTGAGACGCCTACGAACAGCGCCTCCGGAGTTGCCGTCGTGTCGACCTCTTGGGTGTTTTCGTAGATCGTTCCGCCGGCCCAATCGGGATCCTGTGGCATTGGCGAAGCGGGAGTGCTCGTGAGTGCGCTGTCCATCCAACTCGTCTTGATCGCCAGGTCGCCGACAACCGCCAGAGCTCGTTCGATCGCTTGATCGAGCGTGTAGGGAGTGTGGTCGACCACATAGCGGATGTCTCGCTCGCGGCTGACAATGACGTCGTTGATCAGGCTGTCGACGAGGGGGCGGGCCAAGCCGTAGGGCAGTGGGGTTACGAGGTTGACCCAGTGGGACGAGAGACGTGGCGTCAGGAGAGGCACGGGGAGGATGAGTCGTCGTCGCAGGCCAGCGAGTGACGCGTAGCGGTCCATCATGTCGCGGTAGCTCAAGACGTCCGGGCCACCGATCTCGAAGATCTCGCCTGTTGTCTCGGGTGTATCGAGGACAGCCACGAGGTAGTGAAGGACCTCGGCGATCGCGATGGGTTGACATCTAGTGGCCGTCACCCAGCGGGGGCAGATCATCGCAGGGAGCACTTCGACAAGGTGACGGAGCATTTCCAACGATGCGCTCCCGGAGCCGATGATGACAGCGGCTCGGAGCTCGGTCACCGGCACCGTCCCTGCGGCGAGCACGCGGCCGACTTCGTGCCGACTTGCGAGATGGCTCGAGAGTCGGTCGGGGTCTTCCTCTCCCAAGCCGCCGAGGTAGACCATCCGCGAGACCCCAGCCTTTTCGGCCGCCATACGCGTGTTCTCCGCGCCGACCCGGTCGGCCTCCTCGAAATCGCCAGCGTGACCCATCGCGTGAACCAGGTAATAGACGGCCTCGATGCCGCCAAGTGCTTCGTCGAGGGAGTCCTGGTCCAGGACATCGGCGGCCACAACCTCGACCTCGGACCGCCAGTCGACCCCGATGAGGCGAGCAGGAGTAGGGGCAACACAGCGGACATCGTGTCCGGCTGCGAGCAGCTCGGGTATCAAACGGCCCCCGACGTAACCCGTCGAACCAATCACTGCGACCTTCATAAGATGGCCCTGTCCTGCGTAGCGATTCGTTCGAGCCGTTGCAACGCCAGCTGACACACGCCCAGATACGGAACCGCCGCCCACGGAACACCAAACCCGACTCGGCCCCGGTCGGCATCGACGGGTTCAACGGTGTGATCGGTTGCTGGTACATCGGCGACCCTCCAGGCCCACCGTGCCCCAGGGTCTAAGTCGGTGATCTCGACATTGAGTTCCACGCCGACGACCGTTGCAATGGTTCCGTTGGAGCCGACTTCGAACCGTTCGCCTTTCAATTCGACACCGCGCACGGTCGGCCCCCATCGCGGCCACTGATGGGGGTCGGTCAGCAGATACCACAGGTTGCTGCCGGGCCCTCGATGTCGCGATGGGTACAGAGCTTCTTCACCAGCTGACCCTAACGCCGCACATCGCACGTCGCGAGAGGGCTACCCGGTCGGCGCCCTGGTGGCGGGCGCTCCATCACGGCAGTGCGACTTCGGTGATAGTGGCTGTGGAGGGATCGAGTCCCAGATGTCCATACAAGTTTGATGCAAATCGCTGACCGGTCAGTCGCATCGTGGAGAGGATCACGGGCTCCACGGCGTGTCTGGACAACCGAGGTAGCGGCAGATCCACGAGGAGCTCAAGGTCGACTTTTAGATGGGTGGTGGTCTCGCCAGCCGGCGTCAGGTCATAGACACCCTCGACCGCAGCGCGCTCACGTTCACCTTCTGGAGGGTCGTGGGAGAAGACGATTTGTTGCTGTTCGGTGAACTCCATGCGTTCGGTGAAGACAGCTTCGACGCTCAAACCGAGCCCTTCGATGCCGTTGAGTGTCCACTGCCACTTCGAACCGGTCGCTTCGATCGAGCGGACCAGTGGTGTCAGTGCAGCAAGCGTTGCCGGATCGGTGAGAATTCGCCAGATCTCGTCTGAGTCTACTGGGACGGTCGACATCGAGATGTTTCGTGCAGAGAACCAGGTCACTGGATAATGCTCGCTCGCCAGGTAAGAACGTTGGTTCGAGATCTCCCGCAAATCAAATGCACACGTCCCTTTCGTCCATTCTTCTGCGTGCGGATGCGTACTAGCCAAGCTTTGATCTCAGCGCTCCGCCGAGTACAGCTCACTGTTCCAGCGACGCGATCAGGTCCTAGACGCCGTACTGATCTTTGAAGGTATCTGAACGGATGTTCATCGAGGACGGTCTCGGTCCCGCCGGCCGATGCGCTCGCTCTTGAGCTAGTCGCCCTCTTCGAGCTTGGGTCAAGTCGTCGATTCGCCGACCCCGCTGAGAACGAGAAGCTGCGCCGACATTTCATCACGGCAGGAGGCGCAAATTCCGTGGCAGATCGGGGGCATCGACGCCCCCTCCAGCGGTCGGGCGGCTTGAACGAGCTCTTCGATGTCGAGCCAGAGAGAGCCATGCTGACCGCGCCCGCACCAACTGCACACCGGGACGGGCCGAAGGCTTTCGTCCCGTTTCGAGTTCGTTTCGAGTAGCGATACAGACGGCCGGGCTTCATCGAAGGCGAGAACCGATCGGGAGTGCACTCTGCCGTTGGATTCCGGCGTAATCGTCATGTCGAACCACCTCCGGGCATGGGGGGCATCGCATCGGAGCGGAACGTGAGCTCCCTTCTGCGACGCCCGAACGCGCTCGACGAGGAGCTGCCACAATTCCCGAGTCTCATCGTTGTCGAAGTAGGTCCAGAGCGTACGGTCTGGCGCCGGGACCGCCAGCTCGGGGGCGTCGTTATCATAGGCGAAGTGGGCCCAACTCTGCCCTACGTCGGTCACGACGTCGTTGGCATCGATCCAGTACTCGACGACCATGCTCGCACGGACCTCACGAGAAGGAGCTTCTCTCGGTGAAATTGCCGGGTCCGACGTGATCGATGCCTCGATCCGTTCCCAGAGATCCGCCGGCGGATCAAAACGTTCAAAGTCTTATTCCTCGACCTGTGACAGGATCCAACGGATCTGCTCCGTGATGGGAGCGTCGGCACCTGAGTCGTCCATGCCTCGCTGCATCCCCCCAACCTAGCCACCGATGCCGTCGTCGTCGCCGGCAGCTCGCCTTCGCTCGTCGAACCGCTCCCAGTAGAGCACGCGACGCGCCAACTCTGGCCGGGCAGACAAGACGGCGTTCTAACCGGCGAGCGTCCCGGTAAAGATCTGCCAGGCCAGCGCCGACTTTGCCACGAGACTGAGCATGATGTAACGACGTTCGCCGTAGAGATAGTCAGCCCACTTGCCTTTGGCGCGGTACTGCTTCCACTGCACAATCGCAAAGCAGTTGAACAGCAGGAACAGGGAGATGACGATGCCGTACACGAAGCCGGGGGTGGTCGCCTCGGCGGGACCTTCGGGCGATATGAGACTCACGACGACGGCGAGCCAGGGAACGATTCCGGCGAAAGACCCGAAGATGAACGGCAACCAGTCGCCGTCGCCAGGAGTGGCGTAGCGCTCCTGCAGCCACCCAAACAGAATCATGCACACGTTGACCGCAAAGATGCCACCGAGAGCGATGTAGTCCGCAGTGCCGTTGAGCTGCAGGATCACCACAATCATGAGCGACGACGAGATCGAATATTCCACCCATCGAAACGTGTTGTGATTCTCTTCGAGGCCGGCGGCGTAGCGGGAAAAGAATGGCGGCGAGATCACCAGAAAGTGAAAGAACACGGATAACGCCAAGAATGCTGCGACCATGAAGCTGATGTTCAGGTCGAACAGGTTCACCGGATCGGAGAACGAATCGGTCGACGGTGCACCAGTTAGATAAGTCGCACGAACTGGCAGCGACACGTCGTTCGAGAGCACCAGTATCCCGATCAACGACACCAGGTGCAGTAATCCCGCAGCCAGATTCAGTTGCCGCAGTTTCGGGATTGCGGTACCCGCGGCGTCCAACGTTGACGTACTCATGACGACCATTCAACACCTGACGGGCATCGAACCCGCTGTCGGGCCAAACACGGCTCTTTGAACCTGCTCGCGAATCAGAGAGGATCACCGACAAGCGAGCGAGACACACCGACAGCACCACACCGAGCAAAGATCACCCCCTCAGAGCGATCAATCTCATCCAGGAGAAACCTGAGACACAACAGTGAGATGATTGGTTGAGCGGCAGACCCCTTGCGTGCTCCCGGTTCAAAAAGGGATGCTCGCTGATCGTCTGGTGGCACTTACCGGTCGGGCATCGTCGATGGGGTCGGAATCTACGAGTGGGCCAAGCACGGCGATTGCGGGGAGAGCTCCGCCGCGGGTTGGGATCCAATCTGCCAGGACAACCAAGATCGGGCGAAAGATGTTCTCCCGGTGTGGCTCGGCATTACCGGCGGGGTGGCAACGCTCGGTTGGGGACTGAGCCGGTGGGCCGATGAACTCGATTGCAAGGGTGTCGCGCTGGCGAAGGAGGCCAGGGGGCGGCGAGAACAGGCAGAGAAGGACGAACGGGCTGAGCAAGTCCCCGCTGACATTGGAAAAGCCAAGCAGCAGAGAGCCAGCGAACGGGAGGCTGTCTCCCACGACGAGCGATCTGCTGAACGCAGCGAGCATGAGCGGAGGGTCGTCTCCACGGACGAAGACGTCGTCGTCGAGCCAGCCGGTGGGACGAGACAAACGGACCGGCAGTTATGGGAGCTGCCAAGGCCAGAGCCAATGCCGATTCCAGCGCAACAGGCCGCGGTCGAGAAGTTCCTCCATGGGCTCGTCACCGGCTTCGGCATAAAGGCCACGGTGTCCAGCGAGCTCCATGGGGATGTCATCGTGGGATCTATCGACGGCGACAGTCTCGGACTGTTGATCGGCCCCGAGGGCGGCACGACGTACGCAATCCAAGAGTTGGATGAGAAAGCGCTCGACCGTCAAGGCGAGGGTCGGGATACCGCTTGCATCATGGTCGATGTTGCGGGCTACAGCGAACGTCGCCGAGCGGCGCTGTCCGACTTCGCCCGTCGTCAGGCCGACCGGGTGGTGGTCGACGGCGTGGCGGTGCCGCTCGAGCCGATGAACCCGGCCGACCGGAAGGCCGTGCATGAAGCGATCATCGAAGTCGACGGCGTTGAAAGCCTCTCCGAGGGCGAAGAGCCCGAACGTTGGGTCGTGTTACTTCCAGAGAGCGGAGGCAAGTCTGGTCACCTGCGGTCTGGTGGTAACCGTGACCGTTTGCCAGCTGGGCTCCGATACGAGGTGCTCAAGAGAGACGGCAACCAGTGTCTCGCCTGTGGGGCTGCGGCCGATGCTGGTGCCGAGTTGCACGTAGACCACGTGGTACCGGTGTCAAAGGGCGGCACCGACGGGACAGAGAATCTCCAAACGTTGTGCCAGGACTGCAATTTGGGGAAGGGGAATCGCGACGACACCGACTTCCGCGAGACCCCCTAGCGACAGCCGGTGTCGCAAGACCGCCATGGCACGTAGACCCTTGGGTTGTTGCACACGGAATCGTTCGTCGCTGAGTCGTCATTTCCGATTCAGGTCAGGGACTGTTGCAGGGAGTGTGTAACCGGGGTGGTCCGGTCTGGTCCGCAGCTTGAGGCTGTGGTCCGGGAAGGATCACTGCAATGAAATCGAATGAAGTTCCTGAATCGGAGGTCGAGCTGATCTCGTCGTCGTCGTTGGCATTGCCGCCCGATGCCGGCCTGGCGTTGGTCGCGGAGCGCCTGGTCGATCAGGCCCACGCTGACGGCGTCGCGCTCACCGGCGAGGGCGGCCTGTTGACCGGTCTCGTGCAGCAGGTGTTGCAGGGGGCGTTGGAAGCCGAGATCACCGACCATCTCGGCTACGAACCGCACGCGTTCGAGGGCCGAGGGTCGGGCAACTCGCGCAACGGCCACTACCCGAAAACGGTTCGAACCAAGATTGGCGGCGTCGCTGTGAAAGTGCCGCGTGATCGCAATGGCGATTTCGACCCAGTCACGGTGCCGGTCGGTTCTCGCCGGCTTACTGGGCTCGATCAGATGGTCATCTCGCTCTACGCCAAGGGCTTGACGACTGGCGACATCGCCTCGCACCTCTTCGACGTGTATGACCAGCAGGTTGACCGCTCGACAATCTCGAGGATCACCGACGCCATCGTCGACGACATGGAGCTCTGGCAATCCCGGCCGCTCGACGCGGTGTACCCGGTGCTTCTCGTTGATGGCATCCGTATCAAGATCCGGGACGGTCACCAACCGCACCGTCTATGTCGTCATGGGCATCAACATGGAAGGCGAACGCGACATTCTCGGGTTGTGGGTCGGGCCGACCGGCGGCGAGTCGCCCAAGTTCTGGTTGACGGTCATGACCGAGCTCAAGAACCGTGGCGTGGCCGACGTACTCATGTTGTGTTGCGACGGGTTGAAGGGCTTGCCCGACTCGGCCCGAGCCGCGTGGCCTCTCGTCGACGTCCAGCTGTGTGTCGTGCATCTCGTCAGGAACAGTTTGCGGTTGGCGTCAAAGAAGCACTGGGGTGCCATCACCCGCCAGCTGAAAGCGATCTACACCGCCCCATCGCTCGACGCGGCCGAGACAGCGTTCGAAGAGTTCGCCGACGACTGGGAAGACGTCTACCCGGCGATGATCAAATCATGGCGAGACACCTGGGAAGACTTCATCCCCTTTCTCGAGTTTCCCGCCGAGCTCCGCAAAATTGTGTATTCCACGAACGCCATCGAGTCGCTCAACGCGCGGTTCCGAAAAGCCGCCGTCCGGCGAGGCCATTTCCCGACCGAGCAGGCCGCGTTCAAAGTGCTCTACCTGACATCGATCGAGCGGAGAAAGAATCGAAGCAACCCCACTGGACGAATCAACGGCTGGAAAGCCATCCTGAACACCTTGACCATCCACTACGCCGACCGCCTCGCGGCCGTCAACAACTAACCACGACCGCTCCGGTTACACACAGCGTGCAACAGTCCCTGAGACGAGTCGGCACTCGTTGATGCAGTTGGTCACAGAATGGTCACGGACGACACGGATCGGGGTGGTGGCGGTGAGGCCGGGGGGCACCGCGCGACTGGGGACTTGATGGTCACGGGATCTTGTAGCCCTGAGGAACATGAGACTAAGGAGGCGGCTGGTAGTCACATCGGTGAACTGTCACACCGAGGACAGACGGAGTAGCGGCCGCTCCCGTCACGAACAGCTGGTATTTCCCTTGCCTGATTCCTCCCAATGTCCTCCCAATCGCTGCGGTGTTCAGCAGCCATTACCGGGGAATAGCGATCAAATGCGCAGGGGTCTGAGCAGGCTCTTTGTGCTGTCAGGTCGTATTTACGCTGGTGCCCTCGGCGGGATTCGAACCCACGCACATGGCTCCGGAAGCCAATGCTCTATCCCCTGAGCTACGAGGGCGGGGCCGGGTGTTGCCCGGGTGGCCATCATAGTGCGCTGAGGCCGTAACAACCGCGGCGTTCTGCCACAACGCGCAAGACCGCCGTAGCGAATGTTTCGATTCGCTACAGCGGTCAACGCGTTTCAATCATGAGGTCCCGAAGCTGGGTCCAGGTCTAGAACGCACCCTTGTCGAATGGTCCACGCACTTCGTATGTCTGGCCGACGTCGAGGTCAGTCGTCTGGACGTTGAAGAACAGGCGGTCGCCGTCGGGGCTCCACGTCGTTCCGGTGAACTCGCCGGATCCGACCGTGTTCTTCCCATCACACCACGGAGCGGAGTAATTATGGCTGTTATATAGGTCTAAAGACCCAAACTCAGCACAATGCCGCGTCCGGCAGGGTCGGCGTCAGCGGTCGTCGGAGGGATCGTGAACCGTGATGCCTGCGTTGCGAAGCAACTCGATGGTCTCAGTTAATGGCAGGCCGACGACGTTCGACCGACTGCCGTCCACCAGCGTCGTGAAGGCTTTGGCCCCGCCCTGAACAGCGAGCGCTCCGGCCTTGTCGTCGGCCTCACCCGAAGACAAGTACTCGGCCAAGCTCGCATCATCAATTTCGCCAACCTGCAGGGTGCTGATGGCGACCCGGTCGTCCATGTCCCCGTTTGGGCGGCGAAGGGCCACACAAGAGATCACTTGAACAACCTGGCCGAACTGGCGGCGCAGCATGGCTTCGCCATGCGCTGGGTCGGTGGGTTTGCCGAGAACCTCGCCGTTGAGGCTGATCACCGTGTCGGCGCCGAGCACAGGCCGGCCGTTGCCATCGACCGCAGATGCTTTGGCCTTGGCGAGCAGCACTGCGGCCTCGAGTGGATCGAGGCCCCGCGAAAGCTCTGCCTCGTCCAGATCGGCAGGAATGACGTGTACCGGGACCTGCAGCATGGCCAACAAGACTCGTCGGCGAGGCGAGCTACTGGCCAAGACCAGCGGGGCGGCATCGTTGGAGATATCGAGAGCGTCGGTCACGTGAATCAGCCGCCTGAGACCAGGGTCTCGGCCTCTTCGCTCAAAGCGAGCTCGGAGTCGGGGTCGTCGAGCCAGCCCTCGGGGAGGGCAGCCCGTTTGGGTCCGCCTTTGTGGCTGCGTGGGATACGGATCGCGTCGAGGGGCAACTGGGCGGTCAAGTCGATGGTGTCGAGGACGTGGTCAAGGTCTTCCAGCGACTCGATCTCTTGGACGCGGCGTCGGAAGTCGCCGCCAACGGGCATGCCGGTGAGGTACCAGATGGCGTGCTTGCGAAACCCCCGAAGCGCATCTTCGGTGCCCATCCACTCGACGATGAGCTGTGCCTGGCGCCGCATCGTGTGCGCAACTTCGGCCATGGTTGGCAACGGGCCAACATCGCCACCGTCGAACACCCGGGCCAGATCTCGGAAGAGCCAAGGGCGGCCCAGACAACCGCGGCCGATGACCACACCATCGGCACCGGTGCTGCGAAGCATGCGCAAGGCGTCGTGAGCTTCCCAGATGTCACCGTTGCCCAGCACTGGGATGGTGCTGACGTGTGCCTTGAGTTCGGCGATGGCCTCCCAGCGGGCTTCACCTGAGTAGAGCTGTTCCACGGTGCGCGCATGCAGAGCAACCGCGGCTGCGCCCTCTTGTTCGGCGATCCTGCCCGCGTCAAGGTGGGTGAGGTGGTGGTCGTCGATGCCCATGCGGAATTTCACCGTGACCGGCACACGCCCCTGGGCGGCCTCGACGGCCGCAGCGACGATGCGCTGGAACAGCGGCCGCCGGAAAGGCAGCGCTCCGCCCCCGCCGTGGCGGGTGACCTTGGACACCGGGCAACCGAAATTCATGTCGATGTGATCGACATGGCCTTGGTCGACGAGTTGTTGGACGGCTTTGCCCAGGTAAACCGGGTCGGTTCCATATAGCTGAATGCTGCGGGGGCTCTCGCCGGGCCCGAACTCGGCGAGCTTGAGGGTCTTGCGGTGGCCCTCGACCAGCGCGCGCGCGGTGATCATCTGGTTGACGAACAATCCGGGTGTCGTGGCCGCCGTGGGATTGGCGACGCCCTCGGTGGCGAACTCGCGACACAGCTGACGGAAGGGCGAATCGGTGACCCCTGCCATTGGAGCCAACACGACCGGGGGCCACACCTCGAGGGCATCCACATGAAGCGCCGAGAATTCTCCGGGCAGGGCAGGGTCGACGCCATCGTTGACGGGGGTGCGAGCCGGCGTGGCGGTAGAAGTCACGTCAGCAGCGTAACGAGCAGCGCCCTCCCACCGTGGTCACAACGGAAAGGCAACGTGGTGAGACGGCCAGCTCGTACGCTGGTGCCGAAGTCCCCGACACCCCTGCGGCAGGCATGATTACCGACCTCCTTCAAGCAGCATTACGCGACGCCCTCGGCTCGCTTGGCGTCGACCCGCTGCCCGACATCATCAACCTGGAGCGGCCGGGCAATCGTGACCACGGGGACTGGTCGTCCAACGTGGCGTTGGCCTCGTCGAAGGCTGCTGGACGTAACCCACGTGAGCTCGGCCAGGTCATTGCCGACTACCTGAACGCCAATCTGCCAGATCATGTCGAGGCCGTCGAGATTGCGGGGCCCGGCTTCGTGAACTTTCGCCTCGCCGACACTTGGCTCCACGATGTTCTGAGCACCGTTGTCAACGAAGGTGATGATCGATACGGACGCACCGACACCGGCGCTGGAGCCAAGGTCAACGTCGAGTTCGTGAGCGCCAACCCCACTGGTCCGCTCCACGCCGGCCATGCCCGCGGTGCGTGCTACGGCGACGTGATTGCGCGCCTGCTGGCCGCCACGGGACACGAGGTAGAGCGCGAGTTCTACATCAACGACCGCGGTGTCCAGATGCAGACATACGCGAAGTCGCTCATGGCCCGCAAGAACGGCGAGGAACCGCCCGAGGATGGCTACGTCGGGCAGTACATCATCGACTGGGCCCAACTCATGCCCGACGACGCCGATGCCCTCGAGTGGGGTTACGCCCACGCCAAGGCCGACCAGACCGAGGTCCTCGCATCGCTCGGCATCGTGTTCGACCGTTGGTACAGCGAACGATCGATGCTCGACAACGGCCTGATCGAAGAGACGCTCGCCGACCTCCGAGACCGCGGGGTCGTCTACGAACAAGACGGTGCCACCTGGTTTCGCTCCACCGACTACGGCGACGACAAGGACCGGGTCATCATCCGCAGCGATGGTAACTTCACCTACATCACCCCGGACATCGCCTACCACCGCGACAAGTTCAGCCGTGCCGACAAGCTCATCAACGTCTTGGGTTCGGACCATCACGGATATGTACCGCGCATGAAGGCCGCGATGGAGGCGCTGGGGCACAATCGGGGCGACCTGGAAATGCCCATCACCCAGATGGTCAGACTCATGCGTGACGGTGAAGAGGTCAAGCTGTCCAAGCGCACGGGCGAGATCATCGAGCTCCGCGAGCTTGTTGCCGAGATCGGCGCCGATGCCACCCGCTTCACCTATCTATTGCAGTCGGTCGACACGCCCCAGACGTTCGACCTTGACGTGGTCGCGTCCCAGGGGATGGACAACCCCGTCTTCTACGTGCAGATGGCTCACGCTCGCTTGCGGTCGATCCAAACCAAGGTGAACGAAGCCGGCATCGAGCGGGTTGCTCTGGCTGATGCCGATCTCGGGCTACTGGCCCACCAGCGCGAGCTCGACGTGCTGCGCGGCCTTCACGAGCTCCCTGACGTCGTCCAGCTCGCTGCCCGAGAGATGGCGCCGCACAAAGTAGCCAACTGGCTGCGAGAGTTCGCCGCGTCAGTCCACGGCTTCTACCACGACTGTTACGTGATGGGTGACGACGTCTCGCCCGAGCTCACCCAAGCCAGGCTGTGGTTGGTGGAGTCGGCACGGGTCGGCCTGGTTGTGGGTCTTGGCTTGTTGGGCGTGTCTGCGCCCGACTCGATGTGAATCGCGGGTTCTGATGGCTGGCCCTGTTCCACTTTCACTCCTTCCCGATTCGGCTCGCGTTGCCGACGACGGGATGCTTATGGTTGGCGGCGTGCGCTCCGATGACCTCGTGGCCGAATTCGGCACTCCGTTGTTCGTCTACGACGAGGATCACCTGAGGGCGCGCTGTCGCGAGGCCGTTGAGGCATTCGGCGACGGCGTTGCCTACGCAACCAAGGCATTCTTGTGTAAAGCAATGGCGCGCCTGGCGCACGAGGAAGGCATGCACCTCGACGTTGCCACCGGTGGCGAGATGCAGATCGCCCTGGCAGCCGATGTGCCCGCTGAGCGCCTCGTGCTCCACGGCAACAACAAGTCGATACAAGAGCTGGAGATGGCGCTCGATCGTGGCGTTGGACGCATCGTTGTCGACAGTTTCGATGAGATCGATCGCCTCGAATCGATCCACGCTCGAACCGGGCAGGTTGCCACGGTGCTCTTGCGGGTCACCCCAGGAGTCGAGGCACACACTCACGAATACATTGCGACCGGTCAGGACGACTCGAAATTCGGCTTCACCGTGTCCACCGGTGTGGCCACCGCCGCGGTAGAACGCGCGGTGGCGTCGCCGGCACTCGACCTGCGCGGGATTCATGCCCACATCGGCTCCCAGGTTTTCCGGCTCGACTCGTTCCGCAGCGCTGCACAGGTCCTCGCCGAGTTCTCCAATCCGCTGGCGTTGGCAGAACTCTCAATAGGTGGCGGCCTCGGCGTGGCCTACGTCGAAGGTGAAGAGACTTTGCCCATCGCTGCTTGGGGCGAGATCGTCATCGACGCGTGCCGCGACGCTGGTGTGACTGCCCAGATTCTGGCCGAGCCCGGCCGGTCCATCGCCGCCAGCGCAGCCATCACCTTGTACGAGGTTGGCACGGTCAAGGAGCTCGAAGGCATCCGCACGTATGTGTCCGTCGATGGCGGGATGAGCGACAATCCTCGCCCGGTTCTCTATGGCAGCGGGTACGAGGTGTTCCTGCCTCGATGCGCAGGCGCCGATCGGCCGCTCTCGGTCCGGGTTGTGGGCAAACATTGCGAGTCTGGCGACGTGCTGGTGCGTGAGGCTGCGGTGCCCGTCGACATTGCGGTAGGCGACCTTCTTGCCACACCGGTTACCGGGGCCTATGGGCATTCGCTTGGCTCCAACTACAACAAGGTGCTGCGGCCGGCCGTCGTGTTTGTGCGCGAGGGCGAGGCTCGGCTGGTTATACGACGCGAGACCTACGACGATCTGTTGCGCACAGACCTCGGCTAGGGAGTTCAGTCGGTAGGCAGCAACGGTCCGGCCTCGCTCCTGCGCTCATCTTCCGCTCTCGGCGCCTTGCGTTGGCCGCTAGGAACTCTTCGAGTTCATGGGCGTTCGCTTGCCCAGCGGCTCCGCTCGGCTCCGAAGCGCCGCGCGGTGTTGTACCCGTCGCGCCGAGCCGGTTCTCGTGCTGACCGTAGACTCTGGGCAGAACGTCGTTTCGGCGGATCCATCGTTGCTGAGAGCGACCCGCTCGCTTCTTCGGCGCTTCGATCTTCCTCAACCACACTGATCTCTCCCCAACCACACTGGCTAGGAATGGCGCAATGAGCACATCGTCGATCAATGTCATGAAGGACAAGTGGGCGAGGGGCGAGGCAACTGTCGGGGGTTGGTGTTCTCTGGGAAACGCGGTGAGTGCCGAGATCATGGGCCGTGCGGGCTTCGATTTCGTGTGTGTCGATAATCAGCACGGCGTGAATGACTACCTGAGCACGGTCGCGATGCTGCAGGCCATCGACCTCGGCGGTGTAACCCCGATCGTGCGCGTGCCGTGGAACGAGCCCGGGATCATCGGCAAGATGCTCGATGGCGGCTCGATGGGGATCATTATCCCGATGGTGAACTCGGTGGCAGAGGCAGAGGCAGCGGTGCGGGCCTGTCGGTATGGCCCCGTTGGAGCGCGAAGTTATGGGCCAATCCGCGCCGGGATGCGAGTCGACGGATACTTCGACCTGGCCAATGATGCAGTGGCCTGTATCCCGATGATCGAGACCGTCCAGGCCATCGAGGCCCTCGACGACATCTTGTCGGTGCCAGGGGTCGATGCGGTGTATGTCGGCCCTGCCGACCTGTCGATCACGCTCGGCCTGCCGCCCGGTAACAATGACAACGAGCCGAGCTTCGTCGAGGCGCTCGAGACGATCGTGGCTGGATGTGAGCGCCACGGAGTGGTGGCCGGTATCCATGCCACGACAGCGTTGACCCAGCAGCGTCTGGAGATGGGTTTCCGGATGGTGGTCGCCACCAGCGACGCAGCCGCCATGCGAGATGGCCTGACAGCAGCCGTGGCCCAAGTGCCCGGGTCGACGACCAGCACCGAGGCCTCGCTCTACTAGTCCGTCCCGGTAGCGATCGCCGTGCGCCAGTGCCAGGGGAGCGTGCGAGGTCGCGCGCTTGGTGAGATGGGGCTGGTGTTGGTGTCGGGGCAACGAGCGAGATCGCAGGTTCGGCGTTGCGGGTGGCCTGCCTGGGTGTCGGGGCAACGTGTGAGGTTGAGGGCAGGTGCGGACGGCGGCTCGCAATAGGTGCCGGGTGGGGGAGGGGCTCCGGTAGCGTTGGCTCCATGAGCACGGTTGTGAGCGTAGGACTGTTGGGGTGCGGCAATGTCGGCGGAGCGCTCGTCGACTTGGTCGCTGAACAGCGTGATGAGATCGCTGCGCGCACCGGCATCGAGCTTCGGATTAGTCGTATCGCGGTGCACAGCACCGCCAAGGATCGGGGTCTCGATATTGCCGCGGAGGTGTTCACCACCGACGCCGCTGCCGTCGTCGCCGATCCCGCCATCGACGTCGTGGTCGAAACGATCGGGGGGATCGAACCGGCC
>CAWKYX010000062.1:0-15936 GCA_963854265.1 Acidimicrobiia bacterium
GGGCCATGGCGTCGTCGGCTACATAGCCATCTTGTTCTTGGGCCAGATGCAACAACGGAATCAGCGCCGACTTCGCTCGTGGATAGCGAGCGATGATCTCCTCGGCAAGGTGCAAGTTCTCTGCGGTCAGCCGCGCCATCAGAGCAACACCGGGCCGAACAAGCCGACGGGGCGAACAGACGCGAGGGCAGTCATCGGTCTACCTCGCCCATGATTGGGTCGACCGTGGAAACAATGGCGACAGCGTCAGCGACGAGCGCTTCTTGCATCATGTGAGGCATCACTTGGAGGTTGACGAAGCTGGGCCCGCGGATGTGCATGCGGTACGGGTGCGAGCCACCATCGGAGACCATGTAGCAGCCGAGTTCACCGCGGGGTGATTCGACGGCAACGTACGCCTCGCCTTCGGGGACCTTGAAGCCCTCGGTGAAGATTTTGAAGTGGTGGATCAGCGCTTCCATCGACTCGTCGATGCGGGCGCGAGGCGGTGGGGTGACCTTCTTGTCCTGGATGCGATAATCGCCTGTGGGCATCTTGTCGAGGATCTGGCGGACGATCCTCATAGATTCGCGAATCTCGTTGAGACGGATTGCGTAGCGATCGAAGCAGTCTCCGTAGGACCCGACCAACACGTCGAAGTCGACTTCGTCGTAGGCCAGGTAGGGCATGTCTCGACGGAGGTCCCACGCATAGCCCGTGGATCGCAGCAGCGGACCCGTCACGCCCAGGGCAAGGCACTCGGCTGCATTGATTACGCCGACGCCTTGGAGGCGTTCGCGCCAGATCGGCTGGCCCGTGAGGAGGTCGTCGAACTCGTCGAGACGCTCAGGAAGTGTGTCCAGGATCGTCAGCACATCGTCGCGCCAACCATCGGGAAGGTCCGCGGCGACGCCGCCGGGCCGGATGTAGTTGTGGTTCATCCGCAGGCCCGTGATCTTCTCGAGCAAGCGCAGAACCTCTTCGCGTTCGCGCCAGCCATAGATCATCATGCCCACCGCACCGATGTCCATGCCGTTGGTGGCCTGGAACAACAGGTGTGAAGTCATGCGGTTGAGCTCGCACATGAGCATGCGAATCCACACTGCACGGTCCGGCACTTCGATGTCGAGGAGCTTCTCGGTGGCCAACGAGAAGGCGAGCTCGCTGAACAGCGGAGCCGCATAGTCCATGCGGGTGACGTTGGTCGGACCCTGGAGGTAGCTGAGGGTCTCGCCCGTCTTCTCCATCCCGGTGTGCAGGTACCCAATGATGGGTTTTGACCGCTTGACGGTCTCGCCGTCGAGCTCAAGCATCAGCCGCAAGACCCCGTGGGTGGACGGGTGCTGCGGGCCCATGTTGATGATCATGCGACGATCGTTCTCGTCGTCGTAGGTCATCGCGTCGGCGCCGGCTTCGGAGACTCGAAGGACGGGGCTGGTGTCATCGCGCAGCCGGACACGGCCGTCGTCACCGAGGTCTGGGGTGGTCTCATCAAGCGTGGTCATTGCGTCACCTGGGCCCCGGGGCGTTCTTGAACTGAACCGGAATGGCGCCGACCGCAAAATCCTTGCGGAGCGGGTGCCCTTCCCAGTCTTCGGGCATCAGGATTCGGGTCATATCGGGATGACCGTCAAACACGATGCCGAACATGTCATAGGTCTCGCGTTCGAGGGCTTCGGTGCCTGGATAGATATCGAACAATGAGGCGACGACGGGGTTGTCGACAGCGACCTGGACACGGAGACGGACGCGCTCGCGTGCGGCATGGGAGATGAATGACGCCACGATCTCGAACCGCTCGGCCGCAACACCATGAGGCAGGTCGCGCTTGGGGCGAGTGAGATAGTCGACCGCGGTCAGGTCAATACACATGACAAAGCCGTCGCTGTGCAGCGCCTGAACTGTTTCAATGTAGGACTCAACGCTAGGGTGCAAGACGAGCTGATCAAGCGAGCGCGTGACCGGTGCTCCGTAGCGGGTTTCGATCTCGACCACGGGCTCGGTATCAACCGTTGCTTCGTCTGTGTCGGGCTCTCCGGGGACGTCGCTCATCGCTGAGCTCTATGGCGACAGGCGGCCCGGATGGGTACTCGCCGAGTCATCGGCTGAGCACGATCTGCGTCGCGGTCTGACCGTCGCGCTGTTCGACAGTGATACCGGCGCCACCGCTGTTCGCTTCTCGTCGGCGAGTCAGCTCGCCAGAATCGACTTTCTCGTGCAGCGTGGAGATGGCGTGCATGAGAGTTTCGGGGCCTGGAGGGCACCCGGGAGCGTAGACATCGACGGGAACGATCTGGTCGACACCCTGGACGATCGCGTAGTTGTTGAACATGCCGCCGGAGCTGGCACATACGCCCATCGAGATGACCCACTTGGGTTCCATCATCTGGTCGTAGATTTGGCGCAGGACCGGAGCCATTTTCTGCGACACCCGGCCCGCCACAATCATCAGGTCTGCCTGGCGCGGCGAAGCACGGAAGACTTCCATGCCCCAGCGCGACAGATCGTAGTGCGCTGCACCGCTGGCCATCATCTCGATCGCGCAACAGGCGAGCCCGAAAGTGGCCGGCCACATGCTGCGACTGCGAGACCATTTCACCAGGTCTTCGAGCTTGCCGGTGACGAAGTTGTGGTCGAGGCCTTCGAGGCCCTCGGTCATGACGCGGTCGGTGTTCCCGATGATGGGCAGATTCCCCATCTCAGGCTGCGTCTTCGGCAGTTTCGAACCGACCCTCGGTACCGACCCGGCGAATCGTGGATGACGCTGTGCGCGAGGGATCGATCAGCTCGCGTCGAAACGCTTGCTTCACCGGGCCCCAATCCAGAGCGCCGTTACCGATCAGATAGACAAACGACTCAAAGACCGTAAAGGCGAAGATCACCATCGCGATGAGGCCGAACAACCCGAGTGATTGGTAAACCATGGCCCACGGATACAAGAAGATGATCTCGATGTCGAAGACGATGAAGATCATGGCGATCAGGAAGAACCGAACAGGGAACCGATCCGGTGTGTCGTGGCTGGGCTTGATACCGCACTCATAGGGCGCTGTCTTGGCGCTGGTTGTACGGCGAGGCGCCAACAGGCGCGACGCGCCGAAACTCATTGCGGCGAAGAGCACGCCAAGAATCAGCAGCGCAAGGATCGGAAGGTACTGCCCTAACACGTCGTTCAACCCCTCAGGTCGCGGCTGGGTCCCACTCCGCAACCCGACGACGTAGTTCAACGTCGCGGACGTGGAGCATCCAGCAAAGAATCAGGAAGATCACAAGAGAGCCCAAGGTGATCAGCGCAGCGGGAAGGCGGCGCGACCCGAGGTCGCGGACCATCACGACCGAGACCACTTGGGCCTCGGGGTCGATCTCGGGGAATGGTGGTGCCTGCCCTTCGATAAGCGGTTTGTCGAGGGTGGCCACAACTTGCACGACAGTGGTGTTGACGGGGTGCCAGAAGACGACCGTGTTGCGGACCTCGTTGGACACACGGTCCCAGACGCCATCGCCGCTGCGCTTCGGTTTGCCGCCTGTTTGGAAGGTGTCCAGCACGACAAACTCGGTCGCGCTGGCATAGGGCGAAGCATTGAACTCGGCGGTGAGGAAGACCGAGGCGCGAGCCTGCGCTTCGCCAGCGTCGGCGCTCGATACAATTTTCCAACCTGCGAGGTTGACGTCTCCCGTGGCCTCGCCGGCCTGGACAAGTGCTGGGCTTTTGGTGAACAAGCCGCTGAGCGTGAGCTGGCCGAGTTTGCGAGTTTGATCGGCGATAGTGGTGGCCACCCGTTCGTCGAGCGCGGCACCGTCGACGAACCGAGGGTCGTTGGGACCAAGCGCAGCGTTGTCGGCTCGGAGATCCTCTTCGATACTGACGGCGTCGACGGCCAGGAGCTCGCCGACCTGCTCGTCGTTGCAGAACTCCGAACCCGCAGGCGCCGAATAGAACCGCGACAGTTGAAGGCTGAGGTCGTTCTCGACGACGCGGGCGCGTTGGAGATCGACCGTGCCCGCGACCAAACCCGGACAGAAGTTTTCGACGAGATCGGGGGCGCCAGGCAAGGTGGCCAGAGACAGATCGGGCACATCACCGACGACTGAGTCGTCGAGGACACCAAAGTTGCCTTCCTTCGGAACCCAGGAAGGGTCGTCGCCTTTCAGGACGTTGCCGCCGTAGATCCACCAGACCAGGCCCATGATGACCATCCAGCCAAAGAAGCCGGCGAGTGCGCTGAGCGTGCCAATGCGGCTGCCCATGTTGGTGGCGAGGAGCATCCAGACCGAGCCCATGAGGACGGCCGAACCAATGAGGATGACGAGCGCACCGCGAATCTCGGGCTCCCAGCCGATCCCCGCGACGACATTAATCAATGCGAGCATTACTGGAGGCTCCTTTCATAGGCGACGGTCGCATTTATCTGCTCGGCGGTGAAGAGGCCACCGTGTTCGCGAGCCAGGTCGGTGGAATCGCCCCCGAAGCCAGGCATCTGGCCTGACGGTTCGCACACGCCATTGAGGCCGTACTGCAAATTCTCAATACAACCGCTGGAGACGAAAGCAGAATGGGTCCTGGCCGAAGAGAACGCTTCGGTCACACCAATCAGCGATGGCCCAAAGCCACCACCACCGGGCACCTCGGGCAAGATCAGTCCGGGACCGTTGAGTTGTGGACTTTTCGCCAGCACCTGGTCGGCGTCCCATGACGATCCAGCTGTGTGGCAGCGTGCGCATCCGTAGGATCCGCCGGCGGCCGAGTTGTTGAACAAGAGCTCACCCGCTCGCTCGGGTGCGAGGCCGGCAATGTAGCTATCGAGGGTGTCGTCGACCTCCTGCTGGGCAGCCGTGATCTGGTCGGCGCTGGCTTCGGGGTCGGCGCTCAATGCCAGCGCGTTGGCCAACAGGTCGCCGAGGCCTTCGCTCGCCGATGCGCCTGGCGTCAGCGCGTTGTAGAGCGTGGCGATCTCAGCCTGGGCTGCGCCAACCTCTTCGGGCGTGCTGTCCTCGGCTGCGACAACGGCGAACGACTCGGGGTTTGCATCAGCGACCTGATCGAGAACGCCGGTGCGCACGCCGGCAGCGATCTCGGTAGTGAAGTCCTCGGGATCGAGTTGGATGCGGTTGATGTAGTCGATGAGCTCTTCGACCTGCTGGGTTGTGAGCGGGCCGCCTCCGGGCAGGCCCCATGCCGGCATCGGCGACTGTGGACGGCCGTAGTTGAGAACGTGTTCGACCTCGGCGTCGGTGAATCGGTAGAGGATCGTGTTGAGCGCCGGAGCGTTCCACGTGACCGAGCTGACAAAGCGGCCTTCTTCGTCGAGAACCGTGTAACCGGCGGAGCCTCCGACAGCATCGGCACCGTGGCACTGCGCACAGAGCTCTTCGAACGACTCGCCGCCACGGTCGGCCGATATCCGCTCGCTAATGTTGGCAAAGCCTTCTTGGCGTCCCGGTTCGCCAAGCCAGTAGAGCGGCAGTGCAAGCGCGATGATCGCCAGCGTGGCGGCCCCTGCGGCCAAGGAAAGATCAAGCTTCTTGGTCTCGAGTTCCTCATCTTTGAGGTAAGGCTTGCGATTGGGCGCGAGTTCTATCTCGGACCCAATCTCCTTCTTGCCAGTGGAGAAGACGTTGACCAACACATAGATGGCGGCACCCGCCCCCACCAGGAGGGCGATGACGAGACCAATCGTGCGTTGGGTCGAGGCGGCGAAAATCAGCATTAGTATCCGGAAGCTCTTCTTTGAACCTAGTGGTTAACCGTGATCGGACTGGCCGATGCAGTTCGGCCCTTCGGCCTCTTGGCCAGTTGTGTTGGTCCCGATGGGCGGGCCCTGAATAATGGTGCCGGTGTCGACGACGAACATGTCGTTGCCGTTGACCGACATAGCAAAGCGATCCATGCCGCGTGGGGCGGGGCCGCCACGCTTTTCGCCCACACGGTTGTACTGCGAGCCGTGACAGGGGCACTCGAACCATTGCGAGGTCACACATTGAGGAACTCGGCAGCCGAGGTGGGGACACTTCTGATACAGCGCAACCAGCCCAGCCCGCATACCGGCCAGCTCGGGGCCTGAGTAGGCCTCCTCGGCCTTCTTGATCGACCCAGCCGGGTAGCGGGTGATCCACATGCGTCCTTCTGGGACGTAGAAGAAGCCATTGGCGTTGTCGACCTTGGCCTCGATGTCTGCGACTTTGCCAACGGTGAGCTGGGAGCCGAACCCGCCTCCGTCGACGCCGCCGTAGAGGAAGGCAATACACGCTGCACCAAACGAGGCGAGGCTGAGACTCATGAGACCGACGATGCTGCGGTTCAGGAACTGACGACGAGCGACACCGATGGCCTCTTCGTCAGGTGGTGTCCATGGCACTGGCGGCGCAGCGCCGACAAGCTCGAGTTCGCCGTCATCTCGGCGAGCCAACGTCGCGGCACGTTCGACTTCTTTGCCTGTGACAGCGGCAGGCCCGGGATCGACGTCTTCAACAGGAGCTTCAGAAAAGCCTGAGAACGCCGAGTCTCGCTGGCGCGTCTCGCGACTGAGGTGGCCCTGAGCGCGATCGGCATCGTTACGGCGTGAGGCCGCAAAGATGAGGATCGCCGCGAGGACGATGATGGCGGGGATGACGATTGCGAGGAGTTCCATGATTGTGCTCCTGTCAGCTCTTGTTGGGGTTTGGGGAGAACACAAGGCTCTCAGTTGGGACCAACACAGCTTGGGGCGATTCAGTTCCTAAATGGGTTCGGGACACAGGGGGTCAGAGCTCGAAGAACAGGCCATCGGCCCAGGGGAAGATGAAGTTGAAGCCCGGGCCTCGGAAGAACGAGCCGATCATGACGAGCACCGACCAGAACATGAGGTGGACCGTCATCAAGGCAACGCCGAACTTGCGATCCTCGGGCTTGTTCGAGGGGTTGCGGTCGATGAAGGGAGCCAGGACCAACAAGAATATGCCGATGCCAGGGATGGTGACGCCCGCCACCATTGGATGGAACATCGTGAGCAGCTCTTGGAGACCAAGGAAGTACCACGGCGCCTTGGAGGGGTTGGGCGTCTCGTTGAAGTTCGCGAGCTCCAGCAGAGGTGCGTTCACGAAGATCGAGAAGATCAACGTAAAGGCGGTGCACAACAGCGCAGCGACAAACTCGACGATCAGCAGGTGTGGCCACACATGGACCTTGTCCTGGGGCTTGAGCTTGACGTCTTGAATCGAGCCGGACTTGACGACCGTCAAGAGCCGTTGGGTGTGGCCTCCGGGCCCCGACGCAACGGGCGGAGGCGCTGCAGCAGCAACTGCTCCACCAGTGGCAGCGGGCGCAGCAACAGGTGCCGTGGCCACTGCGGTCCCGGCGGCGGCCTGATCGCTCGCAGACTTGCTGCGTTCGAGTAGGTGATCGGGGATCTTGGGGTCGTCTGTTGTCGACGCGGCCACCTCGGCCGTGGCGGCGTCAGCGGTCGGAGCGGCATCGGCGGCGGCGCGGTCGCGCGCGGCCTCAGCCCGCTTCAAGAGATGTTCTGGAACTTCAGTCACGATGTTTCCTCGGTGCCTAGAGCGGCCCCGAGATACCTCCGTCCTTCCGAACTCGCCAGAAATGAATGGCCATGAAGATCACGATCACAAACGGCAACATCAATACGTGCAACACGTACCAGCGCAGCAAGGTGTCGGTCCCGATCTCGACGCCGCCAAGCAGCACGAATCGGACCTGATCACCAAAGACGGGGGTGTAGCCCATCATGTTGGTACCCACTGTCACCGCCCAGAGCGCCAGCTGATCCCATGGGAGCAGGTAGCCGGTGAACGACAGCAGCAACGTGAGCTGCAACAACATCACACCGATGACCCAGTTGAACTCGCGGGGGGCCTTGTAGGCACCGTGGTAGAAGACGCGGGCCATGTGCAAAAAGACGGACAACACCATCAGGTGAGCGGCCCATCTGTGCATATTTCGGACGAGAAGGCCAAACGTCACCGACGTCTGCAGTGTGTAGATGTCATCCCAGGCTTGTGCGGCCGTTGGCCGGTAGAAGAACATCAAGAAGATGCCGGTCACCGTCAACAAGATGAACAAGAAGAAGCTCAGACCGCCCAGGCACAAGGTGTAACTCACCTTGACGGCGTGTCGCTTCACCTTCACCGGGTGCAGGTGATACAGCACACTGTTCATGATGACGTAGGAACGGTTCCTGGGGCTATCGGAGTAACCCTTGCGGAAGATCGATCCAGGTCGGAAGATCGCATTCCACGCCTGAGAACTCTGCATCTGGTCGGTGAGGTCACTCGCCTGTTGGCTCATGCGCTCACTGAGTGGAGGCTTCTGCGGCACGCTGTCGGTCCTTCGGTACTTCGGTCTTGGGAGTTCGTTCTAGGCCAGTCGCATGCCATAGCCATAACCGTGGCTATTCATGCGCTGGTGGGAATCGCCTTCGGCGGTGGGATCGCCGATCTTGCCGAGGATGATGACCCCGGTTGGGCATCGGTCGACGCAGAGGGCACACCGTGTGCACACGTCGTCGTCAATGGTGAAGATAACGGCATCACTTGGGTCTGAGCCGGGAAGTTCTGTTCCGATGGCATCGTGGATGGCTTCGGGGCGCACCATGAAGATGCACTTCCACGGGCAGATATCGACACAGCCCTCACACGTGATGCACTCGGATTGGTCGATATGGATGAATTGCTTGGGCTTGACGGCCTTTGAAAGCCATTCCGCGTCGACTTCTTGAAGGACATAGTCGTCCCGGAATTCGGGCATCGGGGGGCTGGCATCGAGAACACCCATACCGGCCTCCTACACACCCTCACGTACGAGCGGACGGCCGTAGGTGGATTGCTCGACTTCGGCAGGGGCGACCTTGCCGCGATTCTGCCACACGTTAAACATCGCGATGTTCGCGCCGAGGATCATCCCGTAGATGGTCACGGCGAGGATGTCGCGCACAACAAGATAGGTCAGTTCAAATGGGAGCGCCCATGACAAGAGTCCTTCACCATCGGTGAAGCCGATGCCGGTGGGACCAACGAGCAGCTTGTCGACACGCCAGCCGAGCTCGTTGTCTGCATAGGTGAGCCACTGATGAGGAACAACGCCATAGGCCCAGAACAACAAGAAGAACACGTACACCGCGCCGAGGTTGGCCTCGCCCCACGACACAGGAGCATCGGCGGGCCGACGTTTGGCGTACTGCAGGACTCCGGCAATCAACACGACGGCGATCAGCCAGCTAATCACGAACGCTGTGTTCATGAACGGAGCGTCTTGGCCATTACTCTTGCGGGTGACGGCCACCCACAATGTGAGCGCGCCGAACAGGCCAACGGTGCTCCCGATGAGAGCGCCATAGACCTTCATCACTGCGACATCGATGGGCCTCTGCTGGGCCACGCTGGAACTCCCTCTACTGTCCTCGTGAATGCAATCACAAATGAGTGTAGCCCGCGGCGGCGCGTGCACTCCCAGTCGTTTGGTTTACCACGCTGCCTCAGCGCTCGACACATCGTCGCACCGTTCTGACTCGAATTGGTGGAGGGCAGGCGACCCACGCTCGGATCGGCGGGCTCCGAGATTAGGAACCACTTCGCGGTTGATTTGAGACGGTATGGTTCCGGTTGCATAGTTGCGGGGCGGGCTGATGTCCGCGTGCACTATGTATTCGCCGAAGAGTTCGCTTTTCGGCTCAGCCCTCGGGAGCCTGCTCCCTTTACTCAGTGGCCAACGGAGGCATCGTTGACCGAAGTACCTGACTATCTTCTCGAACGTTCGCGCGAGCGACGCGCCGCGTTGGGTGTTGGCGGCGACGACGCCGTCGCGGCCACCACCGATGCGGCAGTACCCGCAGCGGCCGCCGCATCGGCTCCCGTTGCTGCCGCTAACCCCGAAATCGAAAAGGTCGAGCCGCCCAAGCCAATCGCTCCCTGGGTACTGGCTGCCCAAGAGCGCAAGAAGATCCCGGTGTGGATGGCGCCCGTGGCGCTGTTCTTACCCGTCTGGGCCTTCATGATCTGGGGCACCCTCGAAGAGCCAACCCGTGAAGCCGAAGGACCCATCGCTGCAGGCAGCGATATCTATGACAACCGCTGCGCAACCTGCCACGGTGGCGGGGGCGGCGGTGGCATCGGCTATCAGCTCAACAACGGTGAAGTCCTGCTCACCTTCCCCGAGACCGCCGGCCACATCGCCTGGGTGGTCAACGCCACCGACAACACAGGTCCCGCCTACGGTGCTCCCGACCGTGAGGGCGGCCAACGCCAGACCGGCGACCGGGGCAACATGCCGTCGTTCGCGACGCTCGAAGCGAAAGAAATCATCGAGGTCGTCCTCTACGAACGCCAGGCGCATGGCCTGGCCACCAATGCCCAGCTCGCTCCGTACATCTTGTGGGTCGAAGAAGGTGTACTCCCGGAGTTCGAGCCGGGCATATCAGCGCAGGCCATCGCCGCATCGTTTGAGCTGTTCGTCCGTGAGAACGAAGAGGCACGAGAGCTCGTCGAGCTCTTGGCCGAGGAAGCCGCCGGCTGACACCAGTCGCTGCGTTGCCCACACGCCACTTGGCGTGTGGCTTCAGCGCGTCTGCCGCTCAATCTCCAACGATGCGCTCATCGGCCGATGAGGGTAGCGAACCAAGCCAGGCCGTGGCGCGATAATAGTGCCCGGCAGCTCAATCTTCCGCCGCAATACTCCTGCAGTCTTCCCTTCATGACCCCGTGACGGAGCCCACCACGTGATCGATCTCACTATCTTCCCTGAGTGGAAAGCTCTGTCGGCCCACCAGAGCATCGTCGCCGACCTACACCTGCGCGAACTCTTCGCCGGCAACCCGGGCCGAGCGGACGCCATGACCCACAACGCGGGCGACCTGACGGTCGACTTCGCGAAGCATCGCATCACTGACGAGACCATTGGCCTCCTCGTGGCCCTGGCCGAGCGAGCCGAGCTGCCACAACGCATCGAGGCAATGTTCGAGGGCGAGCGGATCAACAACACCGAAGACCGAGCAGTTCTTCACACAGCGCTGCGCGCCCCTACCGACGCCGAGATCCTGGTGGACGGCCAGAACGTGGTGCCCGCAGTGCACGACGTTCTCGCCAAGGCGGGCGCCTTTGCCGAACGTGTGCGAGCCGGGACCTGGACGGGTGCCTCCGGGAAGCGCATCGCCACCGTGGTCAACATCGGGATCGGCGGATCGGACCTGGGGCCGGTCATGGCCTATGAGGCTCTGCGCTCCCACCGTCACCCTCAGCTCACCTGCCGATTCGTGTCGAACATCGACGGCAGCGACCTCCAGTCCGCGCTCCACGGGCTCGACCCGGCGAGCACCCTCTTCGTGATCAGCTCAAAGACCTTCACCACGATCGAGACCTTGACGAACGCGAGATCCGCTCGCCGATGGCTCATCGATGCACTGGGTGAATCCGCGGTGGCCAACCACTTCGTCGCGGTGTCCACCAACGCCGAAGCGGTGAGCGCCTTCGGAATCGACACCGACAACATGTTCGGCTTCTGGGACTGGGTCGGGGGCCGCTACTCGATGGACTCGGCCATCGGTCTCAGCCTGATGATCGCCGTCGGCGCGGACAACTTCGCCGAAATGCTGGCCGGCTTCGCAACCATGGACACCCATTTTCGCCATACCCCACTGTCGGAGAACCTGCCGGTTCTCATGGGTCTGCTTGGCGTCTGGTATCGGAACTTCTTCGGGTGGGAGACCCATGCTGTGCTCCCCTACGCTGCCGACCTCCACCGCTTTGCCGCCTACCTGCAACAGCTCGATATGGAGAGCAACGGCAAGAGCGTTCGTTCCGACGGCACCCCGGTCACGGGCCCGACAGGACCAATCATCTGGGGGGAGCCCGGCACCAACGGCCAGCACGCGTTCTATCAGCTCCTCCATCAGGGCACGACCATCGTCCCCGCAGATTTCATTGCCGTTTGCGAGCCGGCGGATCCGCTGGCGCTCGAGACCGGGGCAGGCGATCAGCACGACCTCCTCATGGCCAACTGCTTTGCCCAAACCCAGGCACTCGCTTTCGGCAAGACTGCCGACGAGGTCCGGTCCGAGGGTGTCGCCGAGACCCTGGTCGCGCACAAGACCTTCCCGGGCAACAGGCCCACCACCACGGTGCTGGCGCCGGCACTCACCCCGGCGGTCCTCGGCCAGTTAGTCGCGTTGTATGAGCACCGGGTGTTCGTCCAAGGCGTGATCTGGCAGGTCAACTCATTCGACCAATGGGGGGTGGAGCTCGGGAAGGTCCTCGCAACCGCCATCGGCCCTGAGTTGACCGCCGCCGAGCCCCTGGACCAAACCCACGACGCATCGACCAATGCGTTGATCGCCCATTATCGGGCAGCGCGGGGACGCACCACGCCATGACGGTGACAGGTGTCGACACTCGCGTTGCGGGCTTCGACGCAACGCGAGCCGCCGCGCGGTTCAACATCGCGATGAAGGCGGCCATCATCGTGGTTTTCGCCGTGGCGATCTTCATCCCGCTTGATCACCTCGAGGGCAAAGCCATGGGGTTGCGCGCTCCCCTATTCGTTGGCGCTGCTGCGGTCGTCCCCCTGATCGAGTACTTCCGCCGTGCACCACGCGACCCATACCCCCACGTTGCCGATGGGTTGGTGGTCGCTCCGTTCCTGGTCGACACCTTGGCCAACCTGCTCGGTATCTACGACAACTTCGCGGTGACCGACGACATTCTCCATTGCCTCAACTGGATTCTGCTGGTCAGCGCCTTCCAGGCCTTCCGGTTCCGTCGTACCAACAGCACGCTCGACGCGGTTCTGCTCGGCGCTGGTTTCGGGGCTCTAGCCATTGTTGGCTGGGAGATCATGGAGTGGGCGGTCCAAGAAACCGGGGCAGGTGGCGGCTTGGGCCTTACCTACGGCGACACCATTGGCGATCTCACGTTGTCGACCACCGGCGGCATCATTGGAGCCATCATCGGCCGCTACCGGTTCAGCTGACCGCTGGCCTTTTCCCCAAGGACCCGCCATCGAGCAACCCAGCCAGGGCGCCATTACTCGGGTGCCACGCGAATCTCCGCAGCACCCAGGTTCTCTGACACACCACTAGTCTGCGGCCGTGCCGAACGCCGCCGTACTCGATGTGACCAGAGCAGCCGTCCTCGGGGCCTTCACGACATCTCCACGGCAGACGCGGTCACCCGCGTAGCAAACCGACTGATGGACCTCACCGCCCACGCAACCGAAGCGGCGTTGACGCCTGTAAAGGTGAAACTTCCCGTCTCCCAGCAAGACCTTGCCGAATGGTCGGGACTCTCGCGCGAAGCTGTCGTCCGGGCGCTGCGGGGTATTGCGCGACGAAGGGATCATCCAGACTGGACGATTGGCGGTCACCGTGCTGCACCCTGCGAGATTGGCCGGCCGGGGCTACGTGGACGTCTAGCCGGCCTGGTGTCGTGACGCTTGCGCCCAGCCTGCCCAGTCCGTCAGCCAGAGCCGGCGACTGCGCTCGGCCAGGCCGGTCTCTGCCTCAGTCCAGCGTCGCCGCGACCTCGGCCGCGATCTCGATGGTGGCGTCGATGACCGAGTCGTTGTGGGCGAGGCTGGGGAACAAGGCTTCATAGGCACCGGGAGCAAGGGCCACGCCACGCTCAAGCATCCCGTGGAAGAACCGCGGGTACACGCCGTTGTCCGCTGCGGCCTGGGCCTCATCGAAGTTCGTCGGCTGGGTGTCGGTGAAGAAAATGCCGAGGAGCGGACCAACGCGGGGCACGGTAGCGACCACGCCGGCATCGGCGAATGCTCCAGCGAGGCCGTTGGCCAACCGAGTCGCCGTGGCCTCCAGCTGCGCGTACGCATCATCGTCGAGCAAGCGGAGCTGTGCGAGCCCGCCAGCCGTCGCGAGCGGGTTCCCCGACAGCGTGCCTGCCTGATACACGCCACCGAGCGGTGCGACATGAGCCATGACTTCGCGGCTGGCCCCATAGGCCCCGACCGGCAGCCCGCCCCCAATTACCTTCCCAAACGCCCACACATCGGGCTGCACGTCATAGAACGCTGTCGCGCCCCCGCGAGCCAGACGGAACCCGGTAATCACCTCGTCGAACAGCAGCATCGTGCCCGAGTCGTCACAAGCTGCACGGAGCTTGGCGAGGAATCCCGGGCTTGGGGGCACAAGGCCCATGTTTGCCGGCAGTGGTTCGACCGCAAGCACTGCGACATCGGTGAGATCGGGCACCACGTTCCATGGCACGACCACGGTGTCGGCGACTGCTGAATCCGGGACGCCATCGCATCCCGAAAGTCCTTGGCTGGCAACGCCGCTGCCCCCGGCAACCAGCAAGGAGTCAGCGTGGCCGTGGTAGTGGCCTGCGAATTTGACGATCTTGTCGCGGCCCGTGGCGCCCCGCGCCAACCGGATCGCCGACATGGTGGCTTCGGTACCGCTCGAAACGAGTCGGATCATTTCCAGGCCGCTGATGCGTCCACACAGCTCTTCGGCCATCTCGATCTCGCCCAGGGTGGGGGCGCCGTAGGAGGTGCCGTACCCAGCGGCCTGGGTAATTGCATCGATCACGGCCGGATGCGCATGGCCCAAGATCCCCGGGCCATAGCTCATGACATAGTCGATGTACCGCTTCCCCTCGACGTCCCAGACGTAGGGGCCTTCCGCCCTGTCAACAAAATAGGGCGTGCCTCCGACCGACCGAAAGGACCGGACTGGCGAGTTGACTCCACCGGGCATGACCAGCTTGGCCCGCTCGAACAAATCCTCATTATTTGCGCTCACGCTTCACTGCCTCCGGAAGGCTCATCGAATTGCAACACGACGACCATGGTCGTCAGGACAGGGTCTCGGCGATCTCACGAGCGAGGTAGGTCAGAATCATGTCAGCTCCGGCCCGCTTGATAGCGGTCAGCTGCTCCATGGCAACGATGTCGCCGTCAATCCAGCCGTTGGCGGCGGCCGCTTTGATCATGGCGTACTCGCCAGACACGTGATAGGCCGCGATCGGCACATCGGTCTCAGCACGGGCCTTCGCAATGATGTCGAGGTAGGTAATGGCCGGCTTAACCATGATCATGTCGGCGCCTTCGGCCAGGTCCAACCGGATCTCTTCCATTGCTTCTCGAGCGTTGTGCCAGTCCTGCTGATAGCCCTTACGGTCACCGCCGTCAGCGATCGTCACGTCAACCGCGTCGCGGAAGGGGCCGTAGAGCCCGGAGGCGTACTTCGCTGAGTAGGCCAGGATAGGGGTGTCCGGGTGGCCGGCATCGTCGAGACCTCGGCGGATGGCTGCCACCTGCCCGTCCATCATCCCGCTGGGTGCCACAACATGCGCGCCGGCGTGGGCCTGGGCAGCGGCGATGCGTGCGTACAGCTCGAGTGTGGCGTCGTTGTCGACTGAGCCGCGTCCGTCGAGGATGCCGCAATGGCCGTGATCGATGTATTCGTCGACGCAGAGGTCGGCCATCAGCACCATGTCGTCGCCGAGGTCGGAGCGCAGGTCATTGAGCGCAAGCTGGACAATGCCATCAGGATTCCAGGCCTCAGAACCTTGAGCGTCCTTGGCGGCAGGCACACCGAACAAGATCACGCCAGGGATCCCCAAATCGCGGAGCCCCGCGACTTCGGTCCGGAGCGACTCGCGCGTGTGCTGCATGACGCCAGGCAACGAGGCAATCGGCTGTGGCTTGTCGATGCCTTCGCGCACGAACAGCGGAGCGATCAGATCGTCTGGGCCGAGCCGAGTCTCGGCAACCAGCCGCCGCATCGTCGGCGTCTGTCGGAGTCGGCGCAGCCGCCGTTGGGGAAAGGTCACCCACGAAGTGTAGAAGCGCCTCCGCCCACCCCCAAAGTGTGTTCAGTTGGAGACCACGTGTTGAGTTGGGGTCTGGGTGGGTTCAAGTGGTGATGGCCACACTTTGAGGTGTGGGGTTCCACCGGTCAGTTCGTGATACGGGCATGATGCCCGTTGTTCACACACATCGCCGACCGGTGGAGT
>CAWKYX010000063.1:0-15731 GCA_963854265.1 Acidimicrobiia bacterium
CCGTGCTCGTGCATGCCCTCGCGGTAGAGCCCATTACGTGGGCGGGCATGCGGTTCGTTTTCGGTGCGTGTATGACCGGACTCTATGTGGTGGTCGAGTCCTGGCTCAACGATCTGGCCACCAACAAGACGCGCGGGCGTATCTTGTCGATCTACATGATGGTCAGCATGGGCGGGCTCACCATCGGCCAGCTCCTGTTGAACGTCAGCGACGAGAGCGGTTTCAAGCTCTTCATCATCGCTTCGGTGTTGGTGTCGGTTTCGCTGGTTCCCGTGACCCTGTCGGCGACAAGCTCGCCGCCCTATACCGTCCCCGAGCCCATGAAGTTCAAGCGGCTTATGACCATCGTTCCGACCGGGCTGGTTGGGTCGTTCTGGAGTGGGGCGACTGCGGGAGCCCTGATCGGCATGGCGCCGGTCTATGCGTCGGCGGTCGACCTGAGCGCTGCGCGCATATCGATCTTCTTGTCGGCGCCGTTGGTCGGTGCGCTCGTTGTGCAGTACCCTATTGGGTGGCTCTCCGATCAGTTCCCTCGACGGGGCGTGATGTTTGGCGTAGCGCTGGTCGGTGCGTTGGCGGCGCTGGTTCCCTTGGCGGTCGACGATGGTTCGATGGTCGCCATCATTGCGATGGCGGTCTTGGGTGCGTCGATGTTCCCGCTGTATTCACTGACCATCGCCTACACGAACGACTGGCTGAAGGTCGAACAGATTCTGGGTGCCTCGGCCACGCTCGTTCGGACCAACGGCAGCGGCGCTGTCCTCGGCCCCCTGGGAGCGGCGTTGCTGATGGCGCTCTTCGGGCCTGAGTATCTCTTTGCTGCGCTATCGGCGTCGTTGGCCGCGATCGTGGTCTATCTCGCGTACCGAATCATCGCGAAAGATCCTTTGCCGCTGGACCAACAGCAGGGCTACGCAGTGTTTCCGGCCCGCGCATCAGCAGGTGCCGCGCACCTCTTGCCGCGCCGCCGCCGGACGACCAAACCCCAGGCCTAAGACAACGTGGGAGAGTGGGCGATGCGCTTTGGATGGCTGATTGTCACGATGGCGATGATCGTCGCTGGGTGTACCTCCGGTAACGGATCGACCGACTCAGTGAGCCTGCCGTTCGGCTCGTTCTACAACGGCTGGGATCCGGACTCGCAGTTTGTGGCTTCGTTGGGAGTGGTGGAGCGCGACGTAATCCTGACGCTGACTGGCCCCAGCACGGGCGAGTTCGCCACGGTCGGACAGGGTGTGCGGTTGTTCTTGTCTTGGGAGGCGGGCGGGGATCGCATCGCGATGAATACGGGTGGGGTACTTCGGGTGATCACCACCGATGGCGCCCAGCTCTTCGGGCGCCCATCGAGCGAGTTGCTCCAAACACCGGTGTGGATTCCGGGAGGCGCTGAAGTGCTCGCGGTTGTCGACCAGCCACGGGGGCCTGCCGTTGTGGCGATCGACGTCGAAACCGGCGGGGAGCGCACGCTGTTGCTCGTGTCGGGGCCAACCTCAATGGTCATCGATCCAATGGGAACGATGGTGGCGATCTTGCATGTCGCGGACACGTCGGGTGTTGTCTCCGCTGGGTTTAGCTCTGCCCAGCCGACCGTCCCGTCGGGCAGCTCGTATTCCTCGTCGACCTCGCGACCGGAGATGTGACCGAGATAGCCGACGCGCAACGTGGCGGGGTGTTCTGGTCTCCAACCGGCTATCGGCTTCTGTCAGTTGTGGTCGACGCCACCGATGGTGAGCTGTGGTTCAGGTGGCAAGTACACACCGCCGAAGGTGAGCTCACTGGCCAGTCGGACCGGGTGGTTCCGAGCCTCACGATGCGGCTCGCGTATCTGCCCTTTGCCGATCAGTATGCCCAGGCGTTGACGATGTGGTCCCCTGATGGCACCCAGTTCGTCTTCGCCGGTGAGGTCGAGGGGGCAAGCGACGGCATATGGATCCAGGCAGCCGACGCCGACGGCAGTTCGCAGTTTCTGATCGACGGCGACTTCGCCGCGTGGAGCCCGAAGTGAGCGTCAGTACGCGGCGTCGGGCATTTCGGCCTTGCGGCGGGCCATGTAGTCCTGCAGTTCCTCATCGATGGCGCTGTCGAGCGGTGGCGCCTCAGATTCTGTGAGCATGCGCTTCCACTGAGCACTCGCGCGCTGGGCTGCACTGAGGCCGCCCTCTTCGTCCCATTGTTCGAAGCTGTTGTTGTCGGCGATGGTCGATCGATAAAACGCTTCCTCAAAGTTCGCCAGCGTGTGCTCGTTACCGAGGTAATGCTGGCCATGGGGATTGCTCCGAAATGCGTCCATGGCTTGGCCGTTGGCGGTCATGTCGATGCCGCGGGCGTAGACCTCCATCATGCCCAGCTGGTCAGCATCCATGATGAGCTTTTCGTATCCGACCGATAACCCGCCCTCGAGCCAACCTGCTGCGTGAAGGACAAAGTTCACGCCGGCGTTGACTGTGGGGAGCAGCGTCGAAGCCGACTCGTAGGCCGCCTGGGCATCGGGGAGTTTGGATGACGTGAACTGGCCGCCCGAACGAAATGGCGTGTTGAGGCGGCGAGCCAAGCCGGCCATGACGTGGATTGCCTGGCCCGCTTCGGGAGTGCCGAAGGTCGGCGCGCCCGTGGCCATCGACATTGATGACGCGAAGGTGCCGAAAATGACCGGCGCACCAGGCCGAACCAACTGGGTGTACGCCATGCCCGACAGTGCTTCGGCTAGCGACTGCGCCGCCAGGCCGGCAACGGTCACGGGCGACATGGCTCCGGCCAGGATGAAGGGCGACATGATGCAGGCCTGGTTCGCCCGTGCGTATTGGGTGGCCGCGCCCAGCATGGTTCCATCCCAGCGCAGCGGAGACGATGCGTTGATCAGTGACGTCATGACGGTTCGATTGGCCAGGTCGCCGCCAAACGCAATCCGGGACAATTCGATGGAGTCGGCGGCCCGTTCGGTTGCGGTGACGGACCCCATATAGGGCTTGTCGCTATAGCGGATGTGGGCGTAGACCATGTCGAGGTGGCGCTTGTTCACCGGCAGGTCGACCGGCTCGCAGACCGTGCCGCCCGAGTGGTGCAAGTGCGGCAGCATGTAGGTCAGCTTCACCAGGTTGTGGAAGTCCTGCAGGCTGGCATAGCGCCGGCCATTGTCGAGGTCCATCGCAAATGGCGACCCGTAGTTGCGAGCGAACACCGTGTTGTCCGCACCAATGACGACATTACGTTCGGGGTTGCGGGCGTGCTGGGTATAGACGGCCGGAGCATTTTCTTGCACGATCTGACGGCACATGCCGCGCGGGAATCGCACCAGCTCGCCGTCGACGTCAGCGCCGGCGTCCCTCCACAGTGCGAGTGCGTCGGGGTAGTCCTGGAAGGCGACACCGACCTCGCTGAGAATGATCTCGGCGTTCTCTTCAATCTGGGCGTAGCCCTCTTCGTCGAGCATGTCGACGGGCGCTAGCTTCCGTACGAGATATGGGGAGGTGACTTCGCTGCGTGCCGCGCGGGCAGCCTGGCGGCCGGCGCGGCCGCCGGAGCGACGTCCCCGGCGTTGTTCACTACTCATAATGTCTTTCTTAGCTTCGAGCTGATCGAACGCGCCTTCGGCGTCGCCCCCCTTCAGCGTTGGTTGTGGCGGTGGATTGCGGAAAGCCCAGTGCGGTTACGAAGAGTTCTTGGAAGCGGGGTTCGATCGCGGTCTCGATCTTGGTGACGCGGTCGACGACCGCTTCCACCTCGTCTCGCTGTGACTGGGAGAGCAACACGCGGACCGCGCCTGACCCGGCGCTGTTGCCAACGGCGCGGACGGTTTCGATTGGCGCCTGGGGTATCAGACCGATGACCATTGCATGGGCCGGGTCGATGTGGGCCCCGAATGCGCCGGCCAGGCGGATCTCGTCGACGGCATCAAGCTCGGCGTGCTCGAGCAACAACTCGATGCCGGCGCGCAAGGCAGCCTTGGCCAGTTGGATAGCGCGGACGTCGGCCTGGGTCACATGAATATCGCCGTGCAAGACGTATGAGAAGGTGCGCGCATCGGCCACGATGCGATTGGTTCGTTGTGCCATCTCACCAACAACGACGCCCTTGCGGTCAATAAGGCCACAGAGCACCATCTCGCTGATGACCTCGATGATGCCCGAGCCGCAGATGCCCGGGACTCCGGTGTCCTCGGTGGCTTCGGCGAAACCGTCCTCATTGGACCAGAGGTCGCTGCCGATCACCTTGAAGCTGGGCTCGAGCGTCTCACGATCGATACGGACGCGTTCGATGGCTCCGGCCGTTGCGCGCTGACCGCTGCTGATCTGGGCCCCTTCGAAGGCCGGCCCGGTTGGGCTTGATGCCGCGAACATCCGCTCGTTGTTGCCCAGGACGATTTCGGCATTTGTCCCGACATCGACGAGGAGCTGGATGGCCGATGAACGGTGGGGGCCCTCGTTGAGGATGGCGGCAGCGGTGTCGGCGCCGACGTGTCCGGCGATGCAAGGGGCCACATACACCGTCGCTCGCGGGAGGTTGAGGTCCAGCGCTGTCGCAGTGGTGTGGACAGCATCGTCGGTGAAGAGCGGGAAGGGGGCTTGGCCCAGGGGAGTGGGGTCGTACCCGAGCACGAGGTGGTGCATGATTGGGTTGCCCACCAACGTCATGTCGAGGACCCGATCTGCCTCAATGTCTGTCTCTTCGAGGAGTTCGGCGCTGAGCTCGTCGAGCGCTTGGCGCACCGCGTTGGTGAGTTCGGTATCGCCCCCCGGGTTCATCATGACGTAGGAGACCCGACTCATCAGATCCTCGCCGAAGCGGATCTGGGGGTTCATGCGGCCCGACGATGCCAGCACCTCGCCGGTGGTCAGGTCCATCAGATGCGCGGCGATGGTCGTTGATCCAATGTCGACGGCGATGCCGACAATGCGGTCCACGAAACCAGGCCAAACAGCGCTCACCGTGCGGCCGCCTTGGACTGCCACGGTGACGTCGCCCTCGGGCACAGTCTCGGTGACACTCTCCACTTCGAGGTCCCAAACGGAGCGGAGTGCCTCGTGGATGTTGACGTCAGTGAGATCTTCCGCGGCGAGGTAGTGCAGGGTGTAGATCGGATCGAGTGTCAGATCGCCAACGTCGACTGACTTGCGGATCACTTGCTTGTGAATCTGGCTGTCTGCGGGGACGTCGATCACGACGTCGCCACAGATCTGTGCCGAGCAACCCAAGCGACGTCCTTCGACGATCTTGCGCTTGCCCTTGTAGTTCTGTTCGAGGGTGCCCCAGCTACTCAGATGGTGAGGTTCGGCTTTGATGGCCCACTTCGCGAACGACCCGACACTGGGCTCGACCTGGCAACGCCCGCAGATGCCGCGCCCACCACACACCGTGTCCAGATCGACACTAAGCTCGCGGGCTGCTCCGAGGACCGTCGTGCCCTCGGCGACGGTTCCACTGAGCCCCGATGGCGTGAAGACGACTCGGTGCATGACTGGTGCTACTCGGTTGGGCGGCGTCGTCGCCCGCCGCGACGGCGCCCGGCGCCGACAGGTTCAGAGCCTGGATCACGGAACTGTTGGATCCACGCTGCGCAATTCTCGTCGTTGCCGGCCAGCACATCGGCGGCCATGATTGCGCTCTTCACTTCACTGTGCAGCGGGTTCATGATGGCGGAGGTCATGCCGGCCGTGATCGCCATTGACAAGAACGTGCCGGTGATGTTGTGGCGGTTTGGCAACCCAAAGCTCACGTTGGAAGCGCCGCAGGTGGTGTTGACGCCCAGCTCGTCTCGGAGGCGACGCACCAGGGCAAACACCTGTTGGCCGGCAGTGCCCATCGCCCCGATGGGCATCACCAGCGGGTCGACGACGACATCGGCTGCGGGGATGCCGTAGTCCGACGCACGGTTCACGATCTTCTTCGCGACGGCGAAGCGGACATCGGGGTCTTCGGAGATCCCGGTCTCGTCGTTTGAGATGGCTACTACGGCGGCGCCGGCCTTGGCCACGAGTGGCAGGACCCGCTCCATCTGCTCGTCTTCGCCCGTCACCGAGTTGATCAACGGCTTGCCCTGGTAAACGGCTATCCCGGCTTCGAGGGCCTCGACGATGCTCGAGTCGATGGCCAACGGAACATCGGTGATCGACTGCACGAGTTGGATGGCTTTGGCCAACAACGCCGGCTCGTCAGCCAGCGGAATGCCGGCATTGACATCGAGCATGTGTGCGCCCGCCGCCACTTGCGCCAGCGCATCTGCCTCGACCCGGCTGAAGTCATCGTTCTTCATCTCTTCGGCCAGCAGCTTGCGCCCGGTCGGGTTGATGCGCTCGCCAATCATGACGAACGGCCGGTTGAACCCAATCACCACTTCTCTCGTTGCCGAGCTGATGATGGTGTCGGTCATGGGTGCTCCTGGGTTGGTTGGTGCTCGCCACCCTGGGCGACGAGATCTTCGAGAGTGTCTTTGTCGTAGGTCGCCTCGAGGCGTTGGGCTTCGGCAGTGGCCAGTTGTTCGTAGTCGCCTTCGGTGGGGCGGGTTTCGCGACGCCATTGCTGAACATAGGAGTCGGTCTCAGTGAGACCAGCGACGCCGGCAGCACGATCGATGGCGTGCTGGAAACGCGCGCTGAGCATGGCCTGATGCTTGTCGCGGCCTTGGCCGGCATTAACTTGGGCGGGGATGTCTCGCCAATAGATGGTGACGAGTTCGGGTCCCGTGGATCGGCGGCGACTCATGAGGTTGTTGCTCCCTGCAGCGCTGGCCGGGTGGTGAACTCGACAACGGACTCCTCGAGTTCGCCATAGCCCGTGTCGATCCGGAGATACTCGAGCCCGAGATCTGTCGCGGCCTGTTGGGCCTTCGCTTCGATCTCGGCGTTGTTGGTTTGGGCCAGGTAAATGAGTTTGGTGTAGTTCCCGAAGTACATGGCAAGCAGTTCCGGGTGCGCCTCGATACCGAGCCCGCCCATGATCAGCCGCTGAAAGTGCTTGGCCAGATAGTCGGTCAGGTAAAACGCGGTCGGATCGTCACTGTGCATGGCATCGAAGCGGTCGCTGCCCGCGAAGAACTGATAACAATGCGCCCCCGGGAGCCGTTCGACACCCTCGGTCGCGCAGATGTCGTCGAGGAGTCCGCCCGTGCCGCAGTCTGCGTAGCCGATGAGGATCCGGTCGTAGTCGTCGCGCACCTCGTCGAGGCGACTACGGATGGCATCCGGAATCTTCTTGGGTGTGTTGTGCAGCGCCGCCGGAAGACAGTCGACAGTTACGCCGTCGAGTTCATGCAAGCGAGCGACATCGAGCAGCTCGCGCGCCAACGCACCGCAGGCCAAGATGAGCGTCCGGGGGACCATCATCGCTCGACCCTGAACCGGCTGTTCATGCAGCTGCGTTGCGGCGAGCTGCGACCAGGCTTGTTGCCATCTCCGACGCCACGGCGGCATCGCGGCAATAGGCATCTGCGCCGATGGCCTCGCCGAACTCTTCGTTTAGTGGTGCGCCGCCGACAAGAATGATGAAGTCGTCACGGCGGCCCTTCTCGATGAGCGTGTCGATGACGACTTTCATGTACGGCATGGTGGTGGTGAGGAGTGCTGACATGCCCAAGATGTCTGGGTTGTGCTCGTCGATCGCAGCCAGGAACTCGTCGACATCGGTGTTGATGCCCAGATCGAAGACCTCGAAGCCGGCACCCTCGAGCATCATCGCGACAAGGTTCTTTCCAATGTCGTGAATGTCGCCCTTCACCGTGCCGATCACGACGGTCCCGATGGGTTCTGCGCCGGTTTCGGCCAACAACGGCCGCAAGATGGCCATACCGGCCTTCATGGCGTTAGCCGCCAGTAGTACCTCGGGGACGAACAAGATGCCGTCACGGAAGTCGATACCAACGATGCGCATGCCCTCGACAAGGGCGATGTTCAGCACCTTGTCGGCGCTCCAACCTCGGCCAAGCAAGATGTTGGTGCCCTCGTAGATCTCGTCGGCGAGGCCGTCGTAGAGATCGTCATGCATCTGTGCGGTGAGGTCTTCGTCGTTCAGTGCGGACAGATCGATCTCGTCATCGAGCCCGTCATCGCCCGGTCCGTCGTTCTCTGCTGTTGCATCGTCTGCCATTGCGCAGCATCCTTTTCTTTCACGGGCTCTGAAGTCTGAGAGTCTACCGGACAACGCTGTGCTACATTGTGGAACAGTACCGTATAACGGAATGTCATCCGTCTGAAGTGGTGCAGACAGACGCGACGGCACCCACCGATTGGTTTCCATCGGTTGGCGTTGCCCGTGGATGAGGGTTTGAGGCGCCCGACGCTCAGCTGGTGCTGTAGCCCTCGATCGAGTCCGCGGTGCCGACGAACGGCACGCCTGTCGATCCTGCGGCGTAGGTGATGAGGCCGATGTACACGTTGTTGGGATACGCGGGCGCAGGTCCAGGCAATGTGCCACTGCCTCGGTAGAGGTTCCATGCGTCGTTCTGCGGATCCCCGCTGAGGTTCGGCACCTGCCAATAGACCGTGAGCGTCCGGTCCGCATTTCCACGGATGCGGATGTCGGCCCGGCCGTCAGGCGCAGTATTGGATCCGACGTCGTTCACACTCGAGCTCCCGCTGTTCGTGTTCTTGCCTTCAACGGTGAACCCGGTGCCACCACGGTGGCCGACCACGACGTGGCTCGATGTCCGGTCGTCGAAGTCGGGAACGTGCACCTGCACCCCAGCGAAGATGTACGGGTTGCCCGATGAGGATGGGGCAGTCTGAGAGTTGGCTTGGGTGCCGATCCCGATATTGCGCACCGCCACATCGAACGGGAACGCAACTATCTTGGCGTCCAGACGACCCTGGGATCCGTTGAAGTGCAGGGTGACGTTGCCTGAATTGTTGGTGAGGTTGGCCCGATACCGACCATTGCTACGGGTGACGTCGGGGAGTGCCGAAGTGTTGTTCGTGGAGTAGCCCTGTAAGGCCCCGCTGCCAGAAAAAGTGTCGTTGATGCCCCCGACGGGGGTTGGCGCCGGCTCGCAATTGCGGACCGAATCGGCGTTGGGGCCGCCGCTACAGGTGTCGTTACCGGTGCCCCCATTGATCACATCGGGGCCGCGACCGCCGGCGATCGTGTCGTTGCCAGAGTTCCCGAGGAGGCGGTCGCGGTTGCGTCCGCCGGTGATTTCGTCGTGGCCGCGTCCGCCGTGGATCTCGTCGTTGCCCCTGTTGCCATTGATGTCGTCTCGTCCGCGCTTGCCCCGGATGAAGTCGTCGCCCTTGCCACCACGGGCTGTATCGTCCCCGCGTCCGAGATTGATCCAGTCGCCACCGGCACCGCCGGCGATGTTGTCCGCGCTGCCAAGCGAACAGATTCGGTCTCGGCCGCCCCGACCGTTGATGACGTCGGGCCCATTTGTCCCCAAGATGACATCGGGACCCGAAGTTCCCACCGTGGGGTCTCCCGGCTGGGCAACGATCGTGATGAGCTCGCCAAAGCAGGTGGCCTGAGCCCCGCTCGACGTGGTTGGGATAGCGACGGCAGCCGCAATCAGCGCCGCAGCTGCGGCCATTTTCCCTCCACGGGTTCGTACCAAGGGGTTCTCCTTCAAGAAACGAGCTCGCGCCCATCGGTCATGTCTCGTCGCGCCATCGACGTGGGAGCGCGCGCAATGAGGGCTTGGGGCCGAATGGCTCTGTGCCCGCTAGCCTCATCTGCGGAAGGTTGCCAGAGCGGACGAATGGGGCGGCCTCGAAAGCCGTTGTAGCACTTCGTGTTACCGGGGGTTCGAATCCCCCACCTTCCGCCACAAGGACACCCCCGCCACTGGCGGGGGTGTTCCGCTATCTTGCGCCCATGTCCGCAGACCAACTCGCACCGTTCGCCAAGGATTTGTTGAAGGGCCGCAAGGCGTTGGTCACCGGTGGTGGCACCGGCCTGGGTAAGGCCATAGCCACCGGGCTCGCACTCGCGGGAGCCGACGTCGTCATTTCCTCGCGGCGCGAAGAAGTCCTGACCGACGCCGCCAAGGAGATTAAGAAGGCCACTAAGTCAGCGGTCGAGATCGATCTCGTCGATATCCGTAACCTCGAAACCGTTTCTGCGCTGGCCGACCGCCACCCCGATGTCGACATTTTGGTCAACAACGCCGGTGGCCAGTTTCCCCAAAAGGCCCGGGACTACAGCCCCAACGGGTGGCGCACCGTCATCGACCTCAACCTCAACGGCACTTGGAACATGACCCAGGCCTTCGGCGACAAGATGCTGAGTGGCAATGGCGGGGTCATCTGCCAGATTGTGGTGGTTATGGGGCGCGGCATGCCCGGCATAGGCCACTCGGGCGCGGCTCGCGCCGCGGTGGGCGAACTCACGAAGACGCTGTCCTATGAGTGGGGCCCCAAAGTGCGGCTCAACTGCGTCGCCCCCGGGCAGTTCCGCACCGCCGGCTGGGACGAGGCGTACGAGGAAGGCGTGGGCAGCGGCGTGGTCGAACAGCCTCTGCCCTATGAGGGTCATGTTGATGATATAGCGAACAGCGTGGTGTTCATGGTCTCACCGGCCAGTCGCTACATCACCGGCCAAGTCCTCTACTGCGACGGCGGCCTCATCAACCGCGGCCTCATGAGCGCCCTGCCCGACGGTGGTTACCCCGAACGAGAGAACAAGCCGCTGCGGAAGTGATGGAGCCAGTCAGCGTTTGGCTGCGAAGAAGTTGACCAGGAGCTCAGCGCATTCGGTTTCTCTGACGCGTGGCGTGACCTCGAACTCGTGGTTGAGCCGGGGGTCGGCACCCAGGTTGTAGAGGCTGCCAAGGGCGCCAGCCTTCAAGTCGCCGGCACCGAATACCACACGTTCGACTCTCGCCAGCCAAGCTGCACCGGCACACATCGGGCATGGCTCCAAGGTGCTGACCAGTGTGGCACCGTCGAGGCGCGATGAGCCGACCGCCGCGGCCGCGTCGCGCAGCGCCAGCGTCTCGGCGTGCGCGGTCGGGTCGCCCAGTTTCTCGCGTTCGTTGTGACGGCGGGCCACGACTTCGCCGTTCATCACCACGACTGCGCCGACGGGCACGTCGCCGTGGTAGAGGGCAGCGCGGGCCTCTTCGAGCGCGATGATCATCAACTCGTCGTCGTTCATGTCTGCAGCTTACGAGGATGGGTCCGGCGAGACATTTGCCCATCGCCGGGCCCTCTGCCTCTACGTACCGTAGGTGCATGCAGTCGCCCTGATTTCGCGCGTTTGCCCGAACGCTGACTTCTCTTGTCGCGTTCATGATGGTGGCGACGCTGCTTCCCATTGCGGCATCGTTCACGGCCCCGGCGGGAGCATTGCCGGTCGACGACGTCACGTTCTCCGAGGGCCACATTGATGTCGGTAGCTACAACATGCACGACAACCCGACCGCGTACTGGCTGCAAGACACCGACAATTTCGGGCCTGCGGGGACCCATGTCATCAACAGCGTGACCCTCCAGACCCAAACCGCCGACGTCACTCCCGCCTATTTGTCGACCGTCGACGTCTTCTTTGACGGGTGGGTCTGGAACGGCACGTGGGACGAAGCCGAGCTCGATGCGCTCGTAGATTGGGTCGACGCCGGCGGTGTCCTCATCGCCAACGAAGACCATGTCGACGCCGACGATCTGGGTGCGCGGTTCGGTCTGGAGACCACCGGCAGCGGCGCGAGCACTGGTGTGGCCATCACCCCAGTTGCCACGAGCCACCCCATGGTCGATGGGCCCTTTGGGGCCTGGGCCAGCCTGGCGTCAGCCGGCACGACTGGCTGGTTCGATCCAGTCCCGCCGGAGTGGACCGTGATTGCCGAGGGCGACTTCAATCGTGCCGTGCTCCTGACCCGGACGTGGGGTTCCGGTCACGTCATCTTGAGCGCCGATGAGGCGATCTTTCGTGCTGCCGTTGCCGGTCACGAGGTCTCGACAGGAAACATCTTGGCCCACGCCATCTCGCTCGTGGACGACGGAACATTGCCCCTCGTGGCAACTGACCCGGGCGACCAGCTCACCAACCTCGGCGATGCTGTGGCGCTGCAGATCGTGGTGACAGAAGGCAACGGGCCTGACATCAGCTACGCCGTCGACCAGCTGCCATCCGGATTGTCGATCGACGCGGACACGGGCCTGATCACCGGGACCGCCAATGCCGCTGCTGTCACACCGGTCGAGGTCACGGTGACGCCGCTGAGTGGCCCGGTGGCTTCGGTCACCTTCGACTGGACCGTCATAACCGATGTCCCGCCCGTCCCCGAAGATGACGTCGTTGTCGGCAAGGTGGGGGAGTCCCTCAGCCTGGACATCTGTGCGAATGACGACGACGGCAACGGGCCAGCGACAACAGCGCTGGTGGACCCATTGCCTGACGGGCTATTGGTCAGCGGTTGCAACCTGAGTGGTGTACCGACCGCAGCGGGCCAGAGTGCCATTGGCTACGAACTCACCGACGCCGACGGCGACACTGGTTCGGCGACGGTCCACGTCTCAGTCGACCCAGTCGATGCCCCCGTGCAGGTTGGAACATGTCAGCCAGGAGCAGCACTGTCGTTCGCCAGCAGTGTGCCCGGGTCGGTCGATCCGGGCGACGCGTTCGGCGAAGTGTCCGCAACTGGTGACTTCGACGGTGACGGCAAACTCGATCTTGCGGTTGGCTCTCCCGGCGACAACGACGGAGCTGGTGCTGTCACTATTTTCTCGGCGCCGTGCGCTGATGGTGCGGGCTTCCGTATCACCCAGGCCGGCGCAGTTCCCGGCATGAACGAAGCCGGAGATGGGGTCGACGATCTTGTGATCGGTGCGGACGACCCAAGCCATGTTGGTCGGGTCCTGGTCTACGCGGGCGTCGCCGGAGCAAAGCTCGGGCTCATGGATGTCATTGACCAGAGTGACGGCAATGCCTCGTCTGCTGCACCCGGTAACCGGTTCGGGGCAGGTCTCGAGATCGTTGACTTCGACGTCTCCGGAACGACGATTCGGCTGATCGATCAGCGCTATCGCACGAAGTCAGATGCGGACACGGCTGGCAGCCTGGATGCGGGGGCAAATTTCGGCGCCAATCTCGTCGGCGGGGATGGCGTTCTCTTCGCAGGAGCGCCCGGTGACACAGCCGGCGCAACGGTCGGAGCAGGTTCGGTGACTGCCTTGGTGGCCCGCAACGAGACGACGACGTACCTGGCTCCCAATTGCCTGAGTTCGTGCACCGAGCATGAGTATCCGGTGGGAGTCGCTCTTCAGCCGGGGACGTACCGCACGTCGTTGACTGCGGGTTCTTGCCTGGTAGCCACCGAAACCGGCGGCGGTGCACAGGTCGCGTTGACCAATGCCGGTGACGGGACTGGGATCTTGCAGGTCACTCCCGATCACGCACTCGTGCTGGTCGGGACCGACTGCGGCGGACCCTGGTTCTTCACGTCGATCTAAGCCAGCCTCGCTACGACGGCTCGGCGCGGTACACGCCGCGCTCGTCGACCTGGGCGAACAAAGACCGGAAGCGCCACTCGCCCTCGTAGCGGGTATACCGGTCGGTGTATCGACCAATGATGCGAGTGAAGGCCCCGTCGGTCCCGGTGTAGAGCATCACGAACTTCCAGTGCCCGGCCGCTTCGTCACCGTCGATGTCGATGACCGGGTTGGTGACCATGTGCGACGACCGCACCATGAACTGCCGGTCTCGGATCCCAAACATCTGGGCCGCAATCTCGTCGTGACCTTCGTGGGGCCTGTCGCCGCTTCGCTGCCAGACCCCGTCAGGGATGAATAGTTGGGCCACGGCATCGCCGTTGTGGTCGTCGTCGCAGGCCTCGCAGTAAGCGGCCTTGAGCTGGCGAATCTGTTCGATGTCTTCCAAGGCGCTGATGCGCGCCTCCATGTTGGTCATGGTTGTACCCCCCGGTTGCCCCACGTTAGGTGGGCCCGGCGACTCACCGGTGTTGTGTATGGCCGCTTTTGTGCCGATAGGTGGTGATGTCGACGAGTCGCCCGGGACATTGGTTCCCCTTCGTGTTGGTGCTGGTTGCCCTGCTGTCGGCGAGCTTTGTGGTGGTTTCGCCTGCCGTTGGTGCCCAGACGACGTGTTTTGGGCAGGCGCCGACGTTGTTTGCCGTGCCGGGTCAGACGACCACCGGAACGTCGGGTGCCGACGTGATAGTGGGCACGAATGGGCCTGATGTCATCCGTGGCTTGGGTGGCAACGACCGGATCTGCTCGAAGGGCGGTGCAGACGAGGTAGACGGTGGTGGGGGCAACGACCGGATCTCGCTTGGCAGCGGGGCAGACGTTGCGCGAGGCGGCTCCGGCGACGACATCGTGCATGGCAAGAGTGGCGCTGATCGACTGTTTGGCAACGAAGGTGCCGACAAGCTGATTGGCGGGAACGGGCGCGACCATCTTTCGGGCGGTCGGGGCCACGACGTCGTCGAGGGCAACAGGAAAGCGGACACCCTGGTTGGCGGTAAGGGCAGAGACACCCTCAACGGCGGCAAGGGCAAGGACATGCTCCGCGGCAACGGCGGGAGTGACACCTGTACGGGTGGCACGGGCTTGGACACGATCTCGGGCTGTGAGTCTCAGGCCCCGGCCCCAGCGCCGATACCTGCGCCTACCGCTTTGCCGACAGCAGGCCCGGCTGCAACCCCGACGCCGACAGCGACACCCGTCCCGAGCGTGACGCCGATCCCGACGCCAACGGCCACGGCGAGCCCAACCGCGACACCAACACCGGGCACTCCAACACCTGTGGACCAGCTCGGAACCTACATCGACACGACCATCGTCGGGACCTACGGCGGCGCCTATCCTTGGATCTCGCAGGCATGGAGCTTCGTGCAGGCTCAAGGGACAGTGATCGTGGCCGACATCGGGCCGCCACTGGCAGGCCAAGTCGGGGTGACCTGTGGCGCCAATTCGGTGAGCCTCGGCTCGTGTTATGGCCCGGCCATGACGATCGACGACGGGGTGATCGATGAAACCAACACGATCATCCATGAACTCGCACACGTCTATGAGTTGTCGACCGGTGTCGTCGCAGATCCTGGTCCGCTTGGTATGGCGCAGTTGTACTTCATGACCGAGTGGGAGCACCTCTGTAACCCCTCGGAGATCTTTGCTGACACATTGCTGCACGTGACCAAGTCTGATGCGTCGTTGTCGTATTACCTGTTCGCATGCCCCAGCCTCGCTGCAGTCACGACAACGCCAACAGCCGAGGCCGAGGCTGTGGTTACGTCGATGCTGGCCGGCACTGACCCAGCTTGGTTCGCTGCTACCTATGCAAACGGGGCCGAAGCTTGGGCTGATGTCATGACGCTCGGCTTTACCGACAAGGTTCGTGTGGTGACCAACCTGGCCAACGAGTTTGGCGGCTACTGCTCGGCGGCCGAGGCCATGCAGGCGGCTTTCTTCAGCAGCGGCGACCCAAACCCATGGGCCGATGGCGGCTGTCCATAGGGCATCTCGGTGTCGCACGGGCTTCGCTGGACTCATGGCGGCATTTCGTCGCGTTTTTCGAGATTGTGCGGCCTGCACTTGGCCCGGCCATTGCTGAGCGAAGTGTGGCCGCCTCGGCTCCAAGGGATGTAGTGATCGGCTTCGAGCCAGGCAAACGGAGCGTCGCATCCGATGACGTCGCAGCGGCCGCGGGCCGCAGCGAGGAGGGCGTCCTTGAGATACCGAGGGAAGTTCCGAACGGATCGGCCGAGGTCGGCGATTTCGGATTCGGCCGTCAGGACCAGCCGACGCAAGGTGGACTTTGCCACAGCAGCAAGCGCGAGTGCCGGGTGAATC
>CAWKYX010000064.1:0-14939 GCA_963854265.1 Acidimicrobiia bacterium
GGTCGAGTTCGGTCTTCTTACGAAGGATGGCTAGCCGGGTCTCGACGTCGGGAGGTTGAATGTCGGTGATGAGACCCCACTCGAAGCGGCTCCGCAGCCGATCTTCGAGGGTGGCGATGTTTCGGGGTGGCCGGTCTGAGGAGAGGATGACCTGGCGACCAGCACCGTGCAGGCTGTTAAAGGTGTGGAAGAACTCCTCCTGGAGACCTTCCTTGCCTTCCATGAACTGGATGTCGTCCACGAGCAACACATCGATGTCTCGGTATCGCCGTTTGAACGTCGCCGTGGTGTTGGTCCGGATGGCTTCGACGAACTCGTTCAAGAATGTCTCGGTGGAGACATATCGAGCCTTGTAGTTCGGGTACGTGTTGTGGATGTAGTGAACAATGCCCTGGAGCAAGTGGGTCTTGCCGAGCCCGGCTCCACCGTGAATGAAGAGCGGGTTGTAGCTGCGGCCTGGTGTCTCGGCAACAGCGAGCGCCGCGGCGTGGGCGAAACGATTGGATGTCCCGGTGACGAACGTTTCGAACGTGTACTGCGGGTTGATTGTGTCGGTGTAGCTGTTCGACTCAGGATCGTCGACCATGGATCGGCGCACATCTGGCCGACGACTCTCGATGTGTTGAGTGAGGTCAGGGGCGAGGTTGCCACTTTCCTGCATCGATGGAGTTTCGAGGTTGGCGATCTGAGGAGCTGACATTTGTTCATCGAGGTCGGTTCGAACGCCGATGTCGATGTGGGTTACTGGAACGCCGGATTCCTCGAGCGCAGCCTGCACCATAGGTAGGTAGCGACTCAGTACCCGATCTCGAATGACGCCACTTGGCGCGAGGAGGCGAACCTTGTCCTGAGTGATCTCAACCGCGTGTAGGTCTCTGAATGACATGAGCCAGACGGCTTCAGAGACCTGCGAGTGAAGCAGGCCTCGGCATGTGGTCCAGATGGCATCTGCGTCGGTGGCAGGCTGATTCACGAAGCACCCGTGATCGGAGTTCCACACCTGTGGAAAACCTGTGATTGTGGTGGACAAAGTGCCAGGCAACCGAGTGGGCGGCCTGTGGAGGAGTCGCAACCTAGCACCGCCGCGCCGCACTAGTACAAGGGGACTTCTGTGCGTGGTTAAGGGTTCCGTCGAGAGCTCCGAATGTCACGGATCGCGCGAGCTTCGCGGGAATTCTGTCTGATCCATGACCAACGATTTCGCAAAGGCACATGCACCCTCTACCCTGAAGGGGTCGACGCAATAGGTGTCGAGTCCCGCAAATACCCTGGGGATGATCACCGTCTCATGACGTGCTCATCGCTAGCGGTCCAGCACCGGTGTGACGGATCCCTTGTTTCTCATCCGTCCCGGAGGTCGAAGTGAAGCGTACTTATCAGCCAAATACCCGTCGTCGGTCCCGCCGCCATGGGTTCCGTCATCGCATGTCCAGCAAGGCTGGTCGTGGCATCGTCAAGGCGCGTCGTCGTAAGGGCCGTCATACTCTGAGCGCTTGATCGGTCGTTGTCGGCATCGTTCCGACTTCGACGCCCTTCGCTCAGGACGCCGGTTAGGTGCTCGAGTCTTGTGGGTTCGTGTGGCACTTGATCGCGAGGTCGAGTGTTCCCGGGTCGCGTTCGCCATTGGTCGCCGAAATGGCAACGCAGTGGAGCGCAACCTCCTACGCCGACGGATTCAGTCGGTGTTGCGGGAGTTGGAAGCAGATCTGCCTCCCGGACGTTATTTGTTCGGCAGTCACAGGCCTGCATCGAAAGTGACCTACACGGACGTTGTGACTGACGTGTACGCCCTCGTCGAGCGCACCCGCGCGCTTTCTCACTCATGAGTCCCCTCGCCCGTGTGTTTCGTGGAGCGATCCGGCTGTACCAGCGTCTGCCGCGACTGCGGCCGCCGGTGTGTCGTTTCGGTCCGACCTGTTCTTACTACGGGATCGAAGCCATTGACCGGCACGGTGCTTTTAAGGGAACCTGGCTGGCAATTCGCCGCGTCGGCCGTTGCCATCCGTGGGGTGGGAGCGGCTGGGATCCTGTACCAGGCACCCAAGAAGATCCTCATCTCGAACGAGCGCTCGATGAAGCAGCGTCGTTCCGCAAGAAAAAGGTGAACAACTGATGTTTGATCCGTTCTTTACAGCCATCGGCAGCGTGCTGGCGTGGTTCTACGGATTTACCAATAGTTATGCACTGTCGATTGTTCTACTGACATTGCTGATTCTTGTGCTCTTCACCCCGCTGACGATCAAGGGCACCCGCTCGATGATGGCTATGCAGGAGCTGCAGCCCGAGATCAAGCGGTTACAGACAGCGAACAAGGACGATCGCCAAAAGCTCAACGAAGAAATGATGGCGCTGTACAAGTCGAGGGGTGTCAATCCGCTCGGTGGTTGTCTTCCTTCGCTCGTCCAGCTTCCCGTGTTCTTTGTTCTCTACCGGGTGATCAATGGCATCACCGAACGTGGAGACAGTGGCTGCCTTGATGCCAGCATCACGGGGATCGACTGCTTCGAGCCGAAGAACCTGAGCGAGTCCACGGCGATGTACCAGGACCTGATCATCACCGACAAGATGTCGAGTTTTGGTCTCGATCTGGCCCGATCGGCCAATGAAGTTCTGCGGTCGAACTTCATTGAGTCACTGCCGTATCTCCTCGTGGTGTTCCTGACCTTCGCGCTGGCTTGGTTCCAGCAGAAGCAGATGAGGGCCCGCCGGCCCGAGGGCGCCGCCGCGCCGAATCCCCAGACCGAGATGCTCATGAAGATCATGCCCTTCATGCTTCCCGTCTTTGCTTTCGCCGTAGCAGCTGCGCTGGCCATCTACTTTGTGTCTTCTAGTCTTTACCGCATCGGTCAGCAGGCGTTTATCCACAAGACCATGCCTCCAATCGCCGCCGGGTCCCTAGTGATTGACACCGAGCCGATTGAGCCGAAGACGACGAGAGCCAAAAAGGCAGTTGTCCAAGAGGCCATTGAGGCGCCGGGCGCTCAGGCTTCGGCCGATGATCGTGCCGCGGCTCGGCGGGTACGGTCCGAACAGCGACGCGGCGGAGGTTCCGCCAAGTCCAAGGGCGCTGCTTCTTCATCGAAGAGTGGTTCGGGTCAAGGCGCCAAAAAGGCTGAACCTATCCAGAGTCGACGCACCGTTGGTGATACTCGACCGACACGTCGAAAGAAGCGCTGAATGGAATGGATCGTCACCACTGGTGAATCAATCGAAGAGGCGAAGGATCGGGCTCTTGATCAGCTCGGTGTGGCCCCTGAGGATGCTGAATTCATCGTGGTTCAGGAGGCATCAACGAAACTCTTCGGCTTTCGCAAGACTGCCGCCGAGGTGCGCGCTCGGGTCCGGCCGGTTGCCCCGCCGGCGAAACAAGAGCGGCCCCAGCGCCGGTCCAGGGGTCGTGAGGGTCGTGAGGGTCGCGGTTCGCGTGGAAAGAAGACTCAGTCTTCTGACGACACGGTCTCTGACGGCAAGGTCTCTGACGGCACGGTCTCTGACGGGGACAGTTCCGGCGACCGGCAATCGAGAGATGCGCAGTCCAGCAAGCGGCAGGCCGGCAATACACAAGGTCAGAATCGGCAGCGCCAGGGTAAGCAGGACCACACCGGACAGGGCCGAAACAAGCAGGGCCAAAGCAAACAACGCGACGATCGCAGTCGGAGCGCAGGTGCCGATGATGACGGAGCGCCGAAGGCCGATGTCGGCCGTCGTACCCGCAAGATCGGCGTTGCTGGGCCTTCACCAGTGGACGATGGGGGAGCGCAAGTACCGTCAACGCCGACTGCTTCGAGTGAGGCTGGTTCCCCAGGAGGCCGTCGTCGGCGTACCCTGGCCCCTTCAACACCGAAACCGGCTACCAATACAGTCGAAACTACAGCTGCGTCATTTGAGCCTCCTGCTGAGGCCTCGACGATCGCAGCACCTGAAAAACAGGCAACCCAATCGAGTGGCGATACGGGTACGACCCGTCGCCGCACCATCAATCCACTAGTGGCGGCTAAGGCTGCACGAACCCAGGAGCAGGATGACGTGAGCACCGACGTGAGCGTTGACGATCAACAAGCCATGGTTGGCGAATTCCTCCAAGGCCTTGCGGTCGCATTCGGAGTAACCGCCTCATCAGAAATGGTTGCAAGCGACGAAGATTCCTTCGAGGTCAATCTCGCTGGCGACAACGCCGATCTCGGCCTGCTGATTGGCCCACGCGGCCAACACCTGGTCGCGTTGCATGAGGTCACGAAGACCATGCTGCAGCGCCGGATGCCTGGTCAGGACCGTGCGAGAGTGCGAGTCGATGTTGGCGGCTACCGCGCCAGACGCCGTGTCGCGTTGGAAGGTTATGTCGGTTCGCTGATCGACGGAGTGAAGGACTCAGGCGTAGAGAAGGGCCTGGAGCCTATGAATAGTGCCGATCGTAAGGTCGTTCACGACACCGTGAACTCGGTCGACGGTGTACGCACCATCTCGGTAGGCGAAGAACCCCGTCGCCGAGTCGTTATCGTGCCAGAAGGCAACTAGTAGCTATCGCACGAGGACGCAGTCGAATCCATGGGCACAGACCAGGGCGACAGCACCGAAGAGCAAGTTCCACGTGGAACATCCAACAGCCGAGCCGAAGTGGCTCGGCTGTTGCGCGTAGCCCAACACATTGGGCACCTCGGTCCTGGTGAAGTCGACGATCACATTGACCACGCCATGGTTCAAGCCGAGGTGGGATCACCGCAATCGGGAGAACGATGGTTTGATCTGGGTTCTGGCGCTGGATTGCCGGGGCTGATCTTCGCGTTGGACTGGGAAGTCGAGATGTTCCTGGTCGATAGATCCGGGGCCCGATGTGACTTCTTACGAAATTCGGTTGAAGAGCTCGATCTCGCCGATCGGGTATTGGTCATCGAGGGTGATGCCACTGAGGTGGCACGCGACCCGCGCTACCGAGGTTCGGCTGATGGCGTATGCGCTCGAGCGTTCGGCTCGCCCGCAGCCTTGGCCGAGTGCGCAGCGCCGCTGTTGTGCACCGGAGGCCGGTTGGTGGTCAGTGAACCGCCCGGCCGCACTAATCGGTGGCCCTCGGCCGGACTAGCGCTGGTAGGCATGGGCCCGGCCACACTCAATCTTGGACCACCCGCGATGTCGTTGATCCAGCAGGTCGAGGTATGCCCTGAGACTTTTCCCCGACGTTGGGCACGACTCAAGAAACAGCCCCTGTTCTAATTTGGTTGGTCTCTGACCGTGGGGCGTGAACCGCCGCCGATGTTTCACGTGGAACGGCCGATGCCTGACTGTCTGGGCGTGATTCACCGCCCTTGTCCCTTGCTGGAAACCGTGCTGCCATGTGGGCCAAGTGATGGCCCTGACGGGCAAGGCTCCCAAGCCCAGTATTTCTGGCTCTGATTGCCATTGTTCCCTAGCTGCCCGGGTACTGGCTCCCCGCTGTGGTGGGGCCCACGTGGCGGGCGGTGTACGCGGTGGCGGGTCTGGGCGTCGAGAGGCCTCGATCTACAATGGTGTTGCGCCGAATGCGACTTCATGATGCACGTTCGTTGACGCTGAAGCTCGGCGTTGGCAATAGCGGCGGCCAGGCGGTCCCTAGTGCTTCCTGTCGGGGTGTACAGGTGACAGGTCGGCCGTGAGGCCGGACTACCACGGTGACCTCCGATGAGGTTGTGTTTCAGTGATGCGTTGGTGTGCTTGACCGTGCCCCTGCGATTGGAATGGTGAGCGAGATGTGCGGCACGTTCGTGATTAGTACGCCGACCGGCTCGCTGATCTGGGTTTCGAGGTCGGCAAACCAACCGTCCAGAATCTTTTGGTCGGGCATGGACTCGGTCGTTGGAAGTAGCGGCCTGACAGGGCTGCCGCAAGACCGGGTTGGTGAACGCAATTGCGATCGGGGAGGAGCCGTCGCGGGTTCTGCTCCTTGTCTGGCCGCTCTGGCGGCGGCCCACCATCAAGTTTGCTTCAAGAGCGTTCGCTAAATCCAACCAGGCGTCGAGGCCGGGCTCCAATGGGACCACCACTACCGCCGCAACTACGGCGGCTACGTGACGGTCCGGCGCCCATTGACTTGCGCGAACGATTCTTGTGACAGCCCGAACTGCAGACTCTGTCCATAACCCCAGCTCTTGGACAGATAAGTCCCGCCTTTCGGCATGACGCTGGGGTCGTCACCTGGGTGGCGCCTAATCGGTGGGCTAGAGAGATGCGAGACTCGGGGTTCAGGGTGAGCCAATGCTCAGCGCAGAAACGAGTCATTGGCCAGGTTCCGGTGGACTTCTGCTATTGGATCGCCGGGGGTCGACTGTCGGGACGTATCGCATGGCGCCTGAGGAAGGTTCGTTTGCCTTGGCTTGTCGCCGAGGGATCTCTCGCCCGGTCGGCGTCGCTTCTGCTTCCGCTAGCCGTTTACCTGACGCCGCAGCGTGCACGGTTAGAGGTGGTCTGGTGGTCTGGTGGACTTGGGCGAGTTGAGGTTGACTGAGGTGAGTGCTTTGGGACTTGAAGACGGGCGGGGAGGGTGTCGCAAACACGCTTGGGTGCCTGGGTGGCGATTGTGCGGGCCTATTTCTCGGTTGACCTTGGGCCGTCTGAGAGTTTCACGTGAAACACTCAGATTCCCTTGGGTGCCTGTCCCGCCCGAGCGGTACGCTGACCATCCGCGACAACGACGTATCACGGTCTCGTGCTCGGTCGGTTGGAGGATCCAGGCGAATGACTCGAGTGTTGGCGGTAGCCAACCAGAAAGGTGGAGTGGGTAAAACCACCACCGCCGTGAACCTATCGGCGGCCCTGGCTGAAGCCGGTCACCGAACGTTGTGTGTCGATCTCGATCCTCAGGGCAACGCTACAACTGGTCTCGGTATTGACCCTCGCTCGACTGAGACGTCGATGTACGACGTGCTGATGGGGGCTGCAAGCCTCGACGACTGCATTGAGAGCACCCCCATCCGCCACCTGTTCGTCGCTCCAGCGAGTCTGGATCTCGCCGGAGCTGAGATCGAGTTGGTGCCGATGTTCAGCCGCGAGTTGAAACTGAGGCAAGCCCTCGAGGGCCTCGACGGCGAATTCGACTACATCTTCATCGATTGTCCCCCTTCATTGGGCCTTCTCACGGTGAATGCTCTCGCCGCTGCGAAAGAGATCGTCATCCCGATCCAGTGCGAGTACTACGCACTTGAGGGTGTTGGACAGCTGCTCAATAATGTCAATCTCATCCAGCAAAATCTGAATCCGGCGCTTGTTATTTCTCACATCATTCTTGTGATGTACGACGCTCGGACTCGGCTCTCGGATCAGGTGGTCACTGAGGTCCGGCATCACTTCACCGACAAGGTGTGCCGTACGGTGGTGCCGCGAACGGTTCGTTTGTCTGAGGCTCCTAGCTTTGGACAGCCGATCACCACCTTCGATTCATCCAGCCGCGGTGCGCTCGCGTACCGTGAACTTGCCAAAGAAGTCATTGCAGGTGCGGCCAGCGGGCCGCGAGGGGAGTACTGATGGCACGTCCAGGCGGGCTCGGGCGGGGCTTGAGCTCATTGATACCGAGCGATCCGATTGCGTCAGCATCGAGTACCTATCGCGAGCTCTTACTTGATGCGATTGAGGTCAACCAATACCAACCACGTAAACACTTCGACGAAGAGGCGCTACAGACGCTTGCCGCTTCCGTGAAGGAGTTCGGCGTCCTGCAACCCATCGTGGTGCGAGAACTCGGACCAGGGCGATACGAGCTCGTAGCGGGGGAGCGACGATGGCGCGCCTCACGACAAGCCGGCCTAGCTACCGTTCCTGCGGTCGTGCGCGACATCGGCGATGAGGCATCCTTGGTGCAAGCCGTCGTCGAAAACATCCACCGTGAAGATCTGAATCCGCTCGAAGAAGCCGCTGCATTTCAGCAGCTCATCGAGGACTTTGGCGTCACTCACGAAGAACTCGGGTCACGTCTCGGCAAAGGCCGTACGACCATCACGAACACGCTTCGCCTATTGCAGTTGCCCGTGGCCGTCCAGGTTGCGTTGGTCGACGGGGCGATTTCTGCTGGCCACGCACGGGCGCTGCTCACCTGTGAGGACCAGGCCGTACAGGAAACGATTGTTCAGCAGATCATCGCAGAGGGTTTGTCGGTCCGAGCCGTCGAACGGTTGGTCCGCGAGATGCAGTCCGCTGCTCCAGTGGTGCCCGATGAGGACGAACCAGCCCCTGAGCCCGGCGAGACCCGACCAGCGGCGGTTCTTGAAGTTGAAAATCTACTCGGCGAGCAGCTGTCTACTCGTGTGAGAGTTCAGATGGGCACCAAACGCGGCAAGCTGTCGATCGACTTTGCAGACTTGCAGGACCTGCAGCGGATCTTTGAGATGATCAACACCGTCTGAGCACAAATCTGAAGTACACACGTTGTACACACGCTGTGGATATATGCCCTAGTTGTACTCGGCCGGGACGTTGGTGACTACTCGTCCAACGTGTCGAGCCCGGGTCTCCGGTCTCCCACATCGCCAGAGCGATGGGCGTCTCGCTCCAATGCACGCACCGGTAAGTCAACCGATACCGACAGGACAGCGAAGCCAGCCTCGATGATCGGTCCTCGCGGCCGCACACGTGCCCAGCACGAACACCGGCCGAGGTCGAAGCCAAGACCCTCGAGGTCCGGTCTGTGGAGCGGCAAGGCCAGGACTGGATCGGCCCCGAGCTTGGCGTTCCGGCCCGAACCGTGTCGCGGATTCTGCGCCGTCACCAGGTCTCGTATCTCCGGGAGTTGGATCCGGCTCACCGGCGAAATGATCCGGGCTTCGAAGACCACCGCGTTACGTTACGAACGCGACAAGCCCGGCGACCCGGTGCACATGGACGTCAAGAAACTGGGCCGGATCCCCGATGGCGGAGGCTGGAAAACCCACGGCCGCCAGATGGGATCAACCGGCGCGAAGAAGCGCGCCAACATCGGTTTTGACTACATCCACTCCGTCGTTGATGACCACACCCGGCTCGCGTATTCCGAGATCCGCCCCGACGAGAAAGGCGCGACGGTCACCGTTCGCGAAGTGATGACCGATAACCACTGGTCCTACACGCGCACAGTCACGTTCACCGAGTTGCTCAAAGACGGCAAGATCAAACACCGGCGGATCCGGCCCCATTGCCCATGGCACAACGGCAAGGTCGAGCGGTTCAACCGGACCTTGCAGACCGTGTGGGCCTACCGGCAGGTCTTCGCCTCGAACCAGGACCGCCACGACGCTCTTGCACCATGGCTCGACAACTACAACACTTCCCGACGCCACAGCGCACTCGGAGAACACCCCCCGATCAACCGACTATCACCAACCTGATGGCCGAATACACCTAGATCTGTGGTCGGCAGCAGCGAATCGTCAAGATCACTCGACCGTTAACACTGCGTTTATCCGACGGGAAGAGTCCTAGGTACGGCGTCTTCGACGAGGTCGACAGGTGGCCCAGAGGGTGGGGATAAGTTCAGAAGCCGCTGAGGTCGATTGGCTTGCTCACCGGTTATCCACAGTCATTCCGAGGCGAGCGAACTCTCGACCCTCAACCTTCAGTAGACGCGCGACCTTAGGTTCGCGCGGGAAAGTCCCCTTCACCCAGACGGTCGGCTACCCAAGTGCGCAGTGACGCTCGGATCGAGCGAGCGATGGCGGCGTTGTTTGCCACCACGGCGCCTGCGTCGCCAAGGCGACACAGGATTGCCGGCATGCGCGTCTCGCGCAGAATTGGCAAGCGCATGCCGTGGGCAGATATCGAACCAATGACCGCCTCCAGATCCTGAGCGACAAGAGTCGCCAGGACTTCGCCGCCGCGGCTCACCGAGTGGTCGGAGCGATAGAAGCAGGTCCGTGGGTCACCTCGGCGAATTTGGAGTCCTATAAAAGCATCGGCGCCGAATCGGTTGGATTGCTCGGCTTGGCTGGACCAGTCCGGGTGGTGAAGGGTGAGGACTGTGGCGCCCTCGTCGACCAGCATGCGTCGAATGGCGGTCACCGCAGCGTCTAGGCCGCCCTGTTCGCCGATGGCTACCCGACAGCCATGCAAGCTGTTCGACGCTTGTCGTAGCGATTCAGCCTCAAGAATTTCCGACACAGCGGTTGCAGCGCCGAGATGACGTGTGAACCGCCGCAACGAGTCGATGGTTTCGGGCCCGCATATACCGTCGGCAGCTAGCCCACTGTTGCGCTGGAAGTCGGTCGTTGCTGCAGCGGTCTTCGACCCGCAAATACCATCGATTCGCCCCAGGGCGAATCCGAGGGTGCTGAGGAGGTGCTGTAGTTCGGTGACATCGTCGCCCCGCTGCATTGGTGAATGCAGGTACAGCAAGCGTTCGCCAAGCTGACGCCCAGCCTCGACGAGCGCAGTCCAGGTCTGCGGACCGCAGATTCCGTCAACGTCAAGTGACTGCGCGGCTTGGAAGTCTCTTACGGCGCGCTCGATCGACGGTCCGAACGATGCGGTAGGCGGACCGTCGAGGAACTCGAGTATTACAAGACGGCGATGAAGGTCACGGACGTGATCACCGCTGGCCCCTACGCCGAATGGACGAACTACAGGAATTCGCCGATTTCCTCCATGAGGGCACCCTTGGGCTTGGCACCAACGAGCCGCTTAGCTGGCTCGCCATCCTTGAATACGATGATCGTCGGGATGCTCATCACCTCGAATCGACGGGCGATGTCGGGGTTGTCGTCAACATTGACCTTGGTGATCTTGATGCCGTCCTGCTCGCCCGCAATCTCTTCAAGAATGGGGGTGATCATCTTGCACGGGCCGCACCATTCGGCCCAGAAGTCGACGAGGACTGGCTCACTAGATGAGCCGATCGTTTCGTCGAAAGTGCTATCGGTCAGATCGGTGATTCCGCTTGCCATGATTTCGTTCCTCGCGTTCGCTGATCGATGGTATCTGGTGACATGAACCTGCACGAGCCAGACGGAATTCCCTCACGGCGTTGTGCCTCATGTCTTAGGGATCAGTGATCCTGAGCTTCGAGCCACCGTTCGGCGTCGATGGCGGCCATGCAACCACTTCCAGCGGCGGTTATTGCTTGCCGGTAGTAGTCGTCTTGTACGTCTCCACAAGCGAATACGCCTTCGATAGCTGTACGGCTACTGTCCGGGAGCGTGACGAGGTAGCCGTTGTCCTTGAGTTCGAGATGGCCCACGAAGAGGTCGGTGTTTGGCCGGTGCCCAATGGCGATAAACAGGCCGCTGAGGGGCACTTCGCGTGTTTCGCCGGTGACGGTGTCAGTGACGACGACGCCTGTGAGCTTCTGGTCGCCCAGTATCTCGGAGACCTGTGAGTTCCACATCGGCGCGATTTTGGGGTTGGCCAATGCGCGATCCTGCATGATCTTGGACCCGCGGAGTTCGTCGCGACGATGAATGAGGTGGACTTTGGAGGCGAAACGGGTCAGGAACATTGCCTCTTCGAGCGCCGAGTCGCCGCCGCCAACCACAGCGATTTCCAGGTCTCTGAAGAAGAAGCCGTCGCAGGTCGCGCAAGTCGAGAGCCCGTGGCCGATGAGGCGGTCCTCGTTCGGGAGACCGAGCATGAGACTTTGCGCTCCGGTAGAGACGATGACGGTCCGAGCTCGGTATTCTTCGTCGCCAACCCACACCCCGAATGGTGCAGAAGAAAAGTCGACCTTGGTCACTTTGGCAGTGGTGATTTCGGCACCGAAGCGAGAGGCCTGGGCCCGAAAGTTCATCATGAGTTCCGGTCCCATGATGCCGTCAGGAAAACCGGGGTAGTTCTCGACATCGGTGGTGAGCATGAGCTGGCCACCCGGTTGATCGCTTGTCGAGGACGGCTCGCCCTCGATGACGAGCGGTTCCAAGTTGGCCCGGGCGCTGTAGATCGCCGCAGTGAGCCCTGCTGGGCCGCTGCCGATGATGATGACCTCACGCGTTTGCGTCATGGCAAGCTCCAGATTCGAGGTTTGGGAGGGCGGAGACCGAGGTGGATGTCAGGGCCGACGCTTCGACCACAGGAACATACCTACCACCAAGAAGATTCCGCCGATGATGAGGTGAGCACTCCACACGTCGCCTGGAATCGCGATGTCGAGCAGTCGCACGAGGCCCGCGATGAGCAGGATGAGGAGCATCGATGCTGCGACCAGCAACACGAGGCCGTAGACCACGAGTCGTACAACCTTGAGGGCAGGACCGGTGGTCTTGCCTTTCACGTTGTCGACGAGGTCGAGGAACGAGTTCGCGGCCTGTTGTCCCCAGTCGGAGGTACTTTCGAGAGAGGTGGTGTCAGTCGACTCAGCCATTGCCGATCATCCTAGCCACCCGCTCCTCTTCCACGACTGTTCGGGCGAACTCTGGGGTGGACGAACTCAGGGTTGGACGAGGCCAGGGTGGGTCAGGTCAGGGTGGGTCAGGTCAGGGTTGTGGCGTCTGCGAGCTGATGATGCACGAGCCAAGGTCGAGGTTGAGGTCGATGACTTCGCCAGATCGGCTCACGATCGCGATGACGATTGGTGTTGCGAGCGTGCCGTCGGGGTTTGTTGCGTTCAGGTCGATGCCTGAGAGATCAACGCCCGAGAGGTCGACAACGTCTCCGGGTGAGAGTTGATCGGCGACCAATTTGCGGCATCGTTCGAACAGAGTGGCGACTCGCTCGTCGACTACGGCTTCGGGTCCCTGCTCGGACTCTTCGGCCACGGCTTCTTCATCTGCTGTCTGGGTGTCGTCAGGCGCTTCTTGTTCGGCCTCAAGCGGGGTTGCTGAGGACGAACCTTCCTCAGCGGTGTCGAGCATTTCGGCTGGGGCCTCGGCTGCCTCCGCTGACATCATCGTGTCTGAGTCGCTGTCACCCGACGCAAGAGCGCCGCCGACCGAGTCTGCATCTTTGCCAGCTTCAGTAGCGTCGTTTGAGCTTCTCTCGTCAGCGATTGCCGCTGTCGCGCTCGAGGTGTCGTCTTGGGAGTTTTGGCTGCTCACGGCAACTCCAACGCCCACAACTACGGCCACCGACGCGGCGACGGCCGCGAGCCGGTTGAGTGATCGGCCGCGCGATGCTTTAGCTGATCGCGTCGCTCCGAGCGATACGGGTGGTTCGACGTCAACGGTCGGCTGGTTGAGCCTGGCGAACTCGGCCATGGCGGCGGAAATCATCGACTCACGGACGGTGCCGTCGACTGGCGGAGGAACCGTCAGCGAGTTGCGCACGGCGCGCAGCGCTTCGAGCTGTGGTTGCAGCTCGGCATCGCCGGTCACCCGCTCGACGTCGGACGCTGACGCCTCGCCATCGAGAACTGCCGACAGCAGTTCGTCCATCTCTTGTTCAGTCATCTAGTGCTTTAAGACGTTCGTCGCCGTCGATCTGGTTCCCACTGAACTCGGATTCGTCGGCGTGAGCGAGGATCTTTGCGAGCGCGGCACGCCCTCGCGCTATGCGTGATCTGACTGTACCCGGGGGTAGGTCGAGGACTGCGGCGATCTCGGCGTAGTCGAGATCTGCCATGTCGCGTAGCACGACCGGGGCTCGATAGTGCTCCGGTAGCTGTTGTAGAGCTGTGTCGATGTCGAGTCCATTCACGACTCCTTCTTCCAGTGACGACGCGCTACCAACAGTTTGTTGTTCTTGGGCGTGAAGGCTGCGATCAAGCGCCTCATTGTCGATGGGGTCCGGTCGGCGTCTGCGCCTACGAAGTTCATCGAGGCAGGCATTGGTGGCGACCCGATAGGACCAGGTGGCGAACTTCGACCGCCCATCAAACTTCGGCAGGCCACGTACGATCGCCATCAGCGCGTCCTGGGTGGCGTCGAGAGCGTCAGCCTCGTTTCCGGCTACCCGTCGACACACGGCGTAGATGCGGTCGTAGTGGCGTCGGAGCAACTCGTCGATGGCGGGCGCATCACCCCCCTGACCAGCTGCTACGAGTTCTTCGTCGGACCTAGCCACGCGTTGTCGCACAGTACCTGCCAGTCCGTCGGCGCGGTAGGACGGGTAACCCATTGGACCACTCCCGCCGATTAGCCGAAGACGGGCCGACCCGAAACTTCTACTCCGGTGACCGTCAGGCGATGTCCGCCGTTGGTGACCGGCTCACCGAGATCGACGATCCAGATCAAGAGCGTCGCTGCCTCAAGTCCGCCTGTTTCGATCACCGCGTCGCCATTGATGGATCGTTCAACGGCGACAGGCTCACCCCAATCTGCGATTGAAGCGGGTGGCTCAGGGGCTGAATAGACCTCGAGGGCCCACCCAATGGATGGCGACCTGACGACGAGCCGATCGACCAACTGTGGCGGTCCAAGCTGGGCGATCAGGCCAACGCCACGCTTGAGATTACCGAACGTTGATGTCGAGTAACGCTCCGTTTGCCAGCCCCGGGCCGGGTCGCCATCGTTGATGAATTCAAGGCGTTCTGGATGTTCGGCCCGGTCATCGCCAGTGGGGTCGAAATCGGCAATATCGATCACCGTCAAGGTGCCGGCCGGACTTGGGCGCCGCTTAATAGTGATTGGAATGTTCGTCTCGAGTGTGGCGACCGGAAGCGACACGTCGACGCCGACCTCGCCTTTGGCTCCCGAAGTACCGTCTTGCACGGTTGTAGAGCGCCCCCCGACAACCGACCACGCGGTCACCGCGAGGGCGATCACGACGATGATCGCAACCGGCAAAAGCCAGGCCCGCTCGGATCGAAGGAACGAGTGACGGTCGTCTCGTCGGGGCCGATGCTCTCGTGGTGTTGGCAAAGCGTCGGCGAATGCTCGGGCAGATCCCCAGGCCAGGTGTTCTTCGGTGGCAAGAGCTCGCTCGAGCGCCGGGTGAAGTTCGGGGCTGATTTCGGGATGGAGCTCCACTGAACGGTCTGGGCCGGTGCGAGGCGGTCCGCCGGCGAGGAGGAGATGCATGAGTTCGGCAAGTGCCCGGATGTCGTCGGCGGGACGGGCGGGGATCGTCACTGAGTCAGCTGT
>CAWKYX010000065.1:0-14917 GCA_963854265.1 Acidimicrobiia bacterium
GGGTTCGGCCTCTGGCCGGGCTCGGTTGAAAGGATCCAGTAATGACTAAAGAACTGACACTTTCTGAGCTTCGACCACTACAGGGCTCTGTATTGCTTGCTTCGGGGCAGGGCTTTGGTTGCTGTACCGGAGACGGAGGGTTGTTGGCCGTGGTCAGTTGTTGCTCGCCGATTAGTTCCCTGTAACCATTTTTGACACCGTGTCCGAGTCGGTGTTGGTGATCCAGATGTTGGTCCCGTCGAAGGCAACCCCGGACGGGCTGTTGCCTGTGGCATAGTCGACTTTTGAGCCGGGATACCATTGCAGCATCGCGATCTGCGAGGCACTGACAGACACACCGCCATCAGCGCCCTGCGGGCTATCAGCGCCATCAGCACCAGCGGCACCGTCAGTGCCGTTGGTTCCGGCCGTTCCAGTCGCACCGTCAGTGCCGTTGGTTCCGGCCGGTCCGGTGGTTAAGGCGTCTGGGGTTAGGTCTGCTGCGGTGATGGCTCCGGTATTGATGTCGTTGTTGAACACTGATTTGGTGCCGGGTAGAGCACCTGAGAGTCCTCCTGCAACGACCACTGTCGTCATGATTACTGCTGTGATCGCGATCGCGAGCCGCGACCCGGCAACCGATCGGAACGTCTTCATCGTTAACTCCCTTTGTTCACACCCAGACTCGCGAGCCCGCTACAGGCCCACGACGGGCAACAGTCCGGTCTCAACCAGCCCCCGGTCCCAAATACTGGCCCGAACGCTAGCCGACATGTCACAGCCACGAATCGTTGCGCCGGACACGCTGCTCCGGTTTAGGAGGAGGCCTCGATTTCTTAGGTTCCGTGAGTGTTGTTACGCCCCCTAGGGCTGGCACCAGCAGTTTTAGCCAACTGAAGAATTTTTTCCTAGGGGTGTAAGAAAGTGAGCTTTAGGTCGTCTACCTCATGTAGCAGCAACAACGAGGATGCAAAATGAAAAACAACAGCACAAAAATTATAGCGTTTATTGGGACCGTGGCTCTTTCTCTAAGTGCGCTGTTCGTATCTGTGGGATCAGCTTCAGGGGGTAATCCGTTTGGCGCTAACCCCCCCGGATTCTTTGACCCGATGCCGATCGGATCCATAGACCAACTAGTGGACGTGAATGAACCAACTGTTCAATACGACAGCGCATGTGATCCCCTTCACGATGTGGACATCATGATCACGAATAACTCTGTCGGATTAGACCAAGAGTTTAGCGTGTATATCATGCCGGCAAATCCGGAAGGAATGGCTGTTCCTCTATATGCCAACAACCACGTTGCGGTAGGTTCAATCTCATCAGCAGTTGTGAGCTTTGATTCAAATCTTGCTGGCAACGTTGATTTACATATTCTGGTCTTTCTCAATCCTATGAATGCAGATAGCCCATTGTTGGATGTATTCATTGATGCATGCCCATGGGTCGAGATTTGGCCTAATCCAATAGATGAGGATGGGCCGGGTGAGGAACTTGAAGTTATCGAAGATAATGAAATTATCGATGATGAGGAAGGACCTGGAATTATCATTGGGGAAGGTAATGAAGGCAACGATGACGAAGATGGCGAAGACGCCCCAGTCGTCGTCGAAGGCAACGATGACGAAGATGGCGAAGACGCCCCAGTCGTCGTCGAAGGCAACGATGACGAAGATGGCGAAGACGCCCCAGTCGTCGTCGAAGGCAACGATAAAGGCGACAACCAAGGCGTCCCAGTCATCGTCGAAAACAACGATAAAGGCGACAACCAAGGCGTCCCAGTCCAAGCAGAGGGCAACTGTGATTGTCTAGATGCCGATGACACTTCTCATCCAGAATGGGAAAACATTTGGGGTTCTGATAATACAAAGGATGGAGTCTTCAACGACGAGGGTGACGAAGTACTCGGATGGGAGAACATCACTGTTAGTGAAGCATCCGAAATTGGAGTTCCTCCGGAGCCTGAGGTCAACCCTGACGATACCGGCCAAACAGAGGACGGTGAAGAAGTCGCTTTCGGTGAAGTAAAAGACTCACAAGGATCATCCGGGCTTTCCCTACTTTGGATCATCCTGATCATTGTTGGTGGCGTCGCCACTGTCGGGAAAACAACCCGAGCTATACAAAAGAACAACAGCTAAACACTGACAGTTCTTCTACCGCGCCAGCCTACTAGGACCTGTGATCGGATACATAACCACATAAGACGCTCTTGTCATGTGGTTATGTATCTGGTTACAGGTCCTAGGGGCGCACAACCAGATACATAACCTGGAGATAAGTGAGCTTCCCCCCGTTGGCCGGTCACTTGGTTTACGCGGCCTGGTTGGCCTGACGGGTGAGAGTTGCTTCGAAGTCGTTGGGTGAACGGTAGCCGAGGCTCGAGTGCAGCCTGCGGGTGTTGTAACGGACGGTCCACGCGAAGATCGCTCGTCGTGCGTCTGCTCTGGTAGCGAACCGGTGACGAGAGACCAGCTCCCGCTTCAACGACGAGAAGAACGACTCGGCTACAGCGTTGTCCCAGCACACCCCGGTCCGCCCGACCGATTGGCGCATCCGGTGCCGCCACATCGCTTTCGCGTGATCTTCGGACATGTACTGAGATCCGCGATCGGAATGGAAGATGATCCACTTGGTCTGGCCGTGTCTGATGGTGGCGGTCATGTCGAGCGCGTCGATCACCAACTCTGCTCGCATGTGGGCTGCCATTGAGTAGCCAAGCAGCCGGCGAGAGCCGAGGTCGATCACGGAGGCGAGGTAGAGCCAGCCCTCACCGGTTGGGATGTAGGTGATGTCGCCAACCCAAGCCACATCGATCTCGCCGGGGTTGAAGTTGCGGGTGACCAGATCCGGCAGCGGTGGGTTGTGCTCGGCTGGGATGGTGGTGCGGACCTTGGCTGGCTTGTGGATCCCGACAATGCCGTGCAACGCCATCTACCATTCGACCCGCTTGTGGTTGACCACCCACCCCTGGTTCTGGAGCTCGACGGTCATCCGAGGCGACCCGTAGGACTCCTCAAACTCGGAGTAGATCTCCCACATCGCAGCCACCAGCGCTGCCTCTTCGACCTCAGCTTCGGAGGGGTCAGCTTCACGATGGCGACGCCAATCGTTGAACGCTGAAGGCGACACCTCCGCCACCTGACACGCTGCGGTCACCGGGAAACTCTCGGCCTTCCGAACCAGGACCCACTCATAGCGGGTCACTGTCCCGACTCCTTCACCCAGAAGGCCGTTGCTCGTTTGAGCAGATCTCGTTCCATCCTCAGCTGGGCGTTTTCCTTACGGAGCCTCGCTAACTCAGTGCGTTCTTCGGTAGTGACACCGGCTTTGTCGCCGACGTCCACACGGGCTTGGCGGACCCAGTTCCCTAACGTGCCGTCACCTATCCCGAGCGAGTCCGCCACATCGACAATCGAGCGTTTGTCGCCGATCACCATCGACACGGCATCTCGCTTGAACTCATCGGTGAACGACCGCCGGCCTCTCGGCTGCTGCTGCTGTTCCATCACTGACATGATTACCTCCTATTCGAGGTAACCGGCCAGAAGGGGGACGCTCAGTCGAGGTGGGAGATGACTGGGTTTCCGTCTAAACCAATCGCCACCGACGAGTAATAGCCCACGTCGCCGGTGGTTTCGAGGGCGGTGTTTGTCGTCGGCCCCACAGAACGAACTAACACAGCTGTTTTACAGGCCCAAGCCGCACCATCAAAGAGCGCAATCTGATCGCCGGCTACGGACCATCAACGGCCCCCAACAATCAGAAACACGTCGCACCATGCAGGCCTACACCAGTGCAGACATCGAACCCCGGACTCGGTTTGGCCCGATCACCGGTTAGTAGGGGAGAGCTGACTCGTCGCCTGGGCGGGGATGCGACCCAGCGGGCCGATGGCTGGCTCCAGAGGTCTCGAGTCAGCATCGGGGTCAGTGAACGCGTTGATCAACCACGCCTGGAAATCTCAGCCAAAAACTGGTTTGTCGGCGTCGACTGGGGAGGGGTCTGAGTAGTTCAGGGCCAGCTCCGACTTCGGGTCGCCGGCAATACGGGTGTGCCACATGCGCCGCGGAAGGGTCATGTCGAACGGAACACCCTGGTGCATCAACCTCCGGTTGTCCCATATGCAGGTTTCGCCCACCGTCCACTCATGCTGGTACACCCTCGCCGCCAGGCAGGCCTGGTTGTGCAATCGGTCGAGGAACTTCTCGGACTCGACCGGATCCATTCCCGAGACGTCGTGAGCATGCGCGCCGGCAAGAAGATTGGGCCGCCCGGTATCGGGATGCACCTTGATCAGGGGGCGCACAGGAGCTTCCTGGCCGTGGTACCCGTACTTGTCATAGCCGCCGTGCTCGTTGGCCTGGGGCAGCAAGTCTCGGCGCCCCATGCTGTAGAGCAACGAGTGTTTCGCAGTCAATCCCCTCAAGAGATCGCGTGTCGGGTTATCGAGCGCGTCGTAGGCACCGCGCATGTCGGCCCACCGGGTGTCGGCGCCCTCGGCGGGGATATCGGCGCTGAAGACGGCGCCCTTAGCCTGGAGCGGCATAAAGGTGCTGTCGTGATGCCAGCCGTGCGTGCCGCGTGTCGCTTTGACCACGTCATCATCGGGGTTGGTCCGCACCGTGGCGTCGGCACCAATGTTGGTGATCGGCGTGGCCTTGAACTCGAGATCACCAAAACGCCGAGCGAACGTGTCCTGCTCAGCAGTCGAGAAGAATTGGCCGGGGAAGATGAGCAACCCGTACTCGAGCCACGCTTCGTGGATGACGTGAAACGCCGCGGCGTCGAGCGATCGCAGCTCGACATTGTGCACAACGGCACCGAACGACGCGCCGGTCGGTTCAATGTCGGACATCGGCAGGACCATGAACGGACTGTAGTGGTTGGGTGCTTGAGGGTCTTCGGGCGACGGGACCAGCATCTGGATCACCAACAAAGGCGGGGACACGGTGTTAAGAATGGTTACAGGGAAATGATCGGGCGGCTTCGGGGAAGCACTGTGGGTGATGACTGCTCGTATGGTCCGAATTGACTCTGCGAAATCGGGGCCACAAGCCAGCAGTAGGCAGCCCGAAACACTGGGAGTCAACGGCAAGCATTGAGACCGCTCGTTACGTGCCATTACGCGGAAACTGCACTGTTCACGGGGAAGCTAAGAGCCTCCTGATTGGCCTTGCCAAGGTTGAGGTCGCCGGTTCGAACCCGGTCGTCCGCTCCATAAGAAAGCCCAGGTCAGGCTCAAGACCCTCCAAGCGGTTAGTTGGCGCGTGACCTCGTCATCGCATCCCGCTACCGCACCTACGGCACAATTCGCGTGACATCGAGTTCGTGAAGGGCTCTGCGCGCAAGCGTGTTCGGGGTGCGAGGCGCGACGCTGAACGGGTCTGCCGAGATCTCGTGGCAGTGGCTGAGGTGGCAGGGGCGGCGGAAACGGTGATTGACGGGTTGTCGGTCTCGGCTTGGCTCGACGAGTGGTGGGCAGTCAAGCGAGCAACGATTTCGCGATTGCCAGGATTCGAGGAGAGGTCATCGCAGGGCACGTTACGGATTCCTACTGGCTGGAAGGTCAAGTAGTCTCGATCGTATGAAGATCGGCGAGCTCGGTGATCAGTGTGGAGTAACAACAAAGACGATTCGGTACTACGAATCGATCGGCTTGCTCGATGAACCGTCGCGAACGCCGAGCGGCTATCGCGACTATGACGAGGAATCGGTGGAGCGGTTGCGATTCATTCGCGACGCCCAGTCAACGGGCCTTACTCTCGCCGAGATTTCTTCGGTGCTCGAGCTCAAGGTTGCAGGAGAGCGGTCCTGTGCACACACGATGGCTCTGATCGACTCGCACCTTTTGGCAATTGACGCTCAGATGGACCAACTGACGGCCGCTCGACGAGAACTCGCAACGTTGGCGAAGCGAGCAAAGGGACTGGATCCCGCGTCGTGTACTGACCCGAATCGGTGTCAGGTGATCGACGAGGCCCGCCATACGGCTTGACCATCCCTAAAGCCCCTTGACCTTCCAGTGGAGTGGAAGCTCTATGCTGGATGTATGGCACAGGAAAGATGTTGAGGTCTGATCTGGCGATCGATGGGATGACGTGTGCGGCGTGCGCGAATCGGATCCAACGCCGGTTGGGAAAGCTTGACGCTGTCACTGATGCCCAGGTGAATTTTGCAACCGGCCGGGCCACGGTCCGGCACGATGGGTCGGTCGACGATCTTGTTCTCTCGGGCGAGGTCGCGGCCCTCGGGTACAGCGTGATCGACATGGCCGCGGGCGACGATGTTGAAGATCGGCGCGAAGCCGATCTGTTGCGGCGCCTCCTGTTCGGTGTAGCGCTCGCCGTGCCAGCAATGGCGATCTCCATGATCCCTTTGTTTCGTTTCGGTGGGTGGGAGTGGCTGGTCGGGGCACTCGCTACGCCGGTGATCTTGTGGTCGGGCTGGGGATTCCACCGGGCGGCGTGGATGAACATCCGGCATGGCTCGACGACGATGGACACGCTGGTGTCGATGGGGTCGCTGTCTGCCCTTGTGTGGTCGATGGTGGTACTGCTGGGCAACGTCGGCAACGGGCATGTCTACTTCGAGACCGGCGCGGTCATTGTCACGCTGATCTTGTTGGGGAAGTGGTTCGAGCTTCGGGCCAAACGCCGTTCCGGTGATGCCATTCGGGCACTGGCCGACCTCGGCGCACGCACTGCACGACTTGAAGATGGCCGAGAGGTTGTACTTGAGGATCTTGCGGTCGGGATGCGGTTCGTAGTCCGGCCCGGAGAGAAGATAGCCACCGATGGTGTGGTTGTCGACGGCCGCTCCGCAGTCGATGCATCGATGGTGAGCGGCGAACCCGTCCCAGTCGAAGTCGCTCCCGGCGATGAGGTGATCGGCGCGACCATCAATGCCAACGGTTCGCTCGTGGTCGAGGCGACCAAAGTCGGCGCCGACACGGCATTGGCGCAGATTATCCGCTTGGTCGATCAAGCTCAGGGCAGCCGGGCCGAAGTGCAACGACTGGCCGACCGGGTGTCGGCGGTGTTCGTACCGGTTGCCATCCTCGCCGCCCTCGTGACTCTGGCGGCTTGGCTGGTATTCGGCAACGACTCGGGCGACGCGTTCACCGCGTCAGTCGCCGTTCTGATCATTGCCTGCCCATGTGCGCTTGGCCTCGCGACGCCGTTGGGGATCATGGTCGGTACGGGGCGCGGCGCCCAGCTTGGCGTGATTATCAAAGGCGGCGAAGTGTTGGAGGACAGCCGATCCGTCGATGTTGTCGTGGTCGACAAGACCGGAACCATCACTGAAGGACAGATGTCGCTGGAAAGCGTGCTGGACGCAGGCCTTTCGCCCGATGACCGTGACCTCGTTCACCGACTGGCGGCATCGGTCGAGGTGCGGTCTGAGCATCCAATCGCGCAGGCAATTGCCCGCTCCACCGAGACCCACCTCGACCTTGATCACTTCGAGAACATCCCAGGGTCCGGCGTCACCGCGCGCATCGCTGAGTTTGAGGTCAGAGTCGGTCGCCGCAGCCTGTTCGACCAGGTCCCCGATGCGGTCGAGGAGCTGGCTGCCGGAGCCGAGGCAGAGGGTTCAACGGCCGTGTTCGCCGGGCGCGACGGCACCGCAGAGTTGGTTTACGTCGTCGTCGATCAGGTGAAAGCCACGTCGGCAGCTGCAATCGCCGCGCTCCATGACCAGGGCCTGACGGTCACGCTCCTCACCGGAGACAATCAACGCACTGCTGAAGCCGTGGCAGCGAAGGTGAACATTGGGTCGGTCGCCGGTGACGCGGTGATCGCCGAGGTATACCCCGACGACAAAGCAGCCGCTATCAAGGAACTCCAAGCGGAGGGTAAACGGGTGGCAATGGTGGGTGACGGCATCAACGATGCACCGGCGCTTGCTCAGGCCGATCTCGGGATCGCTGTGGGCACGGGGACCGACGTCGCCATCGAGGCATCCGACCTGACCATCGTCTCCGGCGACCTCCGTGCTGTCGCCGACGCCATAGCGCTCTCACGCCGCACGCTGTCCACGATCAAGGGCAACCTGTTCTGGGCCTTCGCCTACAACGCCGCCGCCATCCCGCTCGCAGCATCCGGCGTACTCAACCCAATGATCGCCGCCGCTGCCATGGGGATGTCTTCGCTGTTCGTCGTGAGCAACAGCCTCCGCCTCCGCAGCTTCAGCGGGTACCGGCGCACAGACCTCTGATTCGCCACCACCCTTGAAAGCGACCTTGCGCCATGGCTACGCCAACAACGTTCAACGTCCCAGACATCAGTTGCCAACGTTGCATCGATGCCATCACACGCGAGGTGACGGCAGTAGAGGGAGTCACCGAGATCGCTATTGACCTCGACGCCAAGACCGTCGCTGTCGCCGGCGGAGACGTCTCGGCGGTTGTCGCAGCGATTGACGAGGCGGGCTACGACGTCGCCTGAGGTCGCCGGTTCGAACCCGGTCGTCCGCTCCAGAACACCCCAAATCCCGCTCGGCTTCCGGCGCGGGATCTGGTCGTTTTTGGCCTCCTCGGGAATTGGTTGGCTCAAGGCGGTGCTCGGTCGCCCTTCGCCTTGTTGTGCGGGTCGCAACGGGAGCGGCCATTGTCCAACGAGGTGGCGCCGCCCCGAGCGTGGGGCTGATGATGGTCGGCTTGGAGCCACGACAGGGGAGCGCTGCAACCCTGGACCTCACATCGGCCGCGCCCGGCAGCGAGAATCGCGTCTTTCATGTGGCGGGGATAGAACCGGACCTGGGTGCCAAGGTCGGCAACCTCGGAATCGGCTGTCAGTACCAGCCGTCGCAGGTCGGCGAGGTCGAGGAGTGCGGCCACAAGTCGGGGGTGCACCGGTGTGCCGTCCACCAACTCGCATCGGCGATCGACGTCGCCCCAGGCGAGCGGGAGGCGGTTGGGATCGAGCCAACTTGGCAGCGGAGTGCGCTGAGGATCGTCGCTGTCGCCGCACGCCAGCCTGATCGCTGCATCGGCCAACACCTCGTCACTGACGACCAGATGGATGAGTGGACGTTGGGTCTTGCCAGACTTGGTGCCCCGAGCAACCAGGGTCGCAAGAGCATCGGCTTGACGCTGAGCCTTGGTTCGTAACGCGTGGTTGCCCGCCTGCTCGTCCCGCCAGAGTTGCTGGGCTTCGTGCTCGACTGCGTCCTTGATCATGGCGCCCGTAAGAGGGTCGTAGCCGAATTGGCCGTTTACGAATCCATCGCCTCCCGTGACGAGGCGGACGTGTCGCTTCTTGACCTGTTCTTTCGGCTCGTCACCGTCGGGGTCGGCGGCCAACACCCAGTAACGGAGCGCTTCGTTGAAGTCCTTCCACACGAGGGTGGCAGCCAGCTCTACGAAGAAGGCCTGGGCATCCCACATAGCCCGGTGCGTGCGCGTGTTGTCGTTGGACCGGAGGATCTGCAGATGGCGCCGAGAGAGCGTTCCTGCAGCGGCTGCTTCGGCGAAGTCCGGGAACCGCTGCAGCCATCGCCCCAGCAGGAGGTCCGAGCCGACGGTTGAAGACTCGATTCGGGCTTGTGCGGCGACGTGATCGGCCAGGGTTCGGTGCGGGCCCAGGAGCTGCACGCCTGCTTGGTCGGCGGCGGTCGCTGCGTTACAAGCCATGGCGGCCATGCGTGACGTGAAGCGCTGGGTTTGGTTGATCCAATCGTCGAGCTCGGTCCGTGACAGGCAGTGCAACGGCATGGCCAACACATCGTCAAAGGCGGCGTTGAGGTCGCCGAGGACACGGCTGCCGTGGGCTAGCGCGCCATCGTGCCCTGTTGGACTGTGCCTATTTTGGTTGTGCACTGTTGTAGGCACGCGGAAACCTCCCGGCGAGACGATGACATCGCAAATTAGATTGCGACTGGCAGGCGACCGGAGGGGTCACGAGCCGCTCGGGGAAGCGGTATTTCTCTACATTAGCGAACGTATGTTCGATTCGCAACAGTTCGTAGGTATTTGCGAGAACAGGATCTAGCCGGACCTATCCCGGCTGGGACTGCTATTCGACAACGCCATCGCGGGGACAGGGCGGTACGATGTCGCCGCAACGCAACGGCGCCGTCAGAGGGGGCCGTTGCCCGTGCGCCGGTGCCCGAGCGGCCCAAGGGAGCGGCCTGCAAAGCCGTACAATCGCGGGTTCAAATCCCGCCCGGCGCTCGTTGAGCTGCACCACACCGAGGTGTGGTGCAGCACTCGTTTTCGCGAGCGGGCGCCGTCGGACTACATTGCTCATCATGAGTGACACCTCTCAGGGGACGGGTTGGTGGCAGGCCTCCGATCAGAAGTGGTACCCGCCCGAGCTCTACCCGGCGGACTGGCAGCCAATCGACGGTGCAGTCGGCCCTGCTGACGACACAGCCAACGACACCGCCGCGGCGGTGGAGCAACCCACCGTCATGGCGCCAGTTGTCCGAGCCGAACCGGCACCCGTAGCGGCACCGATCGATCCGTTCTTCGAACGGTCCGCTCCCGTCGTCGCTCCAGCGGCATTGCACCGAGCCGACGTAGCCGAAACGCCCCCGGCGGCCGACCCCATCGCCCCAGCAGGCAGTGATTGGTCCATGCCCCCGGCGGGCGCTCCGCTATCCGGTGAGGCGGCAGTCGTCCCGTCGGCGACCGAGACGACATCGGTCATCGACTGGACCTCGCCTTCGGCAGAACAACCTCTCATCGACCCGGCTCCCGCACCTGCGGCCTGGCACGCCCCGGTCGACCCGGCGACGACTGAACCAACCCTCGTCGACGGCATCGCCCCCATTCGCGTCGACCCCACCCAGGTGCAGCCTGCGCTGGCCCATGTTGTGGCCGACCTCGTAGCGCCTCAGGCGCCTCCGGCCACATGGGACCAGGCGCCGGAGCAGCCATTCAACGCGCCATCGGCCAGTGCGCGAGGCGAGCCTGCAGTCTCTTCTAGCCAAGCCGATATGGCATCTGGACTGCTGGGATTGATCGGAGCAGCAGGCCTCATCGCAGGTTCGTTCTTCGTTTGGGCAAAGGCAGGCGGGACGCTGACCAGCGGAACCCTCAACGGCCTCACGGGCTCGAATGGGTGGGGGACGCTCATTTGCGGTTTGGTCGTTGCCAGCCTCGTTGCGGCATTGCTGGTCGGCTACCGCAAGCCTTGGGTCGGCGGTGCCATGGTCCTCGCAGCCGTCGTGGGTCTTGGCCTGGCCGTGTTCAGCATTCTCGACATCAACAGCACCTCCGACGACCTCCCAGGCGTGTTACGTGCGGAGAACGTTTCTGCCAGCGTCGCCGATGGAGCCGTTCTCGATCTCGACATCGGCATCTGGATCGTGACCGCCGGTGGAGTGGTGGCAGCGATCGCAGGTGTTCTTGCGCTCATCCGCCGAGACGACACGAAAAGTTGAAGAAACGGTTGGCATCTTCGCCAACCGTCGCTGCTACGATCATCGACCCGGGGCCATTAGCTCAGTTGGCTAGAGCACCTGCATGACGCGCAGGGGGTCGGGGGTTCAATTCCCTCATGGCCCACCAGAGTTTCCCTGGTCAGAGGCGGTCCGCTCAACGAGTGGGTCGCCTCTTTCGCGTCCAGGGAGCCAAACGATTCCGCGTGCCCGGGTGTGGACCTGATTAGTCGACCTGGACATACCCCTCGCTCGGTGTCTTCGACTGAGATACTCCCAGCGGCGAGCTGTTCACCCAGCTTGGCGATGGACCAGCGATGAGCGACGACTCGCCGATGAACGCCAACGTCGCAGCCGAGGACATCTTGGGCTGCTCGAGCCTGGCGGAATCGTCCGTGGCGTGTCGCCAGGCGTGAGCGATGGCAGTCAGCTACCTCGGGTGATGTTGACCTCGGTCGGGTTGGCCAACATGTCGAACACTGCCGAGTACTTGACTCCACCGGCCAGGAGCGCATCCTTTTGCTCTTCATCGCAGTCGGCGTCGATCTCGAAGTCGATGTCGACATTGCTGAAGCCCTTGCGGACGTCGGGGTCGACGCCCAGCACGCCACGCACATCGATGTCGGCGCTCACCTTGGAGGAGACCTTGTTCAGTTGGATGTTGCGGGCAGCCGCATTCGTGGCAACGCCGGCCGTGATGCATGATGCCAGCGCGTGGAGCACGAACTCCTGCGGGGTTGGGCCATGACCGTGACCCAGCGTGGGATGGTCCGCCATGTAGGCGAACTCTTCCACGTGCACCTGGTCGCCGCCGAGGCCGTACGACTCCTCCGGTGCCTACTATGGCTCCGCTGTCGAAGATGGAGGACAGGCTGTGTCGTGGGAGATGGTCGATGAAGGCTGGGGGCGCCGCGCTGTTGAGTTCGCAACGCTGAGCGAACCGGCGAACTGTCGCGAGTACGTGGCCGTGCACCAGCAGCTCGGCGTCGGATCGGGCGAGCGGGTCTTGGATCTCGCGTGCGGCTCAGGGCTCGCCGTCGAACTGGCCCGCATCAGGGGAGCGACCTGCGCCGGGATTGACGCCTCGCCGCGTCTGATAGCAGTGGCGCAGGACCGCAACCTGGACTGCGACATCAGGGTGGGTGACATGCAGGATCTCCCGTGGGAGGACGAGACGTTCGACGTCGCGACCAGCTTCCGTGGCATCTGGGGGACGACACATGCAGCGGTCGACGAGGCCCACCGAGTGCTCGTTCCCGGAGGGCGTCTGGCCATCACCGTTTGGGGGAACGTCGGCAAGTCCCCCGGGGCGTGGATGATGGCACCGTTCCAGTGGGCAACCGACGAGAAGATCCAACATCAATCCGGCATGGTCGCTCTGGGACGGCCCGGTGTCGGCGAAGCGTTCCTCTATGAACGCGGGTTCGACGTGGCAGAGCGGTTCGAGATTCCGTTCGTCTTCGAGTAGGCCGATCCCGAGACCTACGCCCGCGATCTGGCGGCCACGGGGCCTGCCTACGAGGCGATCCAGAGCATCGGCGAGGAGGAATTCATCGCTCGGGCGATCGAGCTCGCCGCTCCTGAGGTTCGTGACGGGCTCCCGTTGCGGGGCCAGATCCAGCTCTTCGGGTACGTCGGCACGAAGCGCTGATCATTCTCGGAGCTGGTCATTCTGGGTCAGCCAGGTAGCCAACCATGTGGTCGGCCAGGTCTCTCGAGTCGTCAGCGGCACCGTGAATGAAGCTCGACCTCCGCCTGCGGAGGAACGAGGCACCGAGGAAGTACACCCCCGGGGCACTCACGACGCCACCATCGTGGCGCAGACGTCCGTCTGCGTCGAAGACCGGTAGATCGACCCATGAGAGGTCGGGGTGGAAACCCGTCGCCCAGACGACGGTTTTGATCTCGCCGCGACCGAGATCGCTGGTGAGCGGCGCGCCCCGCTCGACCCGGGTCGGCTCGTACCGTGTCACTGGACCGACGTCGCCGTCGAGGTCGTGCCCGGTGATCCACTTGTCGAACTCGTCGAGGAGCCGTCCGAGCTTTTGGTCGGCCAACGCAGTGTGGTTGCGTAAACCACCCGAGAACATCGCTATGCCATCGCGGACCGTGCCCAGGCGACCGCGGAGTTGCACGCCTGCGGTGGTGAGCGAATTGAGGTCCAGGGTCCGGTGCTCGGGGGTGCCGACGAGCTGTGGTGAGGCCACCTTTCGGGCCTTCAGGATGTCGTCGACTTCGTCGTACTGCTCGTCGAGTCGTCCTACGGCGTCCATCCAGTGCTGGATGTCGCGGCCACGATAGGTCCGAGGCATCCGGACGTGCTCGCCCAACGACAAGGTCACGGGTCGGTTCGACCCGTGGATCTCTTCAGCCAGCTGAATGCCGGTGGCCGCAGCGCCGACCACCAGTACGCCACCCTCGGCGAGTTGGTCCGGGTTGCGATACTCGAGCGCGTTCACCTGCTCGACGCCGGCGGGGAGCGCAGCCGCGAACTCCGGGATGCTGGGAAGGTTGCATGCGCCGCCGGCCAGAACGACGCTCCGGCATCCCCACGTGCCCTGATCGGTCACGACCTCGTAGCCGTCGTCGGCCTGGCGGACCGCGGTGACCGTTGTCCCGGCGTGGACCGGGGCACCCACAGCCTCGGCATAGTTCTTGATGAAGCCGATGAGCTCGGGCCCGGTCATGAAACCGTCCGGGTCGGGACCCTCATAGGCGCCGCCCGGCAGTCGGGTCTGCCAGTTCGGGGTCAGGAGCGTGAAGGAATCCCAGCGCTGGGACGCCTAGGAGTTGGGGACGTCGCCCCGTTCGAGCACGACATGGTCGATACCCCGCTCCGACAGCCGCTTGCTCATGGCCAGCCCGCTGTGCCCGCCGCCGATGATCACGGCAGTTGTTTTTGGTCATGTGACACGGAGACAGTCTTCCAGTTGGGACCACGGGTGAGCCAATGTGGCCACCGAGGTCCATGACGCGCAGGGGGGTCGCGGTTTCGCTATGTCACCTTGCCCACGCTTGGGGACGGTGCGGTCCGCCATGGGACCAAAGCCAGCTGAGGCTGACCTCGTAGAATCCGTGCGTGAGGATCGGTGACATCGTCGTCTGTTATTCGCGGATGCCTCGCCACGCGGTCGTGCCTCCATCGATGACGACGTTGGCTCCGGTCATGAATGATGCGTCGTCGCTCGCGAGGAACAAGATGAGTTTCGCTATCTCGGCTGTGTCGCCTAGGCGGGGGATGAGGTGGGTGCCGATGAGCTGTTGTTCGACTATGGCCCGTTGGTCCTCGGGTGCCGAGCTGTAGTACTCGGTGACCATTGGCGTGTCGGTGTTCCCAGGCGAGTAGCAGTTCACGCGGATGTTTCGGGCGGCCAGTTCGAGTGCCATTACTCGTGTGAGCTGGATGACACCGGCCTTCGATGGGCCGTATGCGGCTCCCATCGGGTAGCCGACCATGCCGCCGATCGACGCTGCGTTCACGATCGAACCACCGCCGGCCGCGTCCATCAGGGGCACGGCATGCTTTGAGCACATCCAGGTCCCTTTC
>CAWKYX010000066.1:0-14642 GCA_963854265.1 Acidimicrobiia bacterium
ACCCACGGTGGGGATGCTGCGGGAAGCCCGGAACCACCGAACCGTGGTACATGTTCCATCCGTCGACCCCGGCGAAGTCCTGGCCGATGGTTCGGCCTGCAAGTGATGCGACCGGCGCGTTGGCACAGTCGCCCGCGGGATAGGCGTCGTCGTGATGCGCACAGAACAAGAACGGGTCCACGGTCTGCCACTGCGTGCCCAGCGGGACCGTTTCCAACACGACAGGTCTGGTGGACTCGAGGTCATCCATGGGGTCAGGGTACTTGGGTGGGTCGAGCTGCGAGCGGGCCACGGGAGCGATACCCCGGCGTCTTGAGGCGACCGGGGCTGTCGCGGTTCGCTTTGCACGCCTGTCGGCCCCACACCACAAGGCCACTCGATATGGCGCTAGAACAAGATCATGACTGAGCCGCTGGACAGCACGATTGCATGGGTAGCCGATCACACCAAGACCTACGTTGAATCGGGTGGTACCGAGGGCCATATGTGGAAGGGCCGCGACGGGAGCCTCGCAGAAGGAGTGCCGTGCCTGGTGCTTTTCACGAAGGGCCGCAAGTCGGCAGCGACGCGCCGAAACGCCCTCATCTACATCGAGGAGGGCGACGATCACCTGATTGTTGCGTCGCGCGGCGGCGACGCGAGCCACCCGCACTGGTATCTCAACCTGGTCGACGACCCGAACGTCCAGATCCAGGTCGGCCAGGACACCTTTGATGTCACAGCGGTAACGCTGACAAGCCAAGAGAAAGCCGACGCGTGGGAGTCCTGCGTGGCGGTTTGGCCCCCCTACGCCGACTATCAGGCAAAGACCGATCGCGACATCCCGGTGGTTCGTCTCCGCCGAAGCTGATCAGCCCATCAGGTCTGTGATGGTGTCGAGCCATAGGTTCGTGGTGAGTTCCAACGACTCGGTATCGATGCGCTCGTCGTTGCCGTGGAAGCGCGACCCGAATTCGCCTGCGCTGATAGCCGGACTCAGCAGCCCTGCTCCGTATGCGATTGCGCCCAGCTCGCGATGCACGCGAGCATCGGTGAATCCGACCGTGAGTGATGGCCTGATCGTCGCGGACGGGAATGGCCGGCTCACCGCTCGCTGCAGGCTGTCCCAAAGCGGGGTGCCGACGCGGCTCATGCTCGCCCGGTCGTTCATGAGCGGCTCGATCTCGACATGGTCAGCCAGATCGCCGAGGGCCTCGCGCAGGTGGGCCTCGACCTCATCGGGGCCCTCGCCGGGCATCGTGCGAATGTCGACGTCGATGCTCACCGTGTCCGGGATCACGTTGGTCTTGGTCTGGCTGGTGACCACGTTGCTCGAGAACGTCGTGTGCGTGCAGGCATGGAGGTAGCCGGGGCTGCTGGAGGCCGGGACGTCGTTGAGGAACTCGTCGATCGCATCAGCGTCGAGCAAGAGGTCTTTGGTGTCGTCGTCGAGGCCCATGCTGTCGACTTCGTCGCGCCAGAGTTCGTGGAATGCCGGCGCCGGGCTGTAGCCGGCGATCCGCTGGACTACACCTGCTGCTTTGATGAGTGCGTTGTCTGACTTGAAGGGCATCGATCCATGACCCGGAGTACCGCGGACGGTCAGACGACGCCACGCGACACCTTTTTCGCCGACGCGCATGCCAATCACGGGCGCCTCGGTGGACCCTCCATGGAGCCCACCGTTCTCGGTGAGCACGTAGTCGGTGGTGATGAGGTCGGTGTGGTTGTCGGCCATCCACCGCGCGCCGTATGCGCTGCCGGCTTCCTCGTCGGCCACGGCCATGTAGATGAGATCTCCGGCCGGCCTGAATCCCGTGGCCGCTAGGTGCCGGACGGCCACGGCCATCGATGCGGTCAGGTTCAACATGTCGACGGCACCCCGGCCCCAGATCTCGCCGTCGATCAGTTCGCCCCCAAACGGGTCACGGGACCAGCCCTCGGGCGTCACCGGGACGACGTCGGTATGGCCGTTCAGGCACAGGCTCGGAGCATCGGGGTCGTGGCCTTGGATCCGGGCGACCAGCGTGGTGCGGCCAGGGGCAGCGTGAAACAGCTGCATGTCCAGCCCCACACCCTCCAGGTAGTTGTGCAAAAGGTCTGCGTTGCGAATCTCGTCGCCGGATGCTTCGGTGCCCTCGTTGACGCACTTGTTGCGGATGAGGTGCTGGAGGAGATCGACAGTTTCGGCGCTGGCCGGCTGGCTCATGGACCGATACTAACGGTGCCTAGGTGAGCCGTTCCAAGAGGCGCCACGGTTATCGGCGATGGAGCAGCCGGCGGCTAAAGCGCGACTAGCGGGCGACAGCGTCGATCTCCACAGGCAGGTTCCTATTGGACCTGGGCAAGAAGAGCCGGCGCGGCCAGGCTTTCGTACAACTGGATGGCTCGAACCCTGTGCAGCTGGGCGGCTTCGGGCCGGTTCAGGCGCAGAGCGAGACGACCGTGCGTGTCGCCCGCTGTGAGGCTGCATGCCCACGCGACCCCAAGCACAAGATCGGCGAAAGCCAGGAGGGATTCATAGGCCGTCGCGGTGGTAGACCTCGTTAGTTGTTGCGCGCCACCATGCCCCCATCGACGGGGATTGCCGTCCCGGTGATGTACGACGCGGCCGGGAGGACGAGCGAGAGGGTGATCTGGGCAACCTCTTCGGGGTCCCCGTAGCGGCGCATCGCGGTGCGCCGTCGGGCGAAGGTGGCCTTGGCTTCGCCAGGGATCACTTCAGTCATCCCGGTGTTGATCGGTCCCGGACAGATCGCGTTGACAGTGATTCCGTCTCGACCGAGTTCGACGGCCAAGGCTTTTGTCAGCCCGACCACCCCGTGTTTGCTGGCCGTGTACGGGCTGATGTTGGGCGATCCGGCGAGGCCTTCGACGCTGGCAATATTGACGATGCGGCCGTCATTGTTGCGCTTGAGATCGGCCAGACATGCGCGAATCAACCGCATGTGCGCATGGAGATTGACGTCGAACGTCGCGTTCCAGAGGTCTTCGAAATCGGGGCGGTCCAACGGGCCACCGAGGCTTACCCCCGCGTTGTTGATGACGATGTCCACGGGTCCGAGATCCGTCCGAATAGCCTCGACCATTGCGATGATGGCGTCGGGGTCGGCCATGTCAGCCCGGTAGCCCACAGCCGTTCCACCGGCGTTGTTGATTTCCGCAGTGACGGAGGCGACGCCTTCAGCGGTGATGTCACACACTGCAACCTTCGCTCCCTCGTCCGCAAACAGGTGCGCAGTGGCACGCCCCATGCCGCTCGCGGCGCCGGTGATGATGGCGACACGACCGCTGATCGATCGGTCAAGCTTGGACAAGCGCGTCATGGCGCCACGTTAGTGTGACCGGCTGTGTCTGCCCTTTGTGGTTGCCCTCCGGGCGGGCGTTCGGGCCACGCAGGCCCTTGGCATTGCTCACGTGCTGTGTGTGCGGGGCGGCCGGGGTGGGGAGTTCGGGCTGTGGCTGGCTGTTCTTTGGCTGACCGTTCGCGCCAGCGGTGCCCGGGCGAGCGAAGGTGCCGGGGGCGGCATTGTTGGTCGTTGCGGGCATCCTGACCCCATGGACATTCTCGAGGTCCCGCAGGGACAGTTCGATCTGCGGCGCTATCCACAGCGCGATGGCAACACGTTGCGCGCATGGGATGCCGCCGACGAGCTCGTGCTTGGTCACCTGGGGGAGATCGGCCTTGTCGCTGACGCCCGAGTTCTTGTGGTGAACGACAGTTTTGGCGCGCTCAGCGTTGCGCTGGCCGATGCGTCGCCGGCTGTGATGTCAGACTCCTACCTGTCGCACCTGGGGATCGCAGCAAACCTCGAGCGCAATCGTCGAGAGGCGGGCTTGGTTCGTCTCCAGTCGTCGCTGGATGATCCCTCCGAGCCCATCGATGTTCTGGTCGTGAAGGTCCCCAAGTCACTGGCTCTTCTGGAGGATCAACTGCACCGGATCCGCCCACAGTTGCACGAGGGCACGGTGGTTCTGGGAGCAGCGATGGCGCGCCACATCCACTCATCGACCCTCGAGTTGTTCGAGCAACTGATCGGGCCAACCACCACGTCTCGGGCGACAAAGAAGGCGCGGCTGATCTTCGCCAAGCCCGACACAGCGCTCGATGTGGGCGCCAATCCGTTCCCAACGAGCTATGACCACAGCGGCCGACGCGTCGTGAGTCACGCCAACGTGTTCAGCCAGGGGCGCCTCGATGTCGGAACCCGTTACCTCTTGCAGCATCTTCCCGAGGACCTGGACGGCGCCGATGTGGTCGACGTTGGGTGTGGGAGCGGCGTCATTGGTCTGACGGTGGCTCGGGCGCATCCAGGGGCGAACATCATGATGATCGACGAGTCCTTTATGGCCGTCGCCTCTGCCCAGGCAACGATGGAGCTGGCCGGTTTCGACGAGCAGGCAACGGCGGTGGCCGGCGACGGCCTCACCGAGGTTGGCGACGACAGCGTCGACCTTGTGGTGTCGAACCCTCCATTTCACGAAGATCACTCGATTGGCGATGCCGTGGCCTGGCAGATGTTCAATGACGCACACCGTGTGCTTCGCGTCGGCGGTGAGCTCCGGATTGTCGGAAACCAACACCTCGGGTACCACGTGAAGCTGCGGCGTATCTTCGGCAATTGCAACACCATCGCGAGCAACCCGAAGTTCGTGGTCTTGAGCGCTCGCCGCTGAGTCGAGGCCACCTCGGGATTTCGGGGGTCAGTCGGGCGGGTCGTGATCGCCGACCAGAGATCCGACGTGGGCAGCGTCGTTGAATGAGCGTAATTGCCACCGATCTTCGGTGATGACGATGTGTGACAACGAGGCGTTGCGCACGCCGGAGTACAGCCACGGCGACTGTTGCATGGTGTGTCCGACGATGGCTGCGATCACGCCGCCGTGACAGACCACGGCGATCAGCTCATCTTGATGGTCAGTGGCCAATCGTTCGAGCACCCCAACGGTGCGGGCCCGGAGCTGTTCGTTGGTCTCGGCGTTGGGGATGGCGGCCCAGTCGCCTCTCTGGCGCATCTCGACGGCGGCCGGATGATCATCGGCGCTCATCTTGCGAAAGATCCCGCCCTCGAAATCGCCGAGGTACACCTCGCGCAGGTCCCGTTCGATCTTCGGGTCGAGGCCGATCTGGGCTGCTAGCGGGGCTGCGGTCTGATGGGTGCGGGTGAGCGAGCTCACGTAGATGGCTGAGATCGGCTCGTTGGCCAGGCGTGTGCACACCTGGTCGGCTTGCCAGAGTCCACGAGGTGACAGGGGCGGATCGCCGTGCCCGTCCACCAGCGGGAATGGCTCGCCATCGATGTAGGGGATCGACTGGCCGTGGCGCACCAGGATGACCTGGCAGGCGCCTGGCGGAGGCGTGAAAGATGGCTGTGGGTAGCTGGTCACGTCGGCGACCGTAGTCCGCAGCCTGGGGTGTGCGACTACTCAGCTGGGGTCACGAGAGCAGACCGCAGCGCTTGAACCGCAGGATCCATCACGGCTGCCTCCCGCACGGCCGCGACGAGGCGGCGTTCGGTGAGAATCCTGGCGCGTTTGAGCGGCCTGGCCCCTGTTTCGGCCTGCGCCACAGGCAGCACCGTCCAGCCGAGTCCAAGTTGCACCATCTCGCGGAGCACTTCGGGTTGGTGCGACTCGGCCACAACTTCGATGGGTGCGCCCAGACGCGCGAGTTCGGCATCGACTACCTGGCGGGTATGGGAGCCCTCGGGGAACAAGACCCACGGGCCCCACGAGGCGGGAGGGCCGGCGCGCTTTGCATCAGGTCGATAGATGGCCAACTGTTCGGTCAGGATCGACTCGGTTGCGATGCCGCGCAACGGCTCGGCGGGCTCGACGCAGACCACCAGGTCGAGTTGCCCGCCGGTCAACAGCTCCAACAAGGTGCCAGACGGGGCGACGCGCAAACGGAGCTGGAGCTCGGGTCGTTCCCGGCGGAACTGGGCCAAGACGTCGGGGTAGTGATGGACGGCTGCAGCGTCGACCATGCCGAGCCGGATCTGGCCCACATCGGCGCTGCGAGAACGCGCAGCCCAACGAGCGAGATCGCCGGTCAGCGCCACAACTTGTCGGGCGTGGTCCAAGACGGGTTGTGCAGAAGTGCGCAGGATCCGACGTCGGCCGACCCGTTCGAACAGCGGGACACCAACACGGCGTTCGAGTTCGGCCAGCCCTTGAGAGAGGGCAGAGGCGCTGACTCCAACCAATGACGCTCCGACCGCCCATGACGGCGAGTCGGCGACGGCGACAAGGTATTCGAGCTGGCGAATCGAGAGGTCAGGAAGAACAGTCTCCACCCCGTGCACGATACATCAGACTTCCTTCACTGAACTCCCCAGCGGCATTGCATTACTTATCATGAGGCCCATGCAGAACGCTCGTGACATCGCACCAGCTACCGGCCGCCTCGGGGTACTGACTCCCGGCATGGGCGCCGTGGCTTCAACATTCATTGCCGGCGTCATGGCCGCGCGGCAAGGGCTCAAGCCGCCGATTGGGTCGGTCAGCCAGATGGCGCACATTCGGTTGGGCAAGAAGGAAGAGGGCCGCAACCCGCTGATCCGCGAGTTCGTGCCGCTGGCCGAGCTCGACGATCTCGTCTTCGGTGGCTGGGATCCCATCTCGCCGAATGCTCTCGAAGCAGCTCGCACGTCGGGTGTCCTCAATGACTCAGACCTGTCGACGATCTCGAGCGAGCTCGAGGGCATCGTGCCTATGGACGCCGTCTTCGATCAGACGTGGGTCTCGCGGCTCGAGGGCGTACGTGTGAAGGAGATCCCCAACAAGTGGGACCAGGCATTGGCGCTCATCGACGACATCGCGTCGTTCAAGGAAGAGAACGATTGCGATCGCCTCGTCATGGTCTGGTGCGGTTCGACTGAGGCTTATCAGGAGCCGTCGGCTGTTCACGTGTCCGTAGCGACGTTCGAAGAAGGCCTGAAGAACAACGACGCAAACATCTCGCCCAGCCAGATTTACGTCTACGCCGCGCTCCAGAGTGACGTGCCATTCGCGAACGGTGCGCCGAACCTGAGCACCGACCTCGACTGCATGGTCGAGCTGTCGAAGACACGAGGCGTCCCGATTGCGGGCAAGGACTTCAAGACCGGGCAGACGTTGATGAAAACGATATTGGCTCCGGGGTTCAAGGCTCGGATGCTGGGTTTGCGCGGCTGGTACTCGACCAACATCTTGGGCAACCGCGACGGTGAGGTTCTTGATGCGCCCGAGAACTTCAAGTCCAAAGAGGTTTCCAAGCTGGGTGTGATCGACACGATCCTCCAGCCCGAGGTCTACCCCGACCTCTATGGCGAGATTGACCACGTTGTGCGGATCAACTACTACCCACCGCGTGGAGACAACAAGGAAGGCTGGGATGCCATCGACATCTTCGGATGGCTCGGGTACCCCATGCAGATCAAGGTCGACTTCATGTGTCGCGACTCGATCTTGGCCGCCCCGATTGTGTTGGATCTGGCCTTGTTCATGGACCTCGCACATCGTGCCGGCGAGTCCGGCGTGCAGGAGTGGCTGAGCTTCTACCTGAAGGCGCCGCAGGCTTCGGGTGAGCATGACGCCGAGCACGACCTGTTCATCCAGCAAACAAAAATGAAGAACACTCTGCGCGAGTGGATGGGCGAACAGCCCGTCACCCACTCCGAAGTCGGCTAGCCGAAACATCCCAACCTGTGACGCTCGGTGCCTGGCGCCAACCGTCACTCGCTGTGGATAACCGTCGCGCGGTGGTGCCTGGCACCGGCGCGCGACGGGCTCTGGCTGGCGCGGGTTCCGTTAGGTCGTGATGACGACTATGTCGCCGGGCATGATCGTGCCGCTTTGGAGGACCGATGCGTACCAGCGGCTCCATCCCGGATGGCGTTCGTGGGCCATTCGCATGTGATCGCGGTCGACGAAGGACCCGCTGGTCTTCGTGCATGGCGCCGCCGGTGCGCTCAGTCGCAATCGGACCTCGCCGAGTGTCACTATCAACCCGGCGCGGAGTTCCGACCAATCGACGCCTGACAGCGTGAGGTTCTCGCCGACCGCACCGGGCGTGATGGGGTGGCCTTCGGCCGCGAGCGCGTCGATCACGTCGGCCGAGTAGAGACACAACGCTTGCCAAGGGCGACCGTGGTGGCGGCGCGTCGCCTGGCGGTCTCCCTCCACCCCGGCGGGCCCCACCACCGCGGCCGACTTCGCCAGCTTGGGGACGCCCCCACCTCCTGCGTTGATCTGAGCCACGACTCCCGCCAGCGGTCCGACCGTGTCCCCCAGGTCGCGGCGAATACCGGCGATGTCGGCGAGATGGTGCATGAGGTCGTGGCAGATGTGTGTGAGTGAGTAAGCAGCGGTCCACCTCGCGTCGCCGACGAGCAGTCCCCTATCCCAGGCGTCGCCCCGGAGTCCATTGAAGAACGAGGTTGCTGTGGCGGCTTGATCCCTGAGCGCCTCGATGGTGCGACCTCGGTCGTCGGTTGCAGGTGTGATGTCGATGACAGGCTGATCCACGTCGGGCGTTGCAGCATCGGGTGTTGCCTGTCCGAGCTCGCATCCCAGTCGTACGAACTCGATGACTTCGCGCATGTGATCGACGTACTCGGCGATCGACCAGACGTCTGGCCGGGTACGACGCGTCCAATCGTCATCGGCGAGGCCATCGATTGCGAGAGCTACGAGATCACCGGCATGCTCGATCGTGCGAATCGCGTCCTCGCGTGTCCAACGGCTTGCGTCGAACACGCACGCGTCACAGATCTTGTTGGGCGGGACGTGGGGCATGACGCACCTTGGCACATCTGTCGGGTGCAGCCGACGACGGAGTCGCCTGGGGGCCACCCGCGGGCTGGGCCGGTTGTATGCGAAGCTGCGTCATGGTTGATGCGAGAGTTGCCGTTGTCACAGGGGCGGGTAGCGGGGTCGGGAGAGCCGCGGCAGAGGCACTGGCAGGCGACGGCTGGACTGTTGTCTGTGCCGGCCGGCGCGCTGGCCCGCTCGATGAGACGTGCTCAATGGGTGAGGGCTTGGGCGCCACGGCCATGGCTGTGGTCGCTGATGTCGCCGACCCGAGGTCAGTCGACGGGCTCTTCGCTCGCGTCCAGGACACCTTTGGAAGGCTCGATCTGTTGTTCAATAACGCGGGGACGGGATCGCCGCCGGTTCCGTTCGAGGAGATCTCGTTCGAGGAGTGGGACCGCGTCGTGGCAGCCAACTTGACCGGCTCTTTCCTGTGCGCTCAACACGCCGTCGCGATGATGAAGCGGCAGAATCCTCAGGGTGGGCGCATCATCAACAACGGCTCGATCTCGGCGTATACGCCCCGCCCCAACTCGGCGCCCTACACCGCGACCAAGCACGCGATTACGGGGTTGACGAAGTCGTTGTCGCTCGATGGCCGTTCCTTCGGTATCACCTGTGGCCAAATCGACATCGGCAACGCGGCGACGCCCATGACGGTCCAGATGGCTGATGGGGCTCGCCAAGCAGATGGTTCGATGCGGCCCGAGCCCACGATGGACGCCGCCGACGCTGGTCGTGCGGTTGCGTACATGGCGAGCCTGCCGCCCGACGCCAACGTGTTGAACATGACGGTGATGGCAAACCAGATGCCGTTCGTGGGACGGGGGTAGCCAGCCATGCGTGTCCTCATTACTGGTGCCGCCGGCATGTTGGGTCAGAAGTTGTCGGCAGCTCTTCGCTCCCAACCGTTCGATCGGGTCACCATCGACGCCCTCGACCTGTTCGATGTGGTGGCTACTACGGTTGTTGATCCCGTTGACTCGCTCCTGGTGGGCGATTTGGCTGAGGTAGGCGTGGCCGAGGACTTGATAGCTCGACAGCCTGACGTTGTATTCCACTTGGCAGGGGTGGTGTCTGGCGAAGCCGAGGCGAACTTCGCCAAAGGCACACGGGTGAACCTCGACGCAACCAGGGCGCTGTTCGATGCGATCCGTCAGTCGGAGTTTGTGCCCCGCGTCGTGTTCACCTCGTCGATAGCGGTGTTTGGTGCGCCGTTTCCCGACGTCATTGGTGACGACTTTCACCTGACCCCGTTGACTTCTTACGGAACCCAAAAGATGATTGGCGAAGCGTTGCTCGCTGACTACTCGCGGCGCGGGTTCATGGACGGCGTCGGTGTTCGCCTCCCCACGATTACGGTCCGGCCTGGGGCACCGAACGCTGCCGCCTCCGGCTTCTTCTCGGGGATCATTCGCGAGCCGCTCAATGGTCAGGAGGCGCTGCTCCCTGTGCCCCGTGACGTCCGACATCCGCACGCGAGCCCGCGCTCGGCGATCGGCTTCTTGCTCCACGCTGCCCAACTGGACACAGTTGCGCTGGGTGCGAGACGGAACCTGACGATGCCCAGCATCTCGGTGACTGTTGGCGAACAGATCGAAGCGCTGGCGCGAGTCGCAGGGAACGAGGCAGTCGGCTTGATCCGCGAGTCGGCCGACGAGGCTGTCGCCAACATTGTTGCCGGCTGGCCGCAGACCTTCGATGCGCGCCGTGCCAGAGACCTCGGCTTCGTGTGTGAGTCGTCCTATGACGAGATCATCGCCGCCTATGTGGCTGACGACCTGGTGTAAGCGAGCGGCTGTTTCGCCAGAACGGGTGACGGTTGGTGCCAGGCACGGAGCGTGACAGGTTGTCGGGGTTTTGGCGGTGAGGGGCACGGAGCGCGACCGGGTAGGCCCGGGAAGAGCTGAGGGACCAGTGTCGGTAGACGCGGTGGGTCGCGCCGGCGCGGTCGACGGCGGTATGGGGCCACGTCGTTGTTCGCCAAAGCGGGTGACGGTTGGTGCCAGGCACGGAGCGTCATCGGTCGGGGCGGGTTGGGCGGCTGGGGGGCGTGATGCGCGAGACTGCGGCGCAACGACAACGTTGGGGGCTGCAATGGCAGGACGACTCGATGGCCAGGTGGCTGTCATCACTGGAGGGGCGAGTGGCATTGGTGAAGGCACCGTGCGGCGCTTCGTCGAAGAGGGCGCTCGATGCCTTATCGCGGACCTGCAACTCGATCGGGCTCAGGCGATTGCCGATGAGCTTGGCGACGCTTGTATCGCAATGGCCGTTGACGTTGCCGACGAGGACCAGGTCGAGGCTTCGGTTGCCAGGGCCATTGAACACTTTGGACAGATCGACATCATGTTCAACAACGCTGGCATCTTGGGCGCCATCGGGCCGATCACCGATATCAGCGGTGAAGGCTGGTCGCGCACGATCGATGTGATGTTGAGCAGCGTCTTCTTCGGCATCAAGCACGCTGCGCGGGCGATGAAGGCAGCGGGAAACGGCGGTTCGATCATCAACACGGCATCGACCGCCGGTGTACGCGCCGGGCTGGGCCCGCACATCTACACCGCGGCCAAGCACGGCGTTGTTGGACTCTCTCAGTCGGCTGCCACCGAGCTTGGACAGTATGGGATTCGGGTCAACGTTGTTGCGCCGGGCGGAACCGTCACGGGGCTGACCGCGCGCCTCACCACAGGCAGCCACAAGGATCTCGATAAGGCGACGACGATTATCGGGGCGAATAATCCGCTCCGTCGCGGGGGACAGCCGGCTGATATCGCCAACGCCGTTCTGTACCTTGCATCAGACGAAGCCAGCTTCACCAACGGCGCAGTGCTGGTCGTAGACGCAGCTGGCGAAGTAGTGGGCGACCGGAGTCACCGGTTCGTCGAAATGGGTAGTCAAGTGGTCCAGGAGGCCGATCGCAGTGGAATCTGATTCAGGGGCACGAAGTGTGCCGCAGTTGTTCGATATGTCCGACCACGTGGCCGTGATCACCGGTGGTGGCCGCGGTATTGGCGAGGGCATCGCCCATGCCTTCGTCGATTGTGGCGCTGCGGTCGTTGTGGCGGCTCGCCGCACCCATGAGATCGACCAAGTAGCGGCCGAAATCAACGCAGCCGGCGGTCGGGCGCTTGCCGTCACCACCGATGTCACCGATGACGATGCCGTCGAGGCGTTGGCGCAGGCAGCTGTTGCGGAGTTTGGCAAGATCACGGTTTGGGTCAACAACGCCGGTGGCTCGCCACTGAAGATGCCGGCCAAAGATCTTCCCCGCGAGGAGTGGGATCGCACGATCGCACTGAACCTCACCGCCGTCTATGTGGGGTCGTTGACTGCGGAGCGCCACATCGACCGCGGGTCGATCATTAACATCACCTCGGGGGCGGGTAGCGGGCCCGTGCCTGGCAGCGCCCACTATGGCGCGTCCAAGGCCGGAACGAACTCGCTCACCTGGACGTTGGCGGCCGAATTTGCTCCCAACATCCGTGTCAACGCAGTGGCACCGGGTGCGATCCCTACTGAGGTCATGCTGAAGTCCATCGGTCGAGACGAAACCCAGCTCGACGAGGTGCTCGATATGTGGAACATCCCGTTGGGTCGTCTCGGAACTCCACAAGACATTGGTGCCGCGTGCGTCTATCTCGCGTCGGACGCTGCCAGCTGGGTCAGTGGCGAAATCCTGCGCGTCGGCGGTGGCGCCAAGCCCAGATAGCGGTCCGCTGCACGCGCCGGACCGGGACCGGGCGCCAGCTGCCGATGGCTTGACTTCACGTTGCGCCTCGGTGGCGGCCCGGGGTTCCCAGGGCTGGCTCAGGCCTCGTTTGTGTTGGCCAAGAAGTGGTGTTTCACCTTGGGCTGGAAGAGCAGCACGAGGGCTGCGATGTGCATGGTTGATGCGGCGAAGAACATCGATTCGCCGAAGATCTCGAGCATGAAGAAGTCGGGCCACGGTGTCTTCTCGTTGACCAGCCATCCCGAGAGGGCATCCCAGACTCCGACCACATTCCATGCGCCGATCGCGGCCCATGCGGCGGCACCGCACACACGGACGATCAGGTACGCGACGGGCAGTGCCAACAGCCCGATAACAGCGTCGCCGATGAGTGGCATGAGCCAGGCATTGGGTCGGTCGCCCTCAGCGGCGCCGCCCGCAGCGCCGATATAGGCGAGCGTCATCGCTCGCCCCACGAGCATCAGGGTCACGATCAGTAGAGCAGCTCGTTCTCCTGTCGCCGGCGGTTTGGTGCTGACGTGGGTACGCGCCGTCTTGAGTGCTGCCATCGGAAGTTCCTCCATAGTATGTCGCTTGACATATTAATATTACATGTCGGGCGACATGCAATAAGCTGGCCCCATGGTTCGATACGACGCAGCACACAAGCAGGCCAGTCGGGAACGGATTGTCGAGGCAGCTCGACGCCAGTTCCGAACCCGAGGTTTCGACACCGCCAGCATCGATGACCTCATGAAGGCTGCTGGTTTGACGAGAGGAGCGTTCTACGCCCATTTCAGCTCCAAGGAGGCGCTCGTGATCGAAGTGCTGGCCATCGAGGCCGGGCTCGTTCGCCAGCTCCAGACCTCCGCTGCCGAGGCCGACACCGACCAGGCAATCGAGGCGCTGTCGGCCTACCTCAGCCCATCGGAGCGCGCCGACGTTGCCACGAACTGTCCCTTGGTGACTCATCCCGTCGATGCGATCAGGGGAGACGCGCCGCGACGCGCGGGCTACACCGATCGTGTGAACGGACTGATCGACGCGCTTGGGGGCCTTCCCGGGGTCGACCCCGACGACGCGACTTTGGCGGCCGTCATAACCGTGGGTGCGGCTCAGCTCAGCGCCGCAATTTCCGATGGCAACTTGGCCGACCACATTGAAGGGGTTGGCCTGCGAGCGGTTCGGAAGCTCATTGCCGGCTGACCATCGTGTGACTCAGGCTTCGAGTGCTTCTTTGATCCGATCGAGCGTCTCTTGCATGCCCTTTGGTATGGCCGTCGATCGGTTGCCTGTCGTCTCGTACAAGAACCTTTGAAAGCCCACACAACCGGCGACACGATCGACTTGACCGCGCTGGGTAGTGGGCTGGGTTTCGTGGACAGGACAGCGGTTGTCGTCGATATGGGGCTGTTTGGCCCCTGGTGTAGAGGTTTCGGCCGACCTGTGACGGCTGGTGCCTGGCACCGAGCGTCACAGGTTGGCCGCGGTGGGTGGTGGGTCTTTGCTTAGCTGCGGCCGACTTGGTCCCGGAATGCCGTCACGATGGGCGAAAGCTCGTCGAGGGTTTGTTGGTAGCCGCCAGAGAGGCGCGCATACATCTTGAAGTCGGTGATGCCAGCGTCCACCATGCCGGCGACTGACTCCATGGTGGCATCAACGACGATGGAGCGGTCACTGTCGCGCACAAGGGCCAGCGTGCCCTGCACCTGGATCGCGGCGGCGTCTCGACCGGCCGCTGTCATGGCATCAGCAATCCGGGCGATGCCGGGAACGGGGTCGACGGCGTCGTCGCCCCATGGGATCCAGCCGCTGCCGAAGCGTGCCAGGCGGTCGAGCACGGGTGGGTTGATCGTCCCGCTGACCCAGATCGGTACGCCGTTCTGTTGGGCCGGTTTTGGCATCGCGTGGATCTCGTAGAAGCTCAGTTCGGGCGACCGGTAATCAGCTGACCGTTGTGTCCATAGCGCTTGGCATACCTCGAGGGTGTGGTTCAGGAGACGGCCGCGAGCTGTGAAATCGAGGCCAGCTACTTGGTACTCTTCTCGTTGCCAACCCACGCCGACGCCGAGGTCAACTCGGCCTCCTGACAAGACATCGAGAGTGGCCAGCGTCTTTGCGAGCACCGCTGGGCGCCGCAGGGCGGCGAGCAAGATCC
>CAWKYX010000067.1:0-14604 GCA_963854265.1 Acidimicrobiia bacterium
GACACCGGCCTTCGACGGGCCGTATGCGGCTCCCATCGGGTAGCCGACCATGCCGCCGATCGACGCTGCGTTCACGATCGAACCACCGCCGGCCGCGTCCATCAGGGGCACGGCATGCTTTGAGCACATCCAGGTCCCTTTCAGGTTCACGTCCATGACCCGTTGCCACGCGTCCTCGTCGAGATCGAAGCTGGAAGCGTCTTCGGTGAGCTTGGTCTCGTGGATGCCAGCGTTGTTGTGAAGGACGTCCAAGCGCCCGTAGCGCTCGCTAACCTCGGCCATGAGAGCTTTCACGGAGTCGACCTGGGACACGTCGGTTGGCACGGAGACTGCGTCTCCGCCGGCTTTGATGATTCGTTCGGCAGCGGCTTGGCCAGCATCGGCGCTCAGCTCGGCTACGACGACCGTCGCCCCCTCGGCGGCAAATGCCTCGGCAGCAGCGAGACCGATGCCCTGCCCTGCGCCTGTTACCGCGACCACCTTGTCGATCATGCGTCCTGCCATGGCTGAATCTCCGCTTTCAAATCTGCCGAATTGCTTCGGGCGTGTGGTCGTCCTCTGGATCGAGGCCGATTACCAGGCCTCCGGGACCCACGTGACCGTACCTCGCGTGATCAGGGCGGCGCAGCGACATGGGATCGTGTAGCTGGTCACTACTGCCGCTTGGGAACCCGAGCGGATCTATGTTCGTCTCACCCCATGCGAACCGGGCAAACGTGGAGTATTGGTTTCGGAGTTGCTCTCACGCTCACGCCCTCGCCGACCGGGACGATCGAAGATCCAGGTGGCTGACATTCGACACGGACTCGACAACGCTCGATCCCGACGAGCTCTATTGGGGTGGCCGCATAGAGAGCCTCAAGGAATGGGCTGCGGCAACCCCGGGAGGATTGAACGACCAAGAACTCGAGTCCCTGGAGATCAGCGCACCTGAACGTGATGCCGAGGCCGCGGCCCTAGCCGAATTCGGAGGGTTGATTGCCCGTGTGAGTTCTTTGCCCGAACAAGATCTCCAGCTCGTCATGTTGGTCGCGGTCGAAGCATTCGACATAAAAGGCCGGACTGACAGCCGCGGCGCATTGCAAGCGGTGCTCACGGCTGAGGCGCGCTTCGCCGGTCGCGTTCTTTCACTCGGAGACGCCGGTTTGCCGACTCACCCGCCTACAGATGTCCGGTCAGCGTCCAATTCCAGACTCTTGAGTTGTACGACCGGGCCTATCCCCGTGGCCTGCTCAGGTAGGGCCCTCCTCGCGGAGGTGCTCCTTCATCCGGTCGTAGCCGGCCAGCGTGGGTGGCATCGAGCCGAAGACCTCTTCGGCGGTCATTGCACCATCGTCGTCAAAAGAACAGATTGCCGCCGACCACCATGTGATGGGCTTGCCAGCCGGAAGCCCTCGCCATTCGGCATATGGAACAGCGTCGGCCCGGATGGTCAGCCAGGCACACTGGTTCTCGACATCGGCGGTAAGCCGTTCGAGGTGGATGGCATAGCTTTCGAAGACCTCGTGGAGTGAATCCCACATGTCGATGTAGGTGTCCGCTCCGGTGAATCGCCCGTGTGGTGTCGGATCGCTGTCGTAGCGCGGCGTCATCAGTCGATAGTCGACATCGGGCCGCAGCGTTTCGCGTAACGCGACCATGTCGCTGATGCTCTCCGCCTCGACATGGATCCGTACGGCTTGCTCGATCTGCTCTCGGGTGAGAGGCACGGCGGCTCCTTCGCAGATGGGCGGGGTCAACCGGCTGACCCTCCCGAGGTTCTGATAAGTTTCCTATCACACCTCGGCAAGAGCCTCGGGTGGGACTGGGGGACAGGCGTGAACGTTGCCGTTCATCTCCAGAGATCTGCGGCACGTTGGCCTGACACACTCGCACTCCGGCACGGAGAACGGTGCTTGACCTATGGCCAGCTCGCCGAACGCGTCTCGCGGCTTGCGGGCGGTATGGGTGTGGCGGGTTTGGAACCCGGCGACCGGGTCGGGTTGATCCAGCGCAATGGGGTGCCGCTTCTCGAGAGTCTTCTTGCGTGCTTCCATGCTGGCTTGATAGCGGTGCCGCTGAATGTCCGCAGCACGAGCGCCGAGGTTGCCCAGATCGCCGAGACTGCCCGGCCCGCGGCATGGATCTTCGACTGCGACTACAAACTGCACGTCGAGGCATGTGAGCCCGGTGCGCTTCGCATCTCGACGGCAGGGATCACCGGCCAACACACGGTCGATAGTCTCGTCTCGGTCGGCGAGGCCATGGCGCCACACGATGCCACGCCGGAGACACCGGCTTGGCTGTTCTTCACGTCCGGAACCACCGGGCAGATGAAGGGGGCGACCCTCACGCACCGGTCGCTCCAGAACATGATTTCCGCTTACCTCGCCGACGTTAGAGGGGGCGAAGCGGGCAGCGTTGTTCTGCACGCCGCGCCGCTTACCCACGGTTCGGGGCTCTACTCTCTGCCTCCGCTCACGAGGGGCGCCACGCAGGTCATCGCCGAAACGTCGAGCTATGACCCTGGACACGTGCTCGACCTCGTTGAGGACCTCAAGGTGACCGACATTGCCTTTCTGGCCCCTGTGATGCTCAATCGACTCGTGCGCGCCCAACAGGAGCAGCCACGCGACCTGACGTCGCTCGAGAATGTCGTCTACGGCGGCGCGCCCATGTACGTAGACGACCTCCGCCAGGCGCTAGAGACTCTGGGTCCGGTCCTCACCCAGATCTACGGCCAGGCCGAGGCACCGGTCACCATCGCCTGCCTCGACCGGCAGGCTCACAGCGCGGCACTCGAGTCGGACCCGGGCCGACTCGCCTCGGTTGGCTCCGCCTACACCTCGGTCGAAGTCGCCGTCGATACCGGTGACGGCATGCCATCACCGACTGGTACCGGTGAGGTCATCGTCCGGGGTGACGTCGTGATGGCTGGATACTGGGAGTCGCCGGAGGCCACCTCGGCCGCTCTGCGCGGAGGTTGGCTCTGGACCGGCGACATCGCACGGCTGGACTCGCACGGCGACCTCTACCTGCTGGATCGCACGAAGGATGTCGTGATCACCGGCGGGTCGAACGTGTACCCGCGCGAGGTAGAAGAAGTATTGCTCGAACACGCCGGGGTCGCCGAAGTAGCCGTGGTCGGCGCCCCTGACGTCGAGTGGGGTGAACGGGTTGTCGCCGTCGTGACAATCCGGCAGGGTTTCGGGCAGGACCGGCCCACCCTCGCTGACGAACTAGAGGCCCTCTGTCGAGAACGGTTGAGCGCTTACAAGGTGCCGCGCCGCTTCGACTGGGACGACGACCTCCCGAAGAGCCCATATGGCAAGATCCTCAAGCGCGAGGTCCGCGCCCGCTACTGGAAGGACCACGACCGTGCCATCTGACAGAGCTGAGGAAGCGGACGCTCTCCCGAGTCCGGAACGGTTCCGACAACGGGCACGCGAACTGGCCCTCCCTGTGCCTGACGCCTACAACATCGCCGCCGCGACCTGCGACCGTTGGGCCGAGGGCGGTCGTGTTGCCATGGTCGATCTCGGCGGCGCCGAGCCGCGCGTCTGGAGCTTTGAGGAGTTCCGTTCCCAGTCGCGGCGCTTAGCCCACGGCCTCGCGGGCCTCGGAGTCACCAAAGGCAGCCGGGTCGCGATTCTCCTACCCCAGGGCGCTGCCGCCGCCACTGCTCACCTCGCTGTCTATCGGCTGGGTGCGATCGCGGTTCCGCTGGCCACGATCCACGGCAGCGACGCGCTCGGACACCGAATCGAGGATTCCGGACCTGTCGTTGGTGTGACCGACCTCGACTCATGGGCGCGGCTCGATGGAACCGACCTCGCCCTAGCATGCCGCTGGGTGGTCACCGACGGGCTCGATGACGAGACGATTCCATCGTCGCTGACGTCGCTCGCTGAGACCATCGCACAAGGCTCGGATCGCCCGGTCGACGTGACCGTGCAGGCCGACACCCCGGCGATGATCGTGTACACCTCGGGTACCACCGGAATGCCCAAAGGAGCCGTTCACGCCCATCGGGTGGTAGCTGCGCACGCCGGACCGATCCGTCTCGCGCACGACGAGTTTCCCTGCGACCGCGACCTCCTGTGGAGTCCCGCCGACTGGGCGTGGGCTGGCGGGCTCATCGACTGCCTGCTGTCTGCGTGGCATGCAGGCGTCCCGATCGTCGCCTTCCGCGGACGCGGTTTCGATCCCGACCAGGTTATGGAGATGATGGCGACACACGCTGTCCGCAACACGTTCCTGCCGCCCACAGCGCTGAAAATGTTGCTCGCTGCCAGTCCCGGGCAGGCCGAGGGGCTCGACCTTCGCACAATCATGACCGGTGGCGAGCCGGTGGCCCGCGACATCATCGACGCGTCTGTCGACGCGTTCGGAGTCGTTCCCAACGCGGTGTATGGCCAGACCGAGGCGTCCTGTCTCGTCGGGAGCTCGTCGGGGCTCCTGCCTGTGCGCCCCGGGGCAATGGGGATGCCCTACCCGGGCTACGACATCGACCTGCTCGATGATGACGGCCACTCCGCCGACCAAGGTGAGGTCGCCGTACGCGGTGAGGCAGCGGGCATGTTCCTCGGGTATTGGCGACAACCCGAGGCTACCGATGCGAAATACCGCCACGGCTGTCTGATGACGGGTGACCTCGCGCGTCGCGACGAGGATGGCTACCTGTGGTTCGTCGCACGCGCCGACGACATCATCATCAGCGCCGGCTACCGCATTGGCCCCGCCGAGATCGAGGCCTGTCTTGAGCGCGACCCGAACGTCCGTGCTGCCGCAGCGGTCGGTGTCCCGGACGCGGAACGCGGGCAGGTCATTCGCGCTGTCGTGGAGCTTGCCGTCGATGTCGACGATACGGACTCGCTCGCCGATGAGTTGAGCGCACGCGTGCGTCGTGAGCTGGCCCCCTACGAGGTCCCAAGGGAGTTCGAGTTCGTCGCCGAGTTACCGCGTACAACAACGGGCAAGTTGTCGCGGGTGGCCTTGCGCGACGCAGCCCCATCGCAGTCCACGGAGGTCACGTCGTGAGCGGATCGCCCACCTATGACACGCTCGAGATCGCCCGAGACGGTGATGTCGTAACAGTGACTCTGGCGCGCCCGGAAGCATTGAACACCATGAACCTCGTCATGCGCGACGAGCTGGGGGAGTGCTTCTCATGGTTGCGGCGCAGCGATGCCCGCGTGGTGATCCTCACAGGGGCGGGAGACGCGTTCTGTGCAGGCGGCGACGCCAACGACTTCACGGAACTCGACTCGGCAGAACTGCACGAGCTCATGCGGGATCGGAGCCACGTGTGGTTCCGTCGTCTCTGGCAACTGCCTCAGCCCGTCATCGCGGCGGTCAACGGTGTCGCCGCTGGAGGCGGAGCGAACCTCATGCTCGGCGCAGATTTCGCCGTAGCGTCCGAGCGGGCCCGCTTCGGAGAGACCTTCATCCGGCTGGGCCTTGTACCGGATCTCGGCGGTGCGTTTCTTTTGCCACGCATCGTTGGATTGCGACGCGCCAAGGCGCTGAGCCTCTCGGGCCGGGTGCTCGACGCGCACGAGGCTCTGGAGTGGGGTCTCGTCGACGAGGTGGTTATGCCCGACGAGTTGCTTCCCCGATCGAGGGAGATCGCCGAGGGCCTCTGCAAACGTCCGCCCGCTGCCCTCGCAGCGATCAAGTCGATGATGAACCGCTCCTTCGAGCGGTCTATGGACGAAACGCTGGAGTCCGAGCTGTACGTTCAGTCGTTCATATTCGGAACGGATGATTTCCGGGAGGCCGTCGGGGACTTCCTCGGCGGAGGCGAGCGTTCACCCAAGACAGGAGGCTGAATCGTGGGACGAACTTACGAGGAGATGGCGGTCGGGCAGGAGTTTGTCCACACTCCGTCTCGGACGGTCACCGAGACGGATAATGTCATGTTTTGTTCGATGACTATGAACCCCCAACCGCTGCACTTGGATCACGATTTCGCGGGTACGACGATGCACGGTCGGCCCGTCGTGAACGGCATTTTTACGCTCGGGCTCGTGCTCGGATTGAGTGTCCATGACACAACGCTTGGTACGACGCTGGGGAACCTCGGTTTCGAGGAGATCGACTTCCCTGCGCCAGTTTTTGTTGGGGACACCATCACCGCGGAGACGTTGATCGTGTCGAAGCGCTTGTCCAAGAGTCGACCCGGTACAGGAGTGGTGGCGTTCGAGCATCGTGGGCGCAATGGTGACGGCGTCATCGTGCTGACCTGTCGCCGTAACGGTCTCATCGTCGCCGGCGAGGTGAGCGGCGCATGAGTCCCCGAAGCTGGCTGTGGGTTCCGGGTGATCAGATGCGCAAGATCGAACACGCCCGGACTGCCGGGGCCGACGCGGTCATCCTTGACCTCGAGGACGCTGTGGCTCACACGAACAAGGATGAAGGCAGGCGGGTGGTTCGGGCGGCGCTCTCCGAGGGTGGCTTCGGTGAGTCCCAGGTGTGGGTTCGCGTGAATGCTCCGGCCGACGGGGTGGCTTGGCGAGCGGATCTGGAGGCGGTTGCTGAGGCCCACCCGGTCGGCATCGTGATCCCGAAGGTCTTCCTCAGCGAACACGTCACCGTTGTGGTCGACGAACTGTCGCGGACGGACCCGACTGGATCTGTGGCGATCGCTCCCATCGTGACTGAGCAGCCTGCTGGGGTTGCAGCGATGGCTGAGACTCTCGTTGCATCGCCCGACCGCACCAGCGTCGCCATGTGGGGCTCAGAGGACCTCTCGGCGGCGCTCGGTGCCCGCCGGGTCAAGGACGATTCGGGCCAGATGCTCGATGTCTTCAGAGTGGTTCGGTCGCTCTTCCTCCTCGCCGCCGTCGCGGTAGGCGTTGCCGCGGTTGACACGCCGTTCCTGGAGATCGACGACCTTGACGGACTGGGCCGGGAGAGCGAGGACGCGGCCTGGCAGGGATTCGCCGGGAAGCAGGTGATTCACCCCCGGCACGTGGCGGTGGTGAATCGGGCATTCACCCCCAGTGACGAGGAGATTCGTCGTGCTACCGAGGTCGTCGAAGCATTCGAGCGAGCGGATGGCGGAGGTACACATCGTGTCCAAGGCGCAATGGTCGACCCACCACACTTCGTGCGCGCACAAGCAGTGATCGCCCGATCCGGACGGGTGGACGGTTGATGACGGCGCCCGACTCGATCGAGACGATCTCTGCATTCGTGGCCGACGGTCAGACAATGGACCTTCCCGGCTCGGTGGTGGAGGCGACCGCGGCGTCGATCGCAGACACCGTGGCCTGCATGATCGCGGGAAGTCGTTCCGACACCGTGGAGGCCGTGCTGCGCGTCGCATTGCGCTGGGGGGGATCTCCGACATGTCGCATCATCGGTCACGATGAGCGTCTGCCGGCGTACCTCGCCGCGCTGGTCAACGCGAGCATGGCCCACCAGCACGATTTCGATGACACCCACGACGCCGCTGTCTGTCACCCGACGTCGGCCTCGCTGACCGCAGCGCTCGCCACTGCCGACGAGTTCGGTGACGTGGACGGGGCGACGTTCATGCGCGCAATCGCGATCGGCAACGACGTCGCCTGTCGCCTGGGCCTCGCTATCGATGGGACGCTCTGGGACTTCCCGTGGACACGGGCACCCGTTGTCGGGATGTTCGGAGCCGTCGCAGCCAGTGCTGTCGTTGCCGGCCTCGATCAGGCGACGACACGGCACGCGTTCGGGCTTGCTCTGCCCCAAGTCGGCAGCACTCTCGAGTCGGTCATGGGCGCAGAGTCTGATGTCCGGTCGATGCGGGACGGCTTGGCTTACAAGGACGCCATGCTCGCCGTCTGTCTTGCATCCGAGGGCGTCCGGGGCGACGAGCGCGTGCTCGACGGCCCCTACGGGCTCTTCGCTTCCTTTTTCGACGGCCGATACGAACCCGAGGTGGTCACGCGGGACCTCGGCGATTGGTTCCCCGGCAGCGACCTGTCCCTGAAACCGTGGCCGACGTGCCGGCATACGCAGGCGACGTTGACAGCCCTGATCGGCGCTCTCGAGGAGCTCGGAGCCACAGCCGGGGACATCGAGAGGATCGATGTGCGGGTCGGCTCAGGCAACGAGCGTCTGACCAGCAAGCCGTGGCCGACGATACCGATCGATGCCACGTGCAACTTGGAATATGCCGTCTCGGTCGCTGCGACAAACGGGGACTTCGCGCTGGACGCACTGCGGCTAGAACGGCTCAACGACTCGCAGGTCATGGAGATGTCCAGCAGGATTCGATGGATCCCCGACGACGACCAGGACAGGTACGGCACCATCGAACCCGGAGACGTGAACGTGGTACTGACCGATGGCAGGGAGATACGACGACAGGTCGACCACAGCCTCGGCCATCCCGACATGCCGATGCCTCGTGAGCGGCGTGCGCGCAAGCTCGTCTCGTGTGCGGTCCAGGCGGGCATGACCTGGTCCGAGGATTCGGCCCTCGGCTACCTCGACCGGATCGATCACCTGTGGTCGGCAGCGTCGTCGTCGGATGTGTGGGCGTTGCCGCCCGGCTGAGTCAACGCCGTGAGTGCGCGACATTGCGCCGTGGAGGGGGACCGACGCCTAGCCCGCCGTTGGTTCTGGCTTCGGGCTGGGCGAGAGACCGACGCCGGTGAGAGCAACGAGGGCGTCGAATGCTGCCTCTTGGGAGGTTTGGTCGGTGAAGTACTCGGGCGAGGTTTGTACGCCGATTGGGCCGACAACCTTTTTGCGCTTGGCGGTGGCGTAGAAGTGTCCTGTGTCATCGTCGGAGTACTCGGCTGCATCCAGATACCGGCGGGCCCCTTGTCGATCGGGCCGTTCATCCCCATCATCGGCCCGAAGGCCTTCATCATTGGGATCATGATCAGCCGCATTGGAGCAGACGCATCTCGCGCGAATGAGGTGCTCATGTTTCCGCCAGGCGACACCGCGTTGACGGTGATCCCGGTGGGGAGCCTGCGAGACAGAGCGGCAGCCCACCATGCAACGATGAGTTTGGCCGTCACGTATTCGCTCATGTTCGCGAACTTCTTCTGTGCTGGCGTTTTGACCTTTAGCAAGGCGTCGAGCGCAGCGACGCGATCGCCATCGAAACTCTTGTCTGCGATCTCGCCGATGTCATGGACAGACATCCCTGGTAGGTCGCCTCTGGCGCCCTCGGACCCAGCGATGACAATCCGCGCCTGCGGAGCGAGCAACCCGTATTCGAGCGCTCGCATCGTCAGGACGTGGTGGCCAACAAGAGTGGAGGCGTAGGTGGTCTCGACTCCATCGGAGTTGTAACTCGCGTCCTTGCTTGATGCGCCGGCATTGAGCAGCAGGAAATCAAGTTGATCGGCTCGCTCGCGAAGTTGTTCTGCTGCGGCCTCCGCAGATGCGACCTCCGATGTGCCCATGGCGAGGATGGTGAATGGGTCCTTCCCTGTTCGCTCCACCAGTTGGGCCTGGGCCGCATCGCCTTTGTCGACTGATCGGCAAGCGAGAATCACCCGTCCCCATCCGTCATCGGCGAGTTGGGCTGCTGCTTCGAATCCGAGTCCCGAGTTCGCTCCGGTCACGAGGGCGGTCTTGTCTGCTCTGCTCATTGGTGGACTCATTCCTGTTGGTTGTGGTGTGTCCGTGGTTCGGACTGGGTCGGTGCGGTGTCGCTGGGTTGTTGGTCGAGGATGTGGATCAGCTCGTGTATGACGCCGTCGACCATCTTCGGGTCGGGGCGAGTCCTGGCCAACGTTGCCAAGCCTTGAAGGCTGCACTGGATGAACATCGCCACCGCATCAGCGTCGCGATCGCTGGGAAACGTGCCCATCGCCTGGCCGCGTCGCAAACTATTGGCCATCGTGAGGCGGAACTTGGCCAGAAAGCGTTCCACCTGTGCACGGGCGACATCGTCGTGGGCAGCAAGCTCTGTGCAGGTGTTGCCGATGAGGCAACCCCGCCCGCTTGTCTCGTCGTTGTGGCAATCGAGCCCAGCTGCGCGGATGAATTGGCGCAACCCGTCGACCGGATCGGAGAATTCGGCGAGGAGGCCGTCGAGGCGCTCGACCATCTGGTGTCCGTACGCGTCGAGGGCTTCATTCAGGAGACCGTGCTTGTCACCGAAAGCCCCATACAGGCTGCCGCGCTGAAGCCCGGTCGCCTCAACGAGGTCTTCGATCGACGTCGCTCGGTATCCCTGCTTCCAAAACACCTGCATCGCCGCGCGGACAACCGTTGCCTCATCGAACTCTCGCGGCCTCGCCATCTGAGGATCTTGTCAATTATTGAACGTACAGTCAAGAACTCACCAGGATGGCGAGCTTATGGCGCTACTGGCGGGGGGTCTTCCGGGCTTTGACCAGGGGTGCTGTTTCGGAGGCGTCTCGCTCTTTCGCTGGCTATCTGGATCGAACGAGCGGTCGACGGCACAGGGGATTTGCGCGAGATTGGTTGTTGGCAGCCCGGTGACTCGGCTGGTTGCCCAACAACAACGAATTCGGTCGGAGAGCTGGGGGACAAGTGAGCATGAGTGAAGCGACCGCACCCTTTCGGCTTGAGCCCGATGCGCTTCGCTGCCCCTACCCGCACTACAAGGCGCTGCAGGAGCAGGGGGACGCTGTCTGGGTCGACGAGCTCGGCGCCTACGTGATCTCCGACTACGAGAATGTGACCTCCTTGCTGCGTCGACCCGACGTCGCTTCCAGTCGGCAACCCACTGGGCCGGGGCTGGCGGCCAAGACGCGCGGTGCGATCGAGCGAGGCCAGGCGGCTGACACTCTGCCGGTCGACACACAAAGACATCTCGCCGACCCGCACCCCAAGACGGTGTTTACCATCGACCCGCCGCAACACACCGAGATGCGCAAGCTCATCAGCAGGATCCTCACGCCTCGCCGGGCGCGGGCGTACGAACCGCTCGTGCGGGAGGCCGCTGGGCGGTTGGCCGACGAACTGGCGGCGAGCGGAACGGCCGACGCCATTGCGATCTTCGCACGGCCACTACCCGAGAACGTGATCCTTCCGCTGCTCCGGATGCCGGTTGAGATGCTCGGTGACTTACGCCACTGGACCGCCTCGCTCACCCACGTCATTGGCAACCCTGCAGCGACCGACGAGGAAGTGTTCGCGATGTTGTCGGGCCGGGCGCAGATGACCGAGTACTTCGGTCGCCTGCTCGACGAGGTGCGCGCCGATCCCGGCGACGACCTGGTTACTGCGCTCATCGAAGCTCGTGACCAGGAAGGCAACACACTCTCTGAAGGTCAGCGCATTGGCTTGTTGATCAACCTTTTAGTTGCCGGCAACGAGACGAGTATCAAGGCGACCTCGGCGGCGCTGCGAGTATTGGCTGAGCGTTCAGATGTGTGGGGTGCGCTACGCGAGGATCGTTCCCTCGTCCCGACCTTCGTCGAGGAGGTGCTCCGCCTCGAGCCACCCACCCAGGGAATGTTTCGGTACCTCACCGAAGCGACTCAGGTCGGCGATCAGGTGCTGTCGGCCGGGAGTCACGTGTACCTCAACTTCGCCGCAGCGAACCGGGACCCCACGGTCTTCCCGAATCCTGAAGAGCTCAAACTTGGGCGCGAGGAGGCCTCGCGGCATGTCTCGTTCGGCCAAGGGCCCCACACCTGCCTCGGTGCATGGCTGGCCCGGTTGGAGATCACGTGTGGGGTAGAGGCGTTGCTGGACCGGCTGACGTCGATCTCGCTCGCACCAGGCAACGATCTCAGTTTCGGGCCGAGTTACCTACTGCATGGACTGATTCGCCTCGAGGTCACCGTTACCTCGGACACCTAGACGCATCGAGACTCTGGGCGTCAAACACGCAGTGTGCGAGCAATGACGGGCATAGCTCTTCTGACATGGAAGGTTCTGGCATGGAAGGCTGGCCGTGGACAATATGGGAGAACAACGATGGTGACTGAAGGCCGGCCGACTGACCGCACGATCTTGCAGAACGCCTGGGTGGTGGACGACGCTGAGGCCACAGCCATGCGCTGGGCTACCGAGTTGGGTATCGGCCCGTTTTTCTTCACCGAGCACTCCGACAATCTCACCGACGTCACCTATCGAGGCCAGCCGAGCGAACTGTCCATGATCGTCGGCCTAGCCCAGGCCGGGTCCATTCAGATCGAGCTGATACAACCCACCACCGACAAACCGTCTGCCTATCGGGATTCTGTCGAGCCAGGAACAGTGGGCTTCCATCACATGTGCGTTTGGACCCACGACATCGACGCCGACACCGAATATTTCGAGCAACTCGGTTACCCGGCCGCCACCATGGGCGACGCGGGCCACGTGCGTTTTGCGTACTACGACACGCGTCCATCCCTGGGCTGCATGCTCGAGGTAGTTGAGTACCGCCCCGCAATCGCCGAGCATTTTCAGCTGATCGCCGACATCTGCGTCGACTGGGACGGCACCCGTCCCATCCGTCAACGCAGCGAGCTCTAAACCCAGCCCAACCGCTGAAGGTCACACGTCTGTCTGGATGAACGGCGGCACGTAGCGTCCGTCGGCATCGAATGGCTGGACGTCTCGGTGCCCAAGGAGGGTGATCAACTCGCCGGTTCTGCGTTTCTGGAAGGTCTGTGTATACCGCACCCGCAGTTTTCCGGTGGCCTTCCCGTCATCTGGAAGTCCTCGGCGTACACGCCCCACGACACCGCGGTATCGCCACTGACGGCGACCTCGATCGTCTCGGCATGAACGTTGTAGTACTCCATCGAAGCGTGGAATCGCTCGACTCGGGCCAGGAGCGCCTGGTCCGAGTAGCGCTCGTCATCGCCACGCGGTATCTGCGTTCGTAGCCCGTATCCCAGAGCAAACCCGTACCTTTTGGCTGCGATGGTTTCGACATCGCCGCTGTCCCAAGCGGCGAACTCGTGCTCTATCTGTGCGCGAACTTCGTCCTCGGTCAACTCAGACATGAGAGCCTTTCCCGGTCACGATCCCTCGGGGAACGTCGATGAATCGGCGATAATACCCTTCGAATAACCTGCGAATGCCGGCCTCGGTGTACCCGTATTCTTCGAGCGTGTATGTGTGGGCGGGGCGATCGCTGCGTCGGTTCTCGCCACGATGTTTCTCCATTGCTGACCGGACCGCTGCCGTCAACTGCATGCCGATGAATTCATAGACCTCATCGATCACGTCGAGAGGTGTGGAAACGGTGTCCTCGTACCAGACATCGAAGAATTGGTCCTCTCGACCTTCGCGAGTCTCCAGCGTGTGCTGCATGCCGCGGGCAAAGACATCAGCTGTCTGGTCGGCCACCACATGCTTGTCTGCGTTTTCGTCTCCGATGAGCCACAGGTTGTAGAAGAGGCTTGTCACCGACGGAATGGTCACCGAAGGGTCTCGGTGCGTTGCTATCACCTGAGCATCGGGGAACACCTCGAGGAGGATCTGCATCCAGTGAAGGTGATAGGGCGACTTGAGGAGCCACCGCTCTGCCGTTTCGCCCCGCCGCTTCTTCTGCCACTGGAGAAACTTGAGCTGCAGTTCGAGATATTTGTACGCGGGGACATTGTCGCTCTCGGCGACGAAACGTCCATAGGACGGGATGTGCGCATAGGACGTTGGCACATAGCTGAGGAAGCTGTGGTCGAGGAGGCGGATCTCTTCGTTTGGAGCCAGGGGGCCCATCGGCAAAATCGCAGCGACCTTCGGATTGGCCTCCAAGATCCGGGTTTGTCTGCGCTCTGCCTCGACGATGCGCCGGTCGGTTCCCGTTGGCTTCCAATCCATATACGGAGCGGGCGTGTTCAGTTCATAGGACAGACCCGTGTGAAAGCGGGAGTCGTTGGCCAGGATTCGCTGCAACATCGTTGTGCCTGTGCGAGGCAGGCCAACAATGACTACCGGTGGAAGCAGTTCCTCGTCGCGAATCTCGGGGTGCAGCCTCAACCACTCCTGTTGCCGCAAACGGTTCTTGAGGCTATTCAGGATCCGATCATGTTGCATACCGCGACCATGCGCGTTCAACCTGGCCTCTTCGTTCAGGGCTGTCACGAGAGCTTCAAGCGGCCTGAGGAACCCCTCGTCGCCGAAGTCTGAGATCCCCTCGCCATCGGTGGCGGCACGAAGGAGCCCCCCAACAGACAGCTCGACGTCGGGTCGGTTGTCTGACAGGTTCGCCGTATTCACCGTGTCCAACCTCGTTCTCGCGTTCCGAGCGAATCGTAATCCGCGCCAACCTCCTCAGAAAGTTCCGCCGCGATCGCCCTGGCATTCAATCGCGATGTTGGCGTTCGCTGCGCTCCGCTCTCCAGCTAAACATCGGTCCCTGACGGTCGAAGGGTCCAGGTAGGAAGGACTTCAATGCCAACAGCTGGCAACTCGCGACCGCGCCAAGACAGACCTCGGCCTTCGCGACGTCTGGCGGTCGGTGTCGGCGCGTGGCTTTTCGCGTTGGCCATCGTGCCTCTGGTAGGTGCGGGTTGGTTCGCCGTAGCTGAGGCCCGTGATGCATCCCGGGAGCGAGCTCTGGCCGATGCCATCGATGCAACCGTTCAGGACCTGGTCTCGGTGACCGAACTGGGGGCTCGCCTGATCGACGAGAAGAACTGGGTGTCGGTCTCGGCGGGTATCGCTGAGGTCGGACTCACCCCGGCGTTTGTCGAACAATTCACGGGGTTC
>CAWKYX010000068.1:0-14580 GCA_963854265.1 Acidimicrobiia bacterium
AATATCCGCCGGATCGATGCCGACACCGTCGTGGTCGCCCTTGACGAGACCACCACTGATGTGGTTGTCAACGCGGTGTTGGAGTCGTTCGGCGCCCAGGCCGCGGGGGTCGATGCTCCGTCGCCGTTGGGCGACGACGTGCTTCGCTCGACGCGGATGCTCGATCATCCGGTGTTTCATCAACACCGCTCCGAGACACAGATGCTCCGCTATCTCCGGAAGCTCTCCGACCGGGACCTCGCGCTGGATCGCACGATGATCCCGTTGGGGTCATGCACGATGAAACTGAATGCGACCACAGAGATGATCCCCATCACGTGGCCCGAGTTCGCGCAGATCCATCCGTTCGCTCCGATCTCGCAGGCGCGGGGTTACCTCGAAATGATCAAAGAGCTGGAGGACGCACTCTGCGAGATCACCGGCTACGACGCCGTCAGCCTCCAACCCAACGCGGGCTCCCAAGGAGAGTTTGCCGGGCTGTTGGCCATCAGGGCATTCCATCGCGCAAACGGCGACGACCACCGCACGGTCTGTCTGATCCCGTCGTCAGCACATGGCACCAACGCGGCGAGCGCAGCCATGGCTGGAATGAAGGTCGTGGTCGTGGCGTGCGACGACGAGGGCAACGTGGACGTGAGCGACCTTGAGGCCAAGTGCAGCGAGCACGCGGTCAACCTCGCGGCCCTGATGGTGACCTATCCCTCAACCCACGGGGTATTCGAGGAGCGCATCACCGACATATGCGCGCTGGTGCATGACAGCGGTGGTCAGGTGTATCTCGACGGAGCGAACCTGAATGCGCTCGTGGGCAACGCCCAACCAGGCAAATTTGGCGCCGACGTTTCGCACCTCAACCTGCACAAGACGTTCTGTATCCCCCATGGCGGTGGGGGCCCCGGCATTGGCCCGATTGGCGTGCGGGCGCACCTTGCTCCGTTCTTGCCGAATCACCCGCTGGTGCCCGAGGCTGGGCCAGACACCGGCATCGGCCCGATCTCAGGAGCGCCCTGGGGCTCAGCGGGCATCTTGCCCATCTCGTGGACCTACATCGCGTTGATGGGCTCTGACGGCCTCACCGAGGCCACCGAGGTCGCAATCCTGAACGCCAACTATGCGGCGGCACAACTCGATGAGCATTTCCTGGTGCTGTACCGCGGAGAGCATGGACATGTGGCCCACGAGTGCATCATTGACCTCCGCGATATCAGCCGCGAGAGCGGCGTGACGGTGGACGATGTGGCCAAACGCCTGATGGATTTCGGTATTCACGCCCCGACGATGTCCTTTCCCGTGGCGGGCACCTTGATGGTCGAGCCCACCGAGTCCGAATCCAGGGTCGAGATCGATCGGTTCTGTCGAGCGATGGCTGCGATCCGGTCTGAAATCGCTGCGGTCAGCGACGGGGTCTGGGCGGTCGAGGACAGTCCACTGCGCCACGCTCCTCATACGGCAATCGAGGTCACGAACGACGAATGGAATCGTGCCTACACGCGTCGACAGGCGGCATTTCCCGGCGAGAGCGATCCGTCGGGACCCGACAAGTACTGGCCTCCTGTCGGGCGCATCGACGGCGCCCATGGCGATAAGAACCTGGTTTGTAGCTGCCCGCCGCTGAGCGCCTACGAATAAGGCGCGGGCGCCTCTCAGCGCAATGTCGTGCCCCGACCTCTTTGCCCGCGTCGACGGTTGGGAACCTCGCACCAGCAGCGCCATGATGGCGCTAATTCCGCCGGACCCCACCGATGCCGGCGGCAGTGCAGCCTCGGCCTCGTTGAGGGCCACTGGCGCGCCGGAGATGTAGTGTGGTGATACGCCTAGTTGTTCAGTCGACGGCCGCCCGATCTTGGTTGAGGCAGCGAATCCGGTGCTGGTTCAGAACAGCCCCAACGACGCGCAGGGATCTGCGCTGTCGGCGCCTTAGCGCTGGTCGTTCACGACGTTGCGGAGGGCATCGCCCCGAAGGAGTCGGCCGAGGTTGTCGCGGACCAACCGCGTCAGGGTCGCCTCGTAGCGGTCCAGCGATACCGCTGAGTGTGGTGACAGATAGAGATTTGGTGCTTCCCACAAGGGATCATCCTCGGGAAGCGGTTCGAACCTGGTGACATCGAGGATCGCCGCGCTGAGGCGGCCCGAATGCAGGGCTGCGATCAGGTCCGGCTCGACTACATGGATTCCCCTGGACACGTTGACGAGGATGGCGCCCTCTGCCATGAGGCCGATTCGTTGGCTGTCCATGAGGTCGGTGAGTTCGGGGGTGGACGGGAGGGTCAATACGACAACATCACAGCTCGGAAAGATGTCATCGAGGGCATAGGCCGGGAACAGTTCGTCCACGTCTGGGTCCACGTCTCCAGGCTTGGCCGATGCACGGGTGGCGAGGACCGTCATTCCGAACGCTTTTGCTCGAACGGCGACCTCTCGCCCAATGGCCCCGAGGCCGATGACGCCGATGACGCGACCTTGCATCTGTGTCCCGTAGAGCATGTCCCAGTTGTGCTCAATCTGTCGGGCATCGAGTTCGCGGAGGTGTTTCCAGACCTGGAGCAGCCGTCCAATGACGAACTCGGCAATCGGGACCGCGCCGATGCCGCTGGCGGCGGTTTGAGCGACTCCCATGTCGCGAAGCTGTTCGCAGCCGAGATGTTCGAAGCCGGCACTGATGCCCTGGAACCACTGCAGGTTGGGTGCGAGCTCGTTGATTTTTGCAGGGAGGTCCATCGCGATGATGGCGTTGGCACGGGCGAGCTTCGCCTGGTCGTCGATGCTGATTTCGGGAACTTCGTGGCCGTGGGGGTCTCGGCCCTGATTGAGGCCCTTCGCCGTTCGAAGCTCGGTCGACTCGAAGTACGGCAACCAAACGACCTCCACCCGGGGGTCAACGCTCCTCAGGGCCTCGAAAAACTCCGGGCTGTCGAACGGGCCCATGACCGCAATGACGAATGGATCAACCACGGGTGGAACGTCCTTGGGAGTGTCGATGCGCGCGCAGGATAGTGCCGTCGACAGAGGTCACGGTGCCAAGTTCGTGGCACATGTCTGCAGTCGTCAGACGTCTGAGTACCAGGCCGATGACGGATACGCTCGGCACGGTGGAGCATTACGATCTCATCATTTTGGGCACTGGCTCAGGTAACAGCATCATCAACTCGGACTTCGATGGCTGGAAGATCGCCATTGTCGAGAAGGGCGTCTTCGGCGGCACGTGCCTGAACAGGGGATGCATCCCGTCCAAGATGTTTGTCTATGCCGCCGATGTCATCGAGCAGGCACGCCATTCGGCCAAGCTCGGTGTCGACCTCAGTGTCGATGCCATTCGCTGGGAAGACATCGTCGATCGCGTGTTCAACCGCATCGATCCAATCGCCGCCGGTGGCGAGGAGTACCGCCAGAGCCTCGATCACGTCACGGTCTATAAGGAACATGCCCGTTTCACCGGCCCGAAGTCCGTGCAAGTCGGCGATGCCGAGATCTCTGGTGACCACATCGTGGTGGCCACCGGGGCCAAGCCCATGGTTCCGCCGATACCGGGCCTGGAGCGGGCCGGCTTCCATACCTCCGACACCATCATGCGACTCCGCGAGGTGCCCAAACGCCTCGCCGTCGTCGGAGGCGGCTATATCGCGACCGAGATGGCGCACGTGTTCGAGGCGATGGGCAGCGAGGTGACGATGTTGGTGCGTGGGCCCCGTTTGCTGCGCAACGAAGACGAAGAGGTGAGCTTGCGGTTCACAGATGTTTTCGCGGATCGTTGTGAGCTCGTGCTTGGGGCCTCGATCGACTCGGTGAACCGAACGGCCGATGGCGAACTCGTGATCGAGGTCAGCGTCGAGGGAACCCAAGAAGAGATCAGAGCCGACGAGATGTTGGTCGCGACTGGCCGCACCCCGACGACCCCCGATCTCGACCTGCACAACACCGGCATTGAATGCAGCGACGGTTATATCGTCACCGATGCGCATATGCGGACCAACGTGGACGGCGTATGGGCGCTTGGCGACATCACAAACCCGGCGCAGCTCAAGCACACCGCGAACGCCGAGTCCCGCGTGGTGGCCCACAACATCGCCCACCCCGACGCGATGAAGGAAGTCGATCTTTGGCCGACCCCGCACGCCGTCTTCACCCATCCCCAGGTGGCGGCGGTGGGTGCTACCGAACAGGAGCTCCGCGGCGCGGATGTGGATTACGTCGTGGGCAAGCGCGATCATGGCGGAACTGCCTACGGATGGGCCATGGAAGACCACACTGGGTTCTGCAAGATTCTGGCCGATCGCGAAAGCAGGCAGATCTTGGGAGCCCACATCATTGGCCCCCAGGCATCGACGCTGATCCATCAGCTGATTCAAGGCATGAAGTTCGGGCAAACCGTCGACGAACTGGCGGACAGCTTCATGTACATCCACCCGGCCCTCAGCGAACTGGTCGAAAACGCCCTCCTCGACGTCAACTGAGGTGCCTCACTCCCCTAGGCCGGCTGCCATGACGCCCGGGCGCGCAGAACCTCGTTAATCCGTTGGCAGACCGAGGCCGGCGAGGGCCGTCGCGAGGGCCCACCGGTAGTCGCTCTTGCCGTTTGGGCCACGGACCACCGCAGGTACTCGGACAACATGTTTGGGCGACTTGTACGCGGCCAGGTGCTCTCGGACGCCAGCAACCAGGCTCGCATCGGCGATATCGACCCCAGGCGCGAACTCGACAACAGCGGTGATTGCTTGACCCCAGCGTTCATCGGGCACGCCGACCACGTTGGTGTCCACGACTCCGTCGATCAGTTTGAGCGCCTCTTCGACCTCTTCGGGGTAGACCTTCTCTCCACCCGTGTTGATACACACGGACCCGCGGCCAAGCAGGACAATCGATCCGTCCCCTTCGACGGTGGCCCAGTCGCCGGGAATCGAGTAGCGGCGCCCGTCGATGACAGGAAATGTCTCAGCGGACTTGATGGGATCGTTGTAGTACCCGAGCGGGAGGTGGCCAGATAACGCCAAGCGTCCACGTTCGCCCGAGCCGGGCACAACGTCGCGCCCGTCCTCGGTCAGAACCCGGGTGTTTTCCCCCAGCTCGAAACGGGCCGTTGAGGTGTCGTCGGCATCTCCCTCGAGCTTGCGGGCGAAGCCGGCGCCTTCTGACGATCCGAGCGAGTCCAGCAGCTTCATCTTGGGGTTGTGCCGCAACAACGCCGTCTTGATGGGAGCGCTCCACATCACCCCCGATGACATGATCAAGAAGATCGAGGACAAGTCATAGGGTGCGCCGCGTTCGATGGCGTTGTCGAGTGCCTCCAGCATTGGGCGACAGAACGCGTCGCCCACAATGGCCAAGTGTGTCGCCCCGTGCTCTTGCACACACGACCAGAGCTCGTCGGCGTCAAACGACTCGCCGGGCATGGTTAGGACAGCTCCGCCTTGGGTCAGCGTGGCGAGTGCGGTTATTCCGGACGTGCCATGCATGAGGGGTGCGGCTGCAAGCTGGCGCGTGACGTAGCCGCGATCGGCGATCTCAAGGACCGCTGCGACTGCCTCGTCGACGGATGCCGGCGGGGTCATGCGCATGGCCGAGTAGTTGCCGGCCATCGTGCCGACCATGGTCTCGTGGGGCCACATGACACCTTTGGGGTTCCCTGTCGTTCCTCCGGTGAACAAGAGCCATAAGTCATCGGTCTCGCGCACCAGCCTGATGGCTGGCTGGTTAGCCGCGATCACCGCTTCGTAGCCGACCGCCCAGTCGGGCACGTTGTCCTCGGCGCCGACCTGGATGAATTGCACAATGTCGGGCAGGTCCCGGTGGATCTGCTCGAAGCGGTCCACTAACCCAGCGGAGTAAAATACAACTCGTGCGTCGGCATCGGCCAGGAGACTGCGCAGCTCGCCGGCTCCGTACCGATAGTTGATGTTGAACGGAGAGCATCGCTGCTTCATGACGCCGAACTGAGTCTCGAGGTACTCGGTGCCGTTGTACAGGCACAGGCCTACGTTGTCCCGCGGCTGCAACTTGAGCGACGCAAGGCCTCCGGCCAGTCGACTCGCACGATGTTCCATCTCGGACCAGCTCAAGCGAGTATCACCGCAAATGAGCGCGTCGGCATCAGGAATCGCGTCGCTGATCGATTCCCACGCTGAGGCCAAATTGAATGTCATGGTCTCCCCTTTCGGCGTCCCGATCGTAGTGCAGGGATGCACGCCCCCAACCACCCGCCAGGCCTCCACTCCCATCAGGGTGAGGTTCTTGGAACGCAAGCCGGCGATGGCATCGGCATGGAACTCGCCTGACGGTTCGGGTCGGCGGGCTCTATCCTCTGTGGGGTGAGCAGCACCTGGGGCACGGCGTTTCGGATCCACACCTATGGCGAGAGCCATGGTGGCGGAGTTGGCGTCGTCGTCGATGGGTGCCCGCCACGGTTGGACATATCGATCGATGAGATCCAATTCGATCTCGATCGCCGCCGGCCGGGCCAAAGTCGCCTGGTCACCCAACGCGACGAAGCCGATCAGGCTGAGCTTCTGAGCGGGGTGTTCGAGGGTCAGACTCTGGGCACAGCCATTGGCATCATGGTCAGGAACAAGGATGCCCGCCCATCCGCGTACGAGCACATGAAGGACGTGTACCGGCCATCGCACGCCGACTACACGATCGACGCGAAGTACGGGATCCGGAACTGGCAGGGCGGGGGCCGGGCGAGTGCCCGCGAGACCATCGGTCGTGTCGCAGCCGGTGCGATCGCCCGCAAGCTGCTGCGCGAAGTCGCCGGGGTCGAGGTCTTGGCGTGGGTGAGCAGCGTCCACAAGATCGATGCACACGTCGACGTGGACAGCGTCACGTTGGCCGATGTCGAAGCTGACCCCACTCGGTGCCCTGTTCCGGAATCTGCCCGGGCTATGACTGGGGCGATCGAGGATGCTCGCCGAGACGGCGACAGCCTGGGCGGGATTGTTGAGTGCGTTGTGCGGAACCTGCCTGCCGGCGTGGGTGAGCCCGTGTTCGACAAGCTCGATGCCGAGCTTGCCAAGGGGATGCTCTCACTGCCGGCGGCGAAGGGTTTCGAGATCGGCAGCGGATTCGCAGCGACCACTATGACCGGGCGCGAACACAACGATGCTTTTGTTCCGGGTGATGATGGCCGTCCAAGGACACGGACAAACTATTCCGGTGGCGTTCAGGGCGGCATCAGCAACGGTGAAGACATCGTCTTCCGCACCGCTTTCAAGCCAACGGCCACTATTTCCTCTGAGCAGGACACCGTCGACACGCAGGGCAACGCCACCACGCTGGCGGCTCGTGGACGCCACGACCCTTGTGTCCTGCCACGCGCTGTCCCGATGGTCGAGGCGATGGCGTGCTTGACCCTGGCAGACCTCTGGCTGCGTCAACAAATGGTCGACGTACTGGGACCTGCGCGCTGAACTCGCCATCCCGAGCCAAACAACCCCAGCGCGACCGGTAGGGGTTGGTGGGCTACTAAATTTGTTGGGAACCCTTTTGGGCCCACCTACGTTGAGATGGCGATGATTACCTTCCTTCGACACCGACTCCTCTTGGTTGCGGCTGGCTTTGTGCTGGTTGTTGCCGCATGCTCGAGTCCTTCGACGACCGCCACCGCTGCTAGTGCGGAGAGCCGGCCAGCAGCGGATGCTCCAGCCGCCACCACCGAGGCCACAGCGGCCGCCGGAGACCCTCCTGCTCAGGAGTCGAACGAGCCGGACGCGGGCGCCGAGACGAGCGATCCCGAAGATCCAGGCGACTCCGAAGAACCCACCGAGCCTGCGGGAGAGAACGAGTTGCCCGTCGCTCCACTCGTCGATCTGGCCACGGGCAATGAGATTACGTTGGCCAGCTTTGCCCCCGCGGAAACACCCAGCGTCTTATGGTTCTGGGCCCCGCATTGATCGACCTGCCGGGCTGAAGCCCCGACCGTCGAGCAGTTTGCTCGAGACCACGCAGACGAAGTCCTCGTTATCGGTGTTGGTACCCAAGACAGCCTCAGTGAGGCGCAGGATTTTGTGTCGACCTACGGAACCGTGTCGTTCCCCATGTTGTGGGATCCGACGTTCGAGAGCTGGATCGAACTCGGCATCAATGGGCAACCAGCGGGCATCTTGACGACCGCCGACGGAACCCTGGTGGCCCAGTGGGCTGGTGGCATTTCCGAAGAGGCTGTCCTCGAGGCCGTAGCCGAGCTCTGAGCGCTGCAGAGATCGCTCGTCAACAGTTATTGATCAGCGGTCGCACATCGCTAGCTGTAGATCAGTAGCGAGAGAAAGCTGGGCCCAGCCGCAGCGGTCAGCTGTCGCGGATAAAGAACGGCATCGATACGACGGTGCCATCGAGCGTGTCGCTCCGCGCTTCGATCTGCACGACGTCACCGATCTCGACTGATGGCGGGAGGAAGGCCATGGCGATGCCTTGTTCGAGCATCGGCGAGAAGTTCCCGCTCGTGACCTCTCCGGCTGGGGACCCGTCGACAAGAACAGCGTTGCCCGCCCGGGGCGGCCGGCGGCCGTCGACCGCTATCCCGCGCAGTAACCGTCCCACACCCGCGTCGCGTTCAGCTTCGAGGGCTGCCTTGCCCCGGAATTCCGCCTTCTTCCAACGGACAACCCACCCAAGCCCTGCTTGGAGGGGCGTGATGCCTGGTCCCAGCTCTTGGCCGTGGAGTGGCAGGCCGGCTTCGAGGCGAAGTGTGTCGCGGGCGCCCAATCCTGCGGGGACGATCCCTGCACCCATCAATGCATCCCACAGCTTTGGTGCGGTGGTAGCCGGGACGGCAATCTCCACGCCGTCTTCGCCGGTGTAGCCGGTCCCTGCAACCACGCAGGTCGCCCCATCCCAGTCGCGCTCCGCGACTCGGAACCGGCCGACATTGGCAGCCTCGGGGAAGATCGGTGCCAGCAGCTCTCGGGCGATCGGGCCCTGCACAGCGAGGATTGCTCGCGTGCTAGTGACATCGACAGCATCGATGTCCGAGCCATCGGCATCGAGTGCCGCTTCGACCCGGCTGGTATTCGAGGCATTGGGCATGACGTCAAAGCGCTGCTCGCTCACCCACCAGACGATGATGTCGTCAAGGACCGACCCATCTCCTTCGTCGAGAAGGTGCGTGTATTGGGCGCGGCCTGGTTCGATGCGTCCGAGGTCGTTGGTGAGCGCCCGCTGTAGGAGGCCAAATGCGTCGGCACCCTCGACACGCAGCGTGCCGAGATGGGACACGTCGAAGACGACCGCGCCGTCTCGGCAGGCGCGATGTTCGTCGAGCGTGCCTGAGGGGTACGACAACGGCATGTCCCACCCGCCAAACGGGGTCATCTTCGCGCCAAGCGCCCGATGACGGTCGTCGATGGGCGAATATGCGGTCATCTGCGCGGGTTAGGCCCCATTAGATGCCGACAGCGCGTGGCGTGCCGGTGACGGCGTCCACTTCGAACTCGGGGTAGAGCTCGATGATGGCGGAGTCGACTTCTTCCTTGACGGCGCCGAGAGGCAGCACGTTCAAGACTCCTTGGCCCTTGTGGAGGAGATCGATGATCTCTTCCCCACTGCGTACGAGTACTGACTTCGAGCCGCTGATGACGAGGTTGACCTTCGCGACGTCTTCGCCGAGGTTCTCGACCAGGTAGCTGAACACTTCTCGGACCGACTCGAGCTTGATGCCCGCATCAAGAAGGTTCTTGATCACCTTGAGCTCTAGCAGGTCACGGTAGGAGTATCTGCGCCTGCTACCACTGCCTTGTGCGGTCTGAAGCGACGGGCGCACCAGATCTGTCCGGGCCCAATAGTCGAGTTGGCGGTAGGTAATACCCACGATCTCAGCCGTGCGTTTACCGCTGTATCCCTGCTCAGTGTCAGCAGTCATAATGAAAACGATCCCCTTGCAAGTCAGCTCCCGCCACGCTGGTTTATTTCGGTGAGGATGTTCAACGCTTCATCGCTGAAGCTTTCATCCACGAAATTACGCCAGTGTGAGCCCAACGACCGAGGATAGGGAACTGCGCGCGCGCCGTCAACACTTGACCGCGACTGCCACCTTCGCGAGGTGGTCAGCCTGGGGTCGCTCGGGGTCTCTTGCGTGGCACGTTTTGCGCCAGGCCGAGGCCTCAGCTCTCGAAGTCTGAAGGGTCCACAGAGTCGATGAAATCGCGGAAGTCTTCGAGAACCTGTTCCTCGTCAACGCCGTTGCCTTCGCCATCATCGGGGACGGTGTAGCCGGCCTTGGTGAGGACCTGCTCCTCCACGAAGATCGGTGTACCCGTACGCACGGCCAACGCGATGGCGTCGGACGGCCGACTTGAAACCGTCCGTTGCGGGCCTTCGGCGCCGATGAATTCGAGTTCGGCAAAGAACGTCTTGTCTTGGATATCAGTTACCACCACGCGTTGAACCTTCACCGACAACGCGTCGAGTACCGACTTGAACAAATCATGCGTCATGGGTCTCGGGGTCTCGACGTCGTCCATCGCCAGCGCTATCGCCGTTGCCTCGGGGCCACCGATGAAGATCGGCAATAGCCGACCGTGCTCTCCGGCCTCACGCAACAAGACGATGGGCGCCGAACTCGGCAACTCCACCCTGACCCCTACCAACTCCATCTCGATCACGAGTCAAAACCTAGCCGTAGTGGAGCGCGAATGCCCTAAGGCACCGGCACCGAGTTTCGCCACGCAAGACGGTCGTACGGGGCTTGCGACCCCCTTCTAACCACGCACCGTGTGAACCGGACGGTTCTGCGGTCAGTCGCCAGGTGCAATGCATCTCCCCAGGTCACAGGACATGAACCACAGCAGCACCATGAGTCACAACCTGGCTGTTCATCCACGTCGGGGTCTCGCGGATCTGCCTCGAGCGCCGCCATGTCGAGGCCGACGACCAGCGACCGGCGAGCGATCAGGGGTGTCCTCAGCTGAGTGGCCGCGAAAGCAAGCGCCGCAAGAGTAACGAGCGGAGATCCTCACCGAGTCGGATCATTTCGGCCTTCGATTCAGCCCGAAACTCGCTGTTGCCTATGCCGCTGAGCCTTTGATCGATCAGGCCGGCCTCTCGCTCCGCCGCGACTTTGAATGCTCGGAGATGGCGCGGCTCGATGCCGTGCTCGAGGAATCGAGCGACAAGTCGTGCCGCTATGAGATCGTCGCCGCTATAGATCGGTCGCCCGCGACGCGAGCGCGGTGCGACGAGGCCCGCCTTTTCCATTGCTGCCAGCTGTTCGACCGACAGGCCCGAACGTTCGGTGAGTTCTTGGCCCGTGAGCTCCAGATTGTTGTCGGGAGCACGAAGCGGGTCCACCCGTGGCAACGGCGCTGGTTCGCCCATGGCCTCAAGTTCTTCGTCGGTCAGGTCACCCGCGCTGAGGCGCTCTCTGATGACCCGGAGCGGCATGAACTGGTCGCGCTGTTGACGCAAGACCCAGCGAAGCTGCGCTACGTCTCGCTCGTGATAGCGCCGGTATCCCGACTCGGCACGCTCTGGCCCAACCAGCCCCTGGGCTTCGAGGAAGCGCAGCTTCGAGATTGAGACGTCGGGGAATTCCGCCTCCAACAGCTGTACTACTTCGCCTATCGAGCGATGCGCGCGAACGGCCACAGCAGATCCTCAGTCCTCGCCCCGGAAGAACGTCAGCTTGAACTTGCCGATCTGGAGCACGTCCCCGTCATCGAGGGTTTGTGGCTGGGTCAGCTGGCATTGATTGACATAGGTCCCGTTGAGGCTGCCGACATCGCGGACATGGACGGCTTCGCCGTCGAACTCGGCTTCTGCATGGCGCCGAGAAACCGTGATGTCGTCGAAGAAGATCGTGCTGTCGGGGTGGCGGCCGAGCGACGTGACGCCGGGGTCAAGCTCATAGCGAGAACCACCCTTTGGGCCACGGCTGACCACGAAGCCCACCACTTCAGGTGGCGCACCGGCGGCAATGTCCACGACTTCGAGCATCTCGGTCGGTTCGTCCAGCAGCTCGGAGATGGGTAAGCCACACGAAGAGCAGAAGTTCGACGCTTCGGTGTTGACATGACCGCATCGACGGCAACCGGGTGCTTGCATCGACTAGCTCTCGATCAGACGGCGATAGGCCGCTGCGTCCATCAGGTCATCGAGTTGGCTGGCGTCGCTGAGCTCGATGACACACAGCCACCCCTCGCCATAGGGGTCTTCATTCAAGCGTTCGGGAGCATCGCCAAGGTCGGCGTTGACCTCGACGATCGTGCCCGATACCGGTGCATAGATGTCGGAAACCGATTTTGTGGACTCGACCTCGCTGAACGTGCCGCCGATCGCCACCTCGGTGCCGACCTCGGGAACATCCACGAACACCACGTCACCTAGCGCATCTTGGGCGTAGTCGGTAATACCGAGCACGATCCGGTTGCCGTCGACACGGATCCATTCGTGGTCGGAAGAATAGCGGAGACTCTCGGGCACGTTCATGGGACGTCAGACTACCGGACCGCGCTGACGGTGAGTATTAGCCCACCTCTTGATCGGCAAGACTTCAATTCGCTCGACCGTCGCGCAGGGCGGTGATTGCCAGCGGAACGTAGCCCCACGCGGCGTAGTAGTGCAGGATCAGCGATGGGACTCCAATTCCATAGGCCAGCACTTCCGCGGCGGTGGCCCAAGAGATGTCCGCATGGCTCGCCAGAAATAGTGGGAAGGCGAACATCAAGCCGAAGGTGCTCGTCTTGCCCCACCAGGTGACGTCGATTCGCCGCGCACCCAAAGCCCCAAGGACCAGCGCGCAGATTGAAATGACAGCCTCCCGGGCGAGGGTGAGAGCTGCGAACCACACCGGGACGGACCCGTCGATGAGCATGGCGACGATGGCAGCCAGGAACATTAAACGGTCGGCGGTGGGATCGAGCAGCTTGCCGAGCTCGGACACTTGGTTGAAGCGGCGGGCGACCCATCCGTCGATCCAGTCGGTAGCCCCCAGGACCGCGAGCAGTATCGCCGCGGTCAGTCGCCGTTCCTGCCCGAGGAGGAGCCACACAAAGATCGGGATGCACCCGAGCCGCGCCATCGAGATCGCGTTGGGCCACGTCAGGACCTCGTCTCGCCATGTGTGTTCGTCGATCGCCTCGGTCACGACTCCATCTTAAGGGCGAGGCCGCGCCGCGGTTGGTAGCTGGGTCTCGCCCGACCGGTGCTGCTGGCACCACTACGATCAAGCTATGGCTTCCGTGTTCACGATGATCATCAACGGTGACCTCCCCGGGCACTTCCTCTGGAAAGACGACCAAGCGGTCGCGTTTTTGTCGATCAACCCGACGAATCGGGGCCACGCGCTGGTTGTGCCTCGATACGAGGTCGACCACTGGGTAGAACTCCCAACAAGCCTCAACCAACATTTGATGGCCGTGGCACACCACGTCGCCACCGTGCAGCAAGAGCTGTACAAGCCGGCCCGAGTCGGTCTCTTGGTGGCCGGTTTCGAGGTCCCCCATGTCCACGTCCATGTCATTCCTATTGACACGATGGGCAATTTCGACCTGACCAGCGCGGCTACAGAGGTAGATCATGGCGAGCTGGCGAAGACTGCGGCCGAGATCCGTGAGGCCCTTCTGAGTAACGGCCACGTCGAGGCGCAGGCGTGACGAGATGCCCCTGATCGAGGTCGGGTTGAGCCGACGTAATCGGTGTTGGGTCTAACACACGCCTTCGTCGCTGCGTGCTGCGACTTCAAGGCCGGCGATCGCAGCGATGCCTTCGAAGGTATATACCTCGACGCCTCCCTGTCGGGCAACGGGCACCCAGCCCTTGGCTACTAACTGCTGACAGAACTGCCGGTCAGCGATCTCGTTGCCCGCGCTCCAACTGGGGACCTCGGACAAATCCAGGACGATCCAGTCGACCTGTTCTGCCGATTCGTCGGCCAACGTTGTTGCGTCTGCTCCAGGACTGTCGGGCAACACCAGTGGGAACAGGCCGGCGCGTTCGGTGATCAGCGGGAGGACCTTTGGCCCGGCTCGGACGACCGCTTCATCGGGGATCAAGTCTGCGGCCTGGAGTCGTCCCTCGTCGACGGCGTCCTGTCGTCCCCACGCCCAGGGCTCTTCATACGGTGAGGTGATGGCGTCGCGGGCGAAGAAAACCGCTGCAGTCAACACGAGCGCTCCGATGAGGCGACGGTCGAGGTTGACTCGTTGCACAATGACTCGGCCAGTCTTCGCAATGCCGAACACCAGGGCGACAAAAACGAACGCCGTGATGGGGATGAGTTGCCCAGCTTCTTCCAGCGTGCCTGAGGGCACGTCGGCGACGAGGTAGAGGCAAAAGAGCGGGACAGCCGGCAATAGGTACCGGGGTGCCGCAACGGGAAGGAACAGCACAGGCGCGAGAAGGGTCACGACCGTTTGGAAGTTCGCCTGAGAAAACACTTCCTGGACGAACCGCACGGGGCTCGTGATGACTCCCCACAGGATCGAGAATGGGTTGTCACCTCCGTAGGCGCTGAAGGCCTCGACGTGGGGGAAATCGCCACCAGCGTATGCCGGCTGGATTAAGAGGACGGCAACGATGAACCAACCCAGGCCGACCGTCGCCGTGGCGTATCCTGCCTTCCGTTGGCCTTCCAATCGCCAAAACGCGCCAAGGCCA
>CAWKYX010000069.1:0-14546 GCA_963854265.1 Acidimicrobiia bacterium
GGCCACCGCAAAGGTCGGGCGCGGGCCACCGCAAAGGTCGGGAGCGGGCCACCGTAAAGGTCGGGAGCGGGCCACCGTAAAGGTCGGGAGCGGGCCACCGTAAAGGTCGGGCGCTACGATCCTGGGGTGAATGTTCGCTGGATGCTGCGTGCGGGGCTGGTTGTGTTGGCTCACCCCTCCCTATGGCTGACCGGCGTCCGACAGATGTGGCGGCTTCGCCGTCGACAGTGGTGGCGCCGTGCGCCGTTCCTGCCGCTGCCTGGCCAGGGTTACTTGCGCTTCAGAATGGTGACCGCTTACGGCGATCCGGACCGGGCCATCGAGCCTGCCGATCTGGTGACCTATCTGCGATGGTGTCGCGGGTGGCCGGCGCTGACGGCATGAGTAACGCCAGACACCTCGGGTCGAAATCCCAGGGACGAGAGGTCCCGCTGAGGGCTACCTTTGTGCTCCATGGCCCGGGCACTCGTACTGAATGCATCGTTTGAGCCGCTCAGCGTGGTGTCGGCTCGACGCGCCTGCGTCCTGGTCTTGACGGGCAAGGCCGATGTCGTCCATACGACTGACGAAATGCTGCGATCCGAGCGGATCTCATTGGACGTGCCCAGCGTGGTGCGGCTGCGGTACTTCGTTCGGGTCCCGTTCGGACGCCGGTCCGCGCTGAGCCGTCGAGGCGTGTTTGCCCGCGACGAGCACTGTTGTCAGTACTGCGGCGCTCGGGCCGAGAGCATCGACCACGTCTTCCCCAAGAGCCGTGGTGGGCAACACGTCTGGGAAAACGTGGTGGCCGCATGTCGGGATTGCAACGCCAAGAAGCGTGACCAATTGCTGGCCGACACCAGCATGCGATTGGCGCGTCCACCCATCGAGCCTCCATCGGGTGCGTGGGTCACATTTGCTGTTACGGAGGTCCCCAACTCATGGGAGCCCTACTTGCCGGAACGCCTCACCGCGTGAGCGACAACCCGGGCCAGTCATCGCTTGGTCGTCGCAACATCTCGATCAGCGACGATCTCCGTGAGGAGTAGCACCGCCGGCCGTTGGTCCGTCGAACACTTGGTCGCAACCGCTGCCGAGGTCCATGGCCGCGAGGTCGGGATCGATGCTGGGCCCGCAGTCTGGGTCATAGAGGCGACCGACAAGGCCCTGGTGCTCGGGAGCTCTCAACAGGTGGACGACGTGGACCTCGAGAGGGCCGGTCGCCGCGGGATCGACGTCGTACAGCGGCGCAGCGGCGGGGGAGCGGTGCTGGTGGGCGCTGCCGATGTGGTCTGGATCGATGTTGTCATTGGACGAGAAGATCCACTCTGGCAAGACGACGTCGGGCTCGGGGCGCTTTGGCTGGGCGAGGTCTGGTGTCGAGTATTGGCTGCACTTGGCCATGAGGCCGAAATGCACCAGGCCCCCATGGGCCGAGATTCGCTGGCTCGTGTCGCCTGCTTTGTGGGCCGCGCTCCAGGCGAGCTCCTCCTGGGCGGCCGCAAAGTTGTCGGGGTATCTCAGCGCCGAACGCGGCACTGGGTGCGCATGCAATGCGCTTGCTTGCTGCATTGGGATGGCGCCATGTTGTTGGACCTCCTCAAGCCGCTGAACGATGTTGACGCCGAGCGGATCCGTCTCGCCGGCTGTGGTATCGGCGGCACAGCGCAAGCCGTTGTGGCCGCGTTCTTGTCCGAAATCGCCGCGCACTGACGCAACCGATATCCCACGGCTCGTCGCCGGCCGTTGAAGGCTGCGTTGCTTCGTGGGGCTCTGTTGATCTTGGTGTGGCTGTGTTGGCGACGGGCGTCGCCCTAGCAAGTGGAGGGAAAGGGGATCCGGCCCCTGAGCACCCGTTTTCGCAGATCAGCGCGCGAAATTCGTGTTGACCTGCAACGACGCGCAAAAAAGTTCCCGAAGGTCGTTGACTTTGTGGAGTGAGGTGGTTTAAAGTGGAGTGTGATGGAGGCAATGAGAGTACCGAGGGGAATGACTGACAGTGTTCACGGGAGAGCACGAGCGACTGCTCGACGAGAAGGGGCGACTGTCGCTCCCGCCGTTGTTTCGGCGCTACCTCGTCGACACGGCGTTTCTGGCGAGGTCAGGGTCCCAACCGTGCCTCATGCTCTTTCCACCCGACGAGATTCAGCGGGTGGCGGATCGACTCAAAGACCGTGTGCAATCCGGCGAAGTGACGCCAAACGAACAACGACGCTGGGCAGCAAGCATCAGCGAGGTCAAGACCGATGCCCAGGGGCGATTGGCGATTCCCCCGAAGCTTCGCGAGCAAGCAGAACTGGATCGAGAAATCGTGCTGATCGGCGTCGTCGATCGAGCAGAAATCTGGAATGCATCAGCGTGGGCGGCCGTGGAGCGTGCGACAGATGAAGGACTTGACGAAGGCATGTGGCTGTGACGCCACTCGCCCAGCTCGCACGAGCTGACCAGCCGCGCCGTAGGAGGAACACAACAACGATCTGACAAGGACACATACATGACAAAGGAGTGCAGTGACTCGCTTTTGGGCAGTCTCCCGGTTGACAAGATGGAAGGCCCCTACCCTGCCCGCTTGCCATCTAGCTCGATCGGGGAGAAATCCCGACGTGCGCCTGTTGGCCGGAGGACTGCCGAACAGCGAGAACTGCCACCGTCCCAGAACCGCACCCCTGCGGTTCTTGGGTCCCTCCCAAGATCGGCGACTGACACTTGTGTCGGTCGCCGATCGTCTTTTGCCGACCGGCCCGCCTGGGAGCCAACCGAGCGCTATGACTGACCCCGCCGCGTTTTCCCACGAACCAGTGATGCTTGCCGAGATTCTCGACGTCTTCGAACCCGTCGTGGACGGCGTGATCGTGGACGCAACCCTTGGTGGCGCAGGACACGCCAGTGCCATCCTCGATGCGCACGCGTCTGTGCGCTTGGTTGGACTCGACCAGGACCGCGATGCGCTGGCGGCCGCAGCCCGCAGGCTCGAGCCCCATGAAGCGCGCGTGGACCTCTGCCACACGCGCTTCGACGGTATTGCGCAGGCGCTCGATGACCTTGGCATCGGCGAGATCACGGGCATCTTGTTCGACCTCGGAGTGTCATCGCATCAACTCGATGTCGGCGAACGTGGTTTCAGCTTCCGCAACGACGGCCCACTTGATATGCGGATGGACCAGAGTCGGGGTCAGACCGCCGCCGAGTTGGTGAATGAAGCCGACGGAGGTGACCTCGCCTTTATCCTGCGGACCTACGGCGACGAACGCCACGCCCGACGGCTCGCCGCGGCCATCGTCGCGCAGCGACCTCACACGACAACCGCTCGCCTGGCCGAAGTAGTGATGGAAGCTATGCCGGCTGCCTCTCGCCGGTCGCCGGGACACCCTGCTCGTCGCACGTTTCAGGCCCTGCGGATCGCGGTGAACCTGGAACTCGACGTTTTGGCGCCTGCGCTCGAAGCAGCCATTGAACGCCTCGCACCAGGCGGGCGCGGCGCTGTGCTGTCATATCATTCCGGCGAGGATCGCATCGTCAAGCGGACATTGCGCGCTGCGGCCGGCCTCGGAGCCAATGCGACGCCCGCTGCTTTGGTCACAGAGGGACCTGTCGGTGACATAGCACTGCTGCACCGCCCGGGCCGGACGCCATCAGACGCCGAGCTCGAACAGAACCCACGGTCGTCGCCGGCTCGGTTGCGTTCATTCGAACGACTGGCGCGCTCCTCATGACCGCCTCTCGCGTAAATGCCGTCCCGAAGCATGATCGCCGTCCTCAACCCAAAATTGCTGCCGTCGAGCGAGAGCGTCGCGGGTGGCGGATCACGACGGTCGTCGTCTCCATTCTGGCGCTCATTCTGTTGTTCGGTCTCGTGGGGTTCCAAGCGTTGATCGTACGAAACCAGAGCACGCTCGATGATCTCGATGCGCAGATCGATGACGCGAGTCGTGTCAATCAGCGGCTCAGGCTTCAAGTGGCCGAGCTCGAGGCGCCCGAGCGGATTCGGGCCAAAGCGACCATCAACCTGGGCATGATTGAGCCAGAAACGGTCCTGTATCTGGAGCCGATCAGCGCGGCTACATTGCACCCTGAAGGCAGCGAGTGACGTCGCCGTCACCAGCACCCACCTTCGATCCCCGCCGTCGGATCGCCGCGATGATTGGCCTCTTTGGCTTGGTCCTGGTGGGACTAATTGGGCAGCTCCTCCGTATCCAGGTGGTCGACCGCGACCGCTACGTGGCCTGGGGAGAGGATCAACGCCTGATCACCGAACTTCTGCCTGGTGAACGCGGCGACATCTTTGACCGTAACGGCGAAGAGCTGGCCATCAGCCTGAACACGCCCATCATCTACACGGACCCGCTTCTTGTCACCGACCCCGCCGCCGAGGCGCTGGTATTGGCGCCCGTCCTCGGCCAAGACGTGGCGGACGTCGAAGCAGCTTTGGCCAGCCCGGGCCGCTTTGTGTACCTCGAGCGCCAGACGACCGAGGCGATCGCTTCTGCAGTTCGAGACCTCGACCTCGACGGTGTCTTCATCGGCGAGGAGCCGGAGCGCTTCCATCCAGCGGGAGAGCTATTGGCTCGCGGCGTCCTCGGCTTCGTCGGGTATGACAATGCGGCCTGGTCGGGCATCGAGTCGCAATACGACGCTGCGCTGGCAGGTGTCCCCGGCGAGCTGATCTCCGAGCGAGGGTTGAACGGCCGAACGATCCCTGAGGGCGAACGCGAGCGCCGGCCGGCAATCGACGGTGCAGATCTCGTCTTGACGATTGATCGTGCGCTGCAGTTCGAAGTCGAACAAGCCCTGGCCGAACACATCGTCACGTCTGGCGCACGGGGTGGGATCATCATCATCAGCGAACCTGCGACCGGCGACATCGTGGCTATGGCCTCGATCGGGCGCGACGAAGAAGGCAACGTCGGTGCCACAGCCGATAACCGAGCCGTCACCTGGGTCTACGAACCCGCATCCGTGATGAAGGCGGTCACCTTCTCCGCTGTTCTCAACGAGGGCTTGGCGACGCCCGAGTCGACTCGTCTTATCTCGAGCGAGATTGAGGTTTACGACCAGACGTTCTCTGATGACGCGATATATGAGCCGAAGGTCATGACGGCGACCGAAATCTTGGTGCGCTCGTCCAACACAGGAACTGTGGTGTTCGCCGGCGAACTCGGCGGCGCCAATCTTGATGCCTACCTCCGAGACTTCGGTTTCGGGACCGAAACCGGTTTGGGGTTTCCCGGAGAATCTGCAGGTCTGTTGGCTGACTACGACGAGTGGTCAGGGACCGACTACGCCAGCATCTCGCTTGGACAAAGCATCGCCGTCACGCCCCTCCAGGTCCTGATGGCGTACAACACGATTGCCAACCAAGGCCTCTACGTTGCCCCACGCCTCGTCTCGACGATTCGGGACTCCAGCGGCGACTCTGTGGTCCAGACATCTGCCACCCGACGGGTCATCGATGCAGCGACAGCATCGTCGGTGACCGAGATGTTGACCCAGGTGGCCTCACAAGGAACAGCGCAACGAGCGCAAGTGCCGGGCTATGACATTGCCGCGAAAACGGGAACCGCTCGAAAGGCTCAGGAGTCTGGTGGCTACCGCGACGCAGAGGGCAACGTCCGCCACGTCGCCACAGTTGCGGGGTTCTTCCCAGCTGACGCGCCTGCCTATTCCATGATTGTGATCCTCGATGAGCCCACATCTGAGATTTATGCCAGCCGCGTTGCCGCTCCACTCTTTGGTGAACTCGCAGGCTGGACGCTGCGTCATTTCCAAGTGGCGCCGGGCCACGACGTGGTGCTCGAACCAACACAGCCCCGCCGCTCGGACCAAGCTGTGTTGCCCGACGATGCCGGCCTGCGAAACCCGGCCGATGAAGCTGCCGTTGGTGCCAGCGAAAAGGGCCGGTAGTGCTCCTCTCCGAACTCATCGCCGGTTCTTTGCACCGAGCCCCCGACCTGGGCTGGGAGATCAGTCCCGATGCTGGCGACCCCAGCATCGCATCGATGAGGCTGGACTCACGCGGGGTGCAGTCCGGAGACCTCTTTCTCTGCGTACCCGGCGATGTCACCGATGGTCACAACTTCGCGAGCAAAGCGATCGAAGCCGGCGCTGTTGCGCTGGTTGTCGACCGTTGGTTGGATATGCCGGTCCCGCAGGTCCGGGTGACTGATGTTCGCTCGGCCATGGCGCACATCTCCAACATGTTCTTTGGCGACCCCAGCCGCGAGCTTCAAGTGATTGGCATCACCGGCACGAACGGGAAGACAACAACGGCTCACCTGGTCAAAGCCATCCTGGATCACACCGGGGTTCCCTGTGGCCTGTTGGGAACCCTCAGCGGAGCGCGTACGACCCCTGAGGCGCCCCACCTTCAGGGATCGCTGCGGGCAATGGTCGACGAGGGCATCCGAGCAGTTGCCATCGAGGTCTCGTCACATGCGTTGGTCCAGGGGCGCGTGACAGGCATGAACATCGACGTCGGAGTGTTCACGAACCTGAGCCCCGATCACCTTGACTATCACGGCACGCTCGATGAGTACTTCGAGGCGAAGTCGAGCCTGTTTCGTGCCGGGCTCGTGGACGTCGCCGTCATCAATACCGACGACCCAAGGGGTGCAGCGCTGATCGAATCGCTCGACGTGCCCGCCACGGGGTATTCACGCGCCCTGCTCGAGGACGTCGAGGTCACGATGTCAGGGTCCGAGTTCACCTGGCGCGGCCATCGCGTCACCCTGGCGCTGCCAGGGTTGTTCAACATGGAGAACGCCGTAGCCGCAGCCGAAGCCGTTCGGCTATTGGGCATCGACGACGGCTCGATCGCCGCTGGGCTCAGCGCGGCCGGGCAAGTTGCGGGCCGGTTCGAGGTCGTACTGCACGGCGACGAGACGATGGCAACCGTCATCGTCGACTACTCCCACACACCAGCGGGAATCGAGCAGGTCCTCCGGTCGGTACATGAGATCGATCCCGAGGCCGTGGTCTGCATAGTGTTCGGCGCCGGCGGAGACCGTGACCGCGAGAAACGCCCGTTGATGGGCGCCGCTGCTGCTGCAGGCGCCGACCGCGTGATCGTGACCTCGGACAACCCGCGGTCAGAGGCGCCTCAGGCAATCGTTGACGAGATTCTCGCCGGGATCGATGACCTCTCCTGTGTTCACGTCGAGCTCGATCGTCGTGCCGCAATCTCGATGGCGATCGTCTCCTATGGAGCGAACGGTGTGATCGTGGTGGCGGGGAAGGGTCACGAGCGGACCCAAACAATCGGCGACGACGTCTTTGCGTTTGATGACCGAGCAGTCGTTCGCGAGCTGGTTGGCGGAGGCACTCGATGATTCGATTGTTGATCGCTGCCGCGCTCGGCGGAGCTGTGTCACTCGTCGGTACGAAGTTCCTCATCGAGTGGCTGACAAGTCACCGGATCGGCCAACCGATTCGCGATGACGGGCCTGACGGTCACCAGACCAAAGCGGGCACCCCGACGATGGGTGGAGCAGCCATCGTGGGTGGGGGAATGATTGGCTACGTGGTCAGCGACCTGCTCCACGACGGCATTTTCACCCGCACTGGAATCTTCGTGATGCTGGCCATCGCCGGGGCCGGCCTCGTTGGATTCGTCGATGACGGCATCAAGGTGTCGCGCGAGCGGAACCTCGGGCTCAACAAGCGCGCAAAGGCTCTTGGACTCTTGACCGTCGCTTTCGGCTTCGCCATCTTGATGGTGACCCTCACCGATATCCAAACCACTGTTGGCTTCACTCGATGGGACTCCTTGAACATCGATCTTGGTCCGGTCGGCTGGGTGTTCTGGGCGGTGTTGTTGATTCTGGCAACGTCCAATGCCGTGAACCTGACCGATGGCCTCGATGGCCTGGCGGCAGGTTCTGCGACACTCTCCTTCAGCGCGTTTACCGTTATTGCCTTCTGGGCCTTTCGTAACCCGAGCATCTACCAGGTGGACCATGCGCTCGACCTCGCGGTCGTGTCGGTCGCCATGCTGGGCGCCTGCGTCGGGTTCTTGTGGTGGAACGCCGCTCCCGCGCAAATATTCATGGGAGACACGGGCTCATTGGCGATCGGCACCGGTCTGGCGTGTCTGGCCCTGGCGTTGAACACCCACCTCCTGCTGCCAATCGTGGGCGGGCTGTTCGTGTTGGAGACGCTGTCGGTGATCATTCAGATCGGAGCGTTCAAGTCGACCGGCAAGCGTGTATTCCGGATGGCACCGTTTCACCATCACTTCGAATTGCTCGGATGGCCTGAGACGACGGTAATCATCCGGTTCTGGATCATTGCCGGCTTCTTGACCGCGGTCGCGCTGGGGATCTTCTACGCCGACTTTGTCGAGGTCACCAACCTCACCGAGGGGTTGGCACCGTGACCCCGACGACAGACCCCGTCACCCAAGATTCTCGGGTCCTGATTGTTGGCTACGGTCTGCACGGCCAAGCCGTCGCTACCGCCTTGTGTGCCCGGTCGATAGCCGCCCGTGTTGTCGACGATCGTCCAGGTGAAGCAGCTTCCGCTCATGCTGTCCAGCTCGGCGTCGAACTGATCGCGTGCCCCGACAATGATGCCTTGACGGCCGCCGTTGCCGCTGCGACGCACGTGGTTCCTACCCCCGGGTTGCCCGACCACCACTCGCTGTTCGGTGTCGCGACGGAGCTCGGGCGAGCGATCGTCAGCGAGTTCGATCTCGCCGCGGAGTGGGACCACCGCCCGCTGGTGGCCATTACGGGAACCAACGGGAAGACGACGGTCACCACCATGGTGACCGAGATGCTTGTCGGCTCGGGGATCAACGCCGTCATGGCGGGCAACATGGAAGTTCCACTCGTGACCGCTATTGACGATCACGAACCAGAAGTGTTTGTGGTCGAGGCTTCGTCGTTTCGCCTAGGCCATTCCAGCCGATTCGCTCCGCTCGTCGGTACGTGGCTCAACCTGGAGCCCGACCATCTCGATGTTCACGCGTCGCTGACAGCCTATGAGTCGGCGAAAGCACGTATTTGGGCGAACCAGTCCAACGCTGGGCTGGCCATTGGAAATGCCGAGGACCCCATCGTCATGGCGAGTCTTCCCGGCCGAGACAGTGACATCACCTTTGGTGGCAGCACCGCGACAGCTCGTGTGGCCGATGGTCAACTGATCATCGCCGGTGAGCTCATCTGCGCCGTCAGCGATCTGGCCCGATCGTTGCCCCACGACATCTCCAACGCACTCGCTGCAGCTGCTACTGCTATCGCCGCCGGGGCGGAGCACAGTGCGGTTCGCGAGGTCCTCGAGTCCTTTGGAGGACTCGAACATCGGGTGCAGTTGGTCGCTGACCAGGCGGGCATTCGTTGGTATAACGATTCGAAGGCCACGACCCCGCATGCGGTGATGGCTGGGGTCGGCGGATTCGATTCCGCAGTATTGATCGCCGGAGGCCGCAACAAGGGCGTCGATCTGACACCGTTGCGTTCGCTTGCGTCGCGCCTCCGCGCGGTGGTGGCCATTGGCGAAGCTGCTCCCGAGATCGCCGATGTCTTTGATGGCCTGGTGCCTGTTGTGTCCGCACCCTCGATGGAAGACGCAGTGCGCGGCGCCGGCGACCTTGCCCGCAGCGGTGATGTAGTCGTGTTGTCGCCGGCTTGCACGTCTTATGACTGGTATGCGAACTACGGCGTCCGCGGTGACGATTTCATGCGTCTCGTCGGCGAGTTGCTGGCTCAAGGAGATGTGGTTTCCTCATGACGGCAATATCAGGACCGAGCGCCCCGACATTCCTGCGGTCGCTGAAGGCTGCGGTCTCGCCAACAATGCGGACGCCCCAAGCCCAACAGGATGGGAGATGGGGCACGGGCCAGGTCGTTGTTGTTGTTGTTGTCGTTGCCCTGAACCTTCTGGGTCTGGCCATGGTGCTGTCGGCATCGAGTGTCAGCTCGCTCTATGACGGCACCGACACGTGGTACCATTTCCGCCGTCAGGGCACTTGGATTGCCCTGGGGACGGTCGCGTTGCTGATATTCCGGCTTGTTGACTATCGGTTCCTGCGTCGACTCGTACCCCTTGCGCTCGGTGGCACGATCATCTTGTTGATGGCGGTGCTGGTGCCTGGCATTGGCACCGAGGCTAAGGGCGCGACCCGATGGATCGGTGTCGGTCCGATCGCGTTTCAGCCAACCGAACTCCTCAAGATCGCGATGGTCCTCTACACTGCCGACCTTCTCGCCAAGCGCGATCACGCACTCCACCTGGCGAGTCAGACGCTGGTTCCCGTTCTCATCGTGTTCTCGGGTTTCGGGCTCTTGGTTCTCATGCAGCCTGATCTCGGTACGGTCATCGTTACCGGCGGGATCACCGTTGGGGTCCTGTTCGCCGGAGGCGTGGCCCTGGGGCCGTTACTCGGCGCCAGCACCGCCGGTGGCGGCGTGGCACTCACCTTGGCAATGACGGCTGACTACCGGCGCGACCGGCTACTGGCATTCCTTGACCCCTGGGATGACCCGCTCAACACCGGCTATCAAACGATCCAGTCTCAGGTCGGAGTCGCCAACGGTGGACTGACGGGTGTGGGGATCGGCGAGGGTCGGGCCAAGTGGGGCTATCTCCCCGAGGCTCACACCGACTTCATCTATGCCGTCGTCGGCGAAGAGATGGGATTCGTTGGTTCGGTCATGGTTCTGGGGCTCTTCGCGTCGTTGGCCGTCGTCGGCATCCGCATCGCGCTCCGGGCTCCGGATCGTTTCGGGATGCTCGTCGCCGTCGGGATTGTCGTCTGGATGATTCTGCAGGCGGTCGTCAACGTGGGCGCCGTCGTGGGTGTCCTGCCCATCACCGGGGTGCCGCTGCCTTTCGTGTCGTTCGGGGGGACCTCGCTTCTTGTGGGTATGGCATCGGTCGGTGTCCTGCTCAACATCGGGCGCCAGGGACGCGCGTGATGGGGCGATTCGCTGTTATTGCCGGTGGCGGGACGGCTGGCCATGTGCATCCCGGCCTCGCCGTTGCTCGCGCGCTTGTTGATCGCGGCCATGACGCTTCGTCGATTCTCTATGTCGGAAGCGAGCACGGCATTGAACGTGAACTTGTCCCGGCCGCGGGCTTCGAACTCATGACTGTTCCTGGTCGAGGGATCCCTCGCCAGTTGTCATTCGGCGCGGTGAAAGCAGGTGCGAGCCTCATTCGTGGGGTTGGCGTCGGGCTCCGCTTGTTGGGCCGCGAGCGACCGGCCGTCGTCTTGTCGCTGGGTGGCTTCGCAGCGATTCCGTGTGCCATAGGTGCACGGATCCGTCGCATCCCGGTTGTCATCCACGAGCAGAATGCCGTGCCCGGCGCCGCGAACCGTTTGATCGGACGGTGGGCGCGGGCCGCAGCCGTTTCATTTCCGAACACGCCGCTGCCTCATGCCGTGTTGACCGGGAACCCAGTCCGCACCGAGATGCTGGCCGTCGATCGGCAGACACAACGTGCTGATGCCCGAGCCCGACTCGGCGTAGAGCCCGGTCGGGGTCTTGTGGTCGTGACCGGAGGGTCGCTCGGTGCGTTGCGCCTCAACGAGGCTGCGCTGGACGCCGCCGAGCACTGGGCCGAGCGAGACGACATCTGTCTGCGCCACATCATCGGCGAACGAGACTGGGACATTCTCGCCCCGCGTCGCGCGTCGCTCGGCGGCGCGCTGCAGTATCAGGCCGTTCGCTACGAGGCGGATATGCCGGCCGTGTTTGCAGCCGCCGATGTCGTTCTTTCCCGCGCTGGTGCGTCCACAACATCGGAGATTGCCATCGTCGGCGTGCCCTCCGTTTTGATTCCGCTCCCGGGGGCGCCCGGTGATCACCAGACCGCGAATGCGCAGGCGTTGGTCGATGTGGGAGCGGCGCGACTGATCCGCGATGTCGACTTCGGCGGTGGCGAGATGGCCTCGATGGTCGATGAGCTTCTCAGCGACCCTGTCATTTTGGACACGATGGGTCATGCCGCTCGCAGCGTTGGGCGCCCCGATGCCGCTGAGCAGGTGGCCATCTTGTTGGAAGAGCACGCGGCGTGAGTTACCCAACACCATCCGACCCCGAAGGTCGGTCCAATAGCGAGCGGAGCCAAACAGCCGTGCCTGCACCAATCGACTTGTCAGCCAAACTCAAGATTCACGTAGTCGGCGTTGGCGGTGCGGGGATGCGCGCTATCGCCTCGGTGCTCGCGTCTATGGGCCACGAGGTATCAGGCAGCGACCTGAAGCCATCGCCTGGTCTTGATCGCCTTCGGGCTGAAGGGGTAACCGCCGTTGTCGGGCACAGCGCCGACAACGTGAGCGACGTTGACCTCGTGACTCGATCCACGGCCGTTCCCTCGTCCAATCCCGAGGTCCGTGTCGCGACCGAACGATCCATCCCTGTGGTCAGCCGCGCCGACATTCTCTCTGCCATCTCCCGGGTCCGCAGCTCGATCAGCGTGGCCGGGACCCATGGCAAGACCACCACATCGTCAATGCTGGCGGTGATCATGCGAGAGGCCGGCCTTGAGCCATCGTTTATCATCGGCGGCGAACTGAACGAGATTGGATCCGGGGCGGTCTGGTCTGAAGTTGATGGTTGGTTCATTGTCGAGGCCGATGAGAGCGATGGCACTTTTTTAGCGCTCGACAGCGCTGCGGCGATCATCACCAGCGTCGAGCCCGATCACCTCTCGCACTACGGCTCTGAGGCTGCGCTGACTGACGCTTTCCGCGACTTCGGCGAGGCGGTCTCGGGCCCGGTCGTCGTCTGCCTGGATGACCCAGGCGCTACAGCGCTCGCTGGTGGGTCCAACATCATCACCTACGGCACCGATCAGCGGGCCGACTGGGTGATTAATGACTACGTCGGTAAACGCACCTCGGCTGCGTTCTCAATCACCGGTCCGGACGGGCCGCTTGGAGCTTTCGAGTTGGCCACGCCAGGCCTTCACAATGTGCGCAACGCCACCGCAGCAACGGTCATGGCGCTTCAGCTGGGCGCCGATGTCGACGCAGCCCGTCGCGCTCTTGGTCGCTTTGGTGGCGTTGCTCGGCGATTCCAGCTCCGCGGCGAACGCGATGGGGTCACGTTCATCGACGACTACGCCCATCTCCCAACCGAGGTGGAGGCCGCGCTCGAGGCGGCCGGCCACGGCGAATGGGCCCGCGTGGTGTGTGTCTTCCAGCCGCATCGATACTCACGGACCGGTGATCTCTGGCGTGATTTTGCATCAAGCTTCGACAAAGCATCCCTGGTGGTCATCACCGACGTCTATGCGGCAGGGGAGGTCCCTATCCCAGGAGTCAACGCCAAGCTGATTGTGGATGCGGTACTGGATGCCGACGGCTGCCGCGATCTTGCCTACATCCCTAATCGCGAGGATCTTCGGAAATACCTCACAGATCGTCTTCGTCCCGGCGACCTGTGCCTCACCCTTGGTGCAGGCGATCTGACCACCCTCCCAGATGAGATGTTGCTGCGTTGATGACCATCCAAGGCGCGCCGCCGTCGCCCCGCGAAGTCGACGCCGTTGCTGCGGCGCTACGGGAGGTTCTCTCCGATTCGGTCCTGCGGACAGACGAGAACGTCGGAGCGCTCACGACCTACCGCGTTGGTGGTCGAGCGCGACTCTTCGTGGAGGTTGAATCGTCGGCGGATCTCGCGGCCTTGATCGCGGTCACCGGCCAGCTCTCGCTGCCAGTGGCCATCCTCGGGCGAGGGTCGAACCTCTTGATCTCGGATCGGGGATTTGCCGGACTCGTTGTCCGGTTGGGTGAACCGTTCGTCGAGATCGAAGACTTGGGCAGCGCTCGGGTCCGCGTTGGCGGCGCTACGTCGTTGCCCGTTGCGGCGCGCCGGACTGCAGCGCTTGGTCTGACGGGATTCGAATGGGCGGTCGGCGTTCCTGGGTCTGTCGGCGGGGCGGTTCGGATGAACGCCGGCGGTCACGGCTCCGACATGGCGGCCTCTGTTGTTTCTGCGCGTGTCGTGGACCTGGCTCGAGCCACGGTGCTTGATCTCGGGCCCGATGCCCTCGAGTTTGGTTACCGAGCGAGCGCTATTGCGGCCAGCCAGCTGGTCGTCTCTGCGGAGCTGCAGCTGGCCGAGGGTGATCCTGCGAGCGCGGAGGTGCTCTTGAGCGACATCGTCCGTTGGCGCAGAGAGAACCAGCCAGGTGGCCAAAATGCCGGGTCGGTCTTCACGAACCCTCCAGGAGATTCAGCTGGGCGGCTCATCGATGCTGCGGGCCTCAAGGGATTCCGAATCGGTAGTGCCGAAGTGTCCGAGAAACACGCCAACTTCATTCAAGTCGACCCGGATGGGTTGGCCAGTGACGTGGTCGCGCTCATGGCTGCGGTTATCGACAGCGTCGAGGCGGAGACGGGGATTGGCCTCCGGGTTGAGACCCGCCTCCTGGGATTTCACACGGACGTCACGAAGACGATGTTTGATCCGAGGGGTTCCCGATGACTGTTCTTAGTATCGACCCGCGGCTGCAGGCGCGGCGTATCGAAGTGCTTCGCCTGCGCGGCCGGCGACGGCTACGACTGATCTTGACGTTGACCACGCTGATCCTGGTGACCCTCCTGGCGCGTTGGGTCATTC